>PULQ01000019.1 GCA_003552465.1 Dehalococcoidia bacterium
GAACATCCCTTTCGATCTGTCTCTTCAGTTCCTCGGGGGAAGGGAAACGCTCGTCGCTTCTCATTCTTTGCACGAACTCCAGCTTCATCTCTCTGCCGTACAGGTCGCCTTCATAGTCCAGCAGGTAGGATTCCACCATTCTCCGGGTGTCCCCAAATGTAGGACGGGTACCCACGTAAGTCGCCGAAGCGAAACGCCTGTCAAGCACATGGGCTATGGTAGCATAGATGCCGTCGCCCGGCAGCGCTTGCTGAGGTTTGATGTCGATGTTCGCTGTGGGAAACCCCAGCTCCCGCCCGCGCTTGTCCGCTGTTACAACCGTCCCTCCTACATGGAAATAGCGTCCCATGAGCAGTCGCACCTTTCTCGTGTTGCCCTCAGCCAGTGCCTGCCGGATCAGAGTGCTGCTCACCACCTCGCCGTTCATTGTATACGGAGGGACAACCTCCACGCCGAATCCCAGTTGATGCCCCAGCACGCGGAGTTGGTCGATACTGCCCTCACGCCCTCGTCCCAGCGCGAAGTCTGGTCCCACAATGATACCGCGCATCCTGAGATGTGTCCTGACCTTGGTCAAGAACTGCTGCGCAGTAAGCAGCGCTGTCTCCTGATCGAACGTGAGCACCACTACCAGGTCTATGCCCAGCTCTCTTATGGACCTGACTCTGTCGTCGACATCGCTCAGCCAGGGCAACTCGCTGTACGGATGCAGAACAGACTGTGGATGAGGGTCAAAGCTGACCACTCCGCTAAGCAGAGCATTGTCACCGGCCCGCAGTTTCAGGTGTTCCAGCAGGTGACGGTGGCCCGCGTGAACGGCATCGAAGACTCCTATGGTAAGAAGCGTATCTGTCCGGGGAGCTACTGCAGCTAGTTCCTGCTCAACGCGCATCGTGTCAGGGGTTGACCCTCACGCCCGAGATAGCTAGCTTTCTGTTTCTGGCTTCCACTACAGGCAGTAGTTGGGACATCAAGAGGCGGAAGTTGTCAAAGGTAAGCGATTGAGGGCCATCCGCGAGCGCAAGGTCGGGGTTAGGATGTACCTCCACGAGCAGCCCGTCTGCTCCGGCTGCTACGGCAGCCAGCGCCAGCGGGGGCACCAGATACCACTTGCCGGTGGCGTGGCTGGGATCGGCTATAACCGGCAGATGGCTGACCTTCTCGACAATCGGGATCGCGTTGATGTCCATGGTATTGCGGGCATAGTTCTCAAACGTTCGGATGCCGCGTTCGCAGAGGATGACCTTCTCATTCCCCTGTACCAGAACGTATTCGGCGGCCAGCAGCCACTCCTGGATATTCGAAGACAAACCGCGCTTCAGAAGAATCGGCTTTCTTGTCCTGCCCACCTCATCAAGCAGAACGAAGTTCTGCATGTTCCTGCTTCCGATCTGCAGTATGTCGGCGTATTGGCTCACCAGGTCGACGTCGTCCGGACACATGACCTCGGTAACCACGGGCATTCCCACCTCTCCGCCCACTTCTGCCAGGATCCTCAGTCCTCTCTCCCCCAGTCCGCGAAACTCGTATGGGGAGGTCCGTGGCTTGAAGGCTCCACCACGCAGCACGTTGGCGCCGGCTGCCTTGACCGCTTGCGCGGTGAGCATCAGTTGTTCATCGCTCTCCACAGCGCAGGGACCGGCCATGATAACTACTTCTCTGCCGCCGATTGTCACGCCGCCCACGTCGATTATGGTGTCCTCGGGATGGAACTCCCGGCTGGCAAGCTGATACGGTCTGGCCACAGGTATGACCTGATCAACGCCCGGGAGAGACTCCAGTGCATCGCGAAGCCCGGGAAATGACTGCCCCACAACCCCGATAACCGTACGTTCCACCCCGTTCGGCATATATACTCTAAGGCCGGCGTCAACGATTCTGTTCGTGACCCGGCTGATGTCGTCCTGGCTGCAGCCGATTCTCATGATTACAATCATGTCTTGCCTCCGATCGAAAGCGACGTCTCGTTCTTCAGCTTCTTCGCCTCTCCCAGGTAAACGTGCGTGATCTCATCGTGTCCCTTATCGGTGTTTATGAGCATCAGAATCCTCACGCATTGAGGAAGGTCGTGAGGAACACTCATCTCATGCCCGCAGAGCAGAGCCAGGCTGGCTGGCCACCCCAGCTCTCGTGTAGCCGCGGCGGGAAACTCAACGTTCAGGTCTGGCGTCGTTGTAAAGAAGATCGCAGCTATGTCATCAACTTCGGTCTCGTTGGCCTGAGTCATCTCAACAAGCAATTCCTTGGTTGCGGCCAGTATATTATCTCTATCGTTAGATGAGACCGTGATAGCACCTCGGATGCCACGGCACTGCAATCTGACATCTCCTCTCTTCAGACCTGCGCAAAAGCCTATACTATTTGTCATCCTTCGTCAACAAAGCTCGCCCCGAGAGGCGCCTAAGCTAAAAATCATTATACATCGTGAACCGAGGTATGTCTAGTACCCTGCAGAATTTTTTCGAAAAAAACGCTATCCTTTGATTCTGTGACCTGATATTTGTTTGTCGGGCGAGAGCCATCCGTGATAGAGTGATGCCAGTAGATCTCATGTGCTGCCGACGTCCATGAACTCGGGGTATTGACATGGATATGGGTGTGGAGAAATTCGAGAATCTTGTGGCCCGGGCCATTGAGCGTCTGCCGCATGAGTTCATGCAGAAACTGGAGAATGTGGACATCGTGATACAGGATTGGCCTACACATACACAACTACGACGGGCGCGACTGGCCAGTGGCACCCAGCTACTCGGGCTCTATGAAGGTGTGCCTCAGACAAGGCGGGGTAGGAGTTACGGCCTGGTCCTTCCCGATAAGATAAGCGTCTTCCGTAAGCCGATTCAGGCACGTTGCAGGTCCGAAGGCGATGTTGAGGTGCTGATAGGGCGGGTAGTGCGCCACGAGTTGGCACATCACTTCGGTCTCGACGAGGGGACCCTGCGCCGCATAGAACGGAGAGGCCGCTCTTCATGACCGCTTCGGGGGCATCACCCGGTCCAACGTGGCCTGTATCGTAGAGATAGCCGGGCGATAGAAGAAGGAGATAAGTGGAGGATAGTCGCGCTCCAGGACGCAGGGTTGCGGCGAAGAAGGTCTTCCGCCGCTACTTCCCGCTGTTCATAATACTGTGGATCGTCTTCGTCCTTTATCCCAACCCCATGAACTTCTTCCTGAGCATCCACAGGTCTGCCAATCTCGGTGTTGACCCGGGCGCTGTTGAGTTCATGCTCGCCGATCTTCCATCGGAACCGGCGGATGTCGAGAGGGCCGTCCTGGCCGCAATACCTTACAGCTATGACTGGGAGGTCTACGGCATGCCCTGGTACTTCCCCACTATCGACCAGGTGTTCGAGAGAGGCAGGGGTGACTGCAAAGCCCGGGCTCTGGTCCTGGCCTCCGTCTTCGAGGCCATGGGAATACCCTATGTCATCAACTGGTCTCCTATACATGTGTGGGTGGAATACGAGGGAAAGAAGCCGAATCCGGTCGAGAATCCTGATGTGAGGATGATCCGGCAGGATCCAGAGACAGGCGAAGTACAGCGCCAGATGCCTCAGATCCCGGTGAGCCAGGTGGCCGATTCTGCCCGGCGAGGCTTCTGGACTTCTATGCCCGAGATCAGAAGAGCTCTTTTGATCTCGGGCCTGGCGGCCTTGATCGCAGCAAGGGTGATTCTGTTCGTAGGGAGTAGACGCGAACGCATGTCGGTTGCCTGACTGTGCCGCAGGTCGTGTGGTGACTTATGGATAGCCTCGTCAGGCGCGCAGCACATGAGCTGGCCCGGAGCAAGCATGCCATCGCACTGACCGGCGCAGGCATGTCGACCGAGTCGGGCATTCCCGACTTCAGGGGCCCGAAGGGTATCTGGACTACCAATAAGAGGGCCGAAGCTGAAGCCTACCGGAGATACGAACTCTTCCTGAATGACGCAAAGGCGTACTGGGAGGAGATGCTGGGACTTCGGGCCACATATGGTACGTTCTACGAGGATGTCCGGAAGGCCGAGCCCAATCCCGGCCACCACGCTCTGGCCGGTCTCGAGGCCCTGGGTGTTCTGAAGTGCGTGATCACCCAGAACATCGACGGCCTGCACCGCAAGGCGGGCAACCGCAGGGTGCTGGAATACCACGGCAGCGTCGATGCACTCAGATGCATATCCTGTGGCGCAAGGATTGATAGGTCACAGGTCTGCCTCGAAGAGCTACCACCACTGTGCAGATGCGGTGCTGCCCTGAAGTACGATGTCGTTCACTTTGGGGAGCCGATACCGCCGGACGTCATGATGGCATCGGAGGAAGAGGCCCTGAGATGCGACCTGATGCTTGTCTGCGGAACGTCGGCGGTGGTCTATCCTTTTGCCGGCCTTCCCGGGATGGCGAGGTTCGGTGCCCGTGCATCTATCCCCGGTCTCAGTGTCATGAGACGCAGGCCCGGTATCACGATAATAGAGGTGAACGCAGACCCTACTCCTCTTACCCGCGAGGGAGTATCGGACTATCTGATCCAGGGTAAGACCGGTGAGATATTGCCCGCGATCGTCGAAGAAGCGAAACGAGCATGTTCAGCCCTTGCTGCTGAGCACGATCCTCTCTTTGGTGATAATGCGGGAAAGGAAGACCGTCGCCAGGACTAGCACCGCGGCAACTGCCAGTGAGACAAAGACAATGCTCTGTGGCGTCAGGCCAAACCCCCCCAGCCCATAATTGAGGGCGACGACGATTGCGGCGAACAACCCCGCCAGGATACCGTTGATCCACTGGATCCTGGTGATTATGAGCTGTAACACTACCACTAAAGCAACAAACAAGAAGAACACCAGAGGCACAGCCACCAGGGTGGCTACTATAGTTGCCGCACCGGGCATGACCGATTGCCCTGCTTTGGGAGCCAGGAACAGTTGATCCGCGCCGACTACCGCAGCGAAGGCAAGGAGCAGCCCCACGACCACGCACGGCACGAATATTGCCAGGGTCTTCCCCAGGCAGACCTGCTTCAGGCTCACCGGCGTACACAGCAAAGACTCGAGCGAGCGTTTTGTCTTCTCCATGACAAGATTGTGACCGCTGCCGAAGAAGGCAAACATCACCATGCTCTGTAGGGAGAGCATGACGAGCACAGTACCCATTAGCGGTTCTATAGCGGCAGCTACCTCGGCCGGTGCCAGCCCCTGCTCTAACAGGGTGTCGACTTGTCCTCCGATCACGCCGCCCAGCGCTCTGACACCGACGACTGCCGTGATGGCCAGAATGAGGGCTACGTAGAAGTAGAAAGCCCCGGTGCGTAGAGCCTCCCTTAAGTCCTTTCTAACGATCACCATTGTCTGTCTCATCGGTCTCCACCCCCGGTCAGCCTGACGTACGTCTGCTCCAGTGACAGCCCGTCGCTGCTTACCTCATCTATCCTGCTGCATAACTTGATCTTTCCCTTGTCTATCAAAGCAATGCGGTTGCATATCCGCTGCACTTCATCCAGGTTATGGGAACTCAGAAAGATGGTCTTGCCCCGCTCTGCCAGATCGACAATCGTCTGCCTGACCTCTATCTGCCCGGTAGGGTCCAGTCCGGCCGTCGGTTCGTCCAGGATGAGGAGGTCGGGCTCATGAAGCATGGCCCGCGCCAGTGCCAGCCTCTGCCTCATTCCCTTGGAGTAAGAAGATATCTTATCCCGTGCTCTGTCGCTTAGCCCGGCCAGCTCCAGCAGTTCGTCTATTCTCCTGCCTCTGGAATCTGAAGACAGTCCGTAGATCTGAGCATAGTAGTCCAGATTATCGTCGGCGGTCATGTTTTCGTACAGTCCGTCAGCCTCAAGGACAAAGCCGACTCTTTGCCTGGCGTCGTCAGACCCGGCGTTCTTGCCCATTATGAGCGCATTTCCTGAGTTGGGTGGGAAAAGCCCCATGAGAACCCTGATCGTGGTGGTCTTGCCTGCTCCGTTGGGCCCCAGGTAGCCGAAAACGTCCCCCTGTTCCACGACGAAGCTGATACCTTTCAGGATGGGGCGGCCGCCGAGGGACTTGCTGACGTTATCGAGCGCTATTGCTGCTTGAGCCATCCGACTGCTCGCTCGTATAGTGCCTCAGAGTACAATCGCATGGTAGCATAGTCGCATATAGACGTCCAGTATCTGCCGGCCGGCGCTCCTCTGGTGCGGGCTCCTGCAGCACGCTCTTCAGCGTTGGACTGGGGGTGATGCCGGGCCTCCCGGCCGCAGTAGAGCGGGCAGCTTTTTTCGAGGCAGCCGCGCAACGTATCGGATACCGGCGCTACTCCGGCCATAATGTCACGGGTGGTCGGGCTCGGGGGTGTAACCATCCTGTATCAAGGCTATGTAATCATCCAGTACGGCAGCTGCCCTGCTATCGCCTTCTCTGAGTAGTCCCAGTATGTTGTGAAGCGTCTGTATCTCGCCTTCTAGTCGATGCACCAGGCTGCTGATGTTGCCGCAGCAAGAACCCCACTCCGCCCTTGCCAGGATAGACTCCTTCTCTGCTATCATGGTCTCGACGTCCGGGATGCACTCGGCCGTCTTGCGGGGGTCACTCAGCCTGTCCTTGAGTGACATAACACGCCCCATGGCCTCTCTGCTTATCATGAACATCGGACTCTAGATCCTGTGCAGATCGTCGGCCGGACTCGTTGTACGCCTGACCGTATGAGTCCGGATCAATGCCGGAAGTGGCGAACGCCTGTAAACACCATGGCAATGCCGTGCCTGTCTGCCAGTTCGATGACTTCCTTATCCCTTACCGAGCCACCGGGCTGTATGATCGCCGTGACTCCCTGCCTGATTGCCAGTTCCGGGCCATCGGGAAAAGGGAAGAAGGCGTCTGAGGCAAGGACGCTGCCTCTACAGCGATCGCCGGCTTTCTTGAGCGCCAGCTCAACACTTACCACCCGACTCGGTTGTCCGGCTCCCATGCCCAGGAGGGTCCTGTCCCTGGCGATGACTATGGCGTTGGACTTTATGGACTTCACCGCCTTCCAGGCGAAGATAAGGTCTGATAGCTCATCATCCGTGGGCTGCCGGCTGGTCACCGTGCGCGGCTGAAGTTCCGCGTCTTCCAGCAGGTCCGGTGCCTGTGCCAGTAGTCCTCCTCTTATGTGGCGGAACTCGAGGGGCGATTCCCCGGGTGCATAACGGCGATAAGGAGCCACCTTGACGAGCCGCAAGCTCTGTTTGCGGGTCAGTAGTTCAAGCACCTTCGTCTCATACTCCGGAGCGACGATCGCGTCATAATGGGTCTTGTCTATCTCGCTGGCGGTGGGCATGTCTATCGCCCGGTTGCTCGCGACACCCCCGCCAAAGGCAGCCACCGGATCGCCGGCCAGCGCCCGGCGGTACGCCTCTGCAAGGTCATCATTCGATGCGAGTCCGCAGGCGTTGTTGTGCTTTATTATCGCTATCGCAGGATCCTCGAAGTCGGAGACCGAGTTCAGGGCGGCATCGATGTCGAGCAGGTTGTTGAAGGAGATCTCGGGTCCGCTCAGTTGCTCCAGGGCCCCCAATCCTTCTTGCCCCCGCCTTATGTTCTGCTCGACATAGAAAGCGGCCGGCTGGTGTGGATTCTCCCCGTATCGAAGGCTACGCTGCTTCTTCAGCGCAATCCCCATCTCCTCGGGGAAAGCCTCGTCATTGAGATACTGGGCGATGGCCGTGTCATAGAGCGCTACGTGCTGGAACGCCTTCTGTGCCAGCTTCTTGCGGTACTCCATGTCTATCCCGCCCTGGCGTAGCCCCTGCAGGACTGCATCGTAATCCCGGGGGTCGACCACCACGAGCACCGAAGGGTAGTTCTTGGCCGCCGATCTGATCATTGTCGGGCCGCCGATATCTATGTTCTCCAGTGCCTGATCCAGCGTTACCTCCGGCTTACGAACCGTCTCGACAAAGGGGTAGAGATTGACAACTACCATGTCAAGGGGCTCTATTCGATTGTGGCTGAGCTCGGACAGGTGCTCGGGCAGATCACGCCGGGCCAGGATCCCTCCGTGTACCGCTGGATGCAGTGTCTTCACCCTCCCGTCGAGGATCTCCGGAAAGCCGGTCAGGTCTGATATTCCCTGTACTTCAACCCCGGCAGCCTCTATCGACTTCCTGGTCCCGCCGGTGCTGAATATCTGGATGCCCAGCTCCCTGAGGCCCCTGGCGAAGTCCACTGCGCCTGATTTGTCCGAGACACTGATTATCGCACGCATAGGTCCTCCTCTAGCCGAACGTCACTCTCTGCTCGCCTTCTGCCTCCGTTATCTCACCGATCGTCCTGGCCTCAGGCAGGACGATCGCTATGCCCGCCACCTGCTGCGGTGAGCAGACAATGGTCATGCCCATCCCCATGTTGAACACCCGGTACATTTCCGTCTCTTCAACTTCTCCGGTCTCCTGGATAAGCCTGAATATCGGCGGCACACTCCAGGAACCCTTATCAACACGTGCGCCCAGGCCGTGCGGTAGCACGCGGGGTATGTTGCCCTCAAATCCTCCGCCGGTGATGTGGGCGAGACCTTTGACCAGTGGCAGTACCGGTCGCAGTTGAGGGTAGTAGCAGCGGTGGACGTGAAGCAACTCCTCGCCCAGAGTCTTGCCCGGCTCCGGGTAGATCTTGTTCAAACATGATGGGTTAGCATCCACATTAAAGACCTTGCGCACCAGTGAGTAGCCATTGGTATGCAGGCCGGAAGATGGCAACCCCAGGATCACGTCACCCGGCACTATGTTGCTGCCGTCGATGATATTCCGTCTCTCCACCACTCCGACGATGAAACCTACCAGATCATAGTCGTTGTCGGAGTACATGCCCGGCATCTCAGCGGTCTCTCCTCCAATCAGAGAGCAGTCAACCTCCCTGCAGGCCTGGACAATCCCCGATACGATGGCTTCCACGTGCTTCGGCTTCAGCCTGCCCATGGCGATGTAGTCGAGGAAGAACAGGGGCTCAGCTCCGCAGCAGAAGATATCGTTGACGCAGTGGTTGACTATGTCGGCGCCGACCGTGTCGTGCTTATCGAGCAACGATGCTATCTTCAGCTTGGTGCCCACCCCGTCAACGCTGGACACAAGAACCGGGTCTTCATATTGCTTGAGCTGGAACATGCCTCCGAAACACCCCGAGCCCAGGACTTCCGGTCTGTATGTGGAGCGCACCTGCTGGGCGACGGCTCGTTTCACCCGGTCAGCGAGGGAGATGTCCACACCTGCCGAGGCATAGGCGCTCTTCCCGTCCAGGTCTTCAGGTCTAGAGCTGGATTTCACTCAGGTCCTCCTCCGGGAGTGATTCAAGAGCCAGCTTGTCCATCTCCATCTGCACCGGAATCGGGTACTCTCCTGTGAAGCAGCCGAGACAGAAGATGTTCTTGGGCAGATCCACCGCTTCCACGAGTCCATCGAGACTCAGGTAGCCGAGAGAGTCGGCATCGAGGTGCTCTCTTATCTGAGGGACGTTCATCCGTGCCGCTATGAGCTGCCATCTCGGGGCCGTATCCACCCCGAAGAAGCAGGGGTACCGTATGGGGGGTGCGCAGATGCGAACATGAACCTCGGTTGCGCCTGCCTTTCTTAGCATGCTGACTATCTTGGGTGTGGTGGTGCCTCGGACGATGCTATCATCGACGACCACCAGTCGCTTCCCGGCGATGACCTGCGAGAGAGGGTTGAACTTCAGTTGAACGCCCAACTCCCGCAGCCTCTGGTCGGGAGCGATAAAGGTCCGTCCTATGTAACGGTTCTTTAGCAACCCTTCGCAGTAGGGAATGCCGGAGGCGTTGGCGTAGGCGATGCCCGCTGCGGTAGCCGAATCAGGAATGCCCATCACCAGGTCAGCATCAACCGGGTACTCATACGCAAGTGCTCTGCCCATGGCTTCCCTTGCCTGGTAGAGCAGCCTGCCCTGGATTGTGCTGTCCGGACGGGCGAAGTAGATATACTCGAAGATGCAGAGGGCCCTCCTGCCGTCTCTCTTTCCGAAACTCGCCACTCCGTGGCTGTCGACTACCACGATCTCACCGGGCGCGACCTCTCGTACGAACCGGGCACCTATATGGTCCAGGGCACAGCTCTCTGAGGCGATGCTCCATCCATTGTCGATGGTTCCGATACAGAGAGGACGCACGCCAAACGAGTCACGAACACCGATCAGGCTATCCTCAGTCAGGATAACCAGAGAATACGCTCCCTTCAGGCGATGCATGGCATGCTCTATTCTGGTCTGCCAGTTGTTGCCCGGTGAGGCCAGAATAAGGTTGGCTATGACCTCGGAATCCGTACCGGTGTGGAATCGATAGCC
The DNA here is from genome assembly GCA_003552465.1 of Dehalococcoidia bacterium. GTDB lineage: Bacteria > Chloroflexota > Dehalococcoidia > GIF9 > AB-539-J10 > RBG-13-51-36. The sequence continues at coordinate 10,280 of PULQ01000019.1, forward strand.
CCGGTTCTCCAACTCGTCGTGGAGTTGCCTCGAGTTTATGATGTTGCCGTTGTGTGCCAGGGCGATGGTCAGCCCTCCTGCTCTTGCGATAACGGGCTGAGCATTGACAACCGTACTTGAACCCGTCGTAGAGTAACGGTTGTGCCCGATGGCGATGTGCCCCTTGAGCAAGGCAAGGTCGTTTTCTGTGAATGCCTGGGAGACAAGTCCCATCCGCGTGTGCAGCCTTATGCCATCGCCATCCGCAACGGCAATGCCCGCGCTCTCCTGACCGCGATGCTGTAAGGCGAAGAGGGCAAAGAAGGTAGTCTGAGCTACGTTTATGCCTGAGGCATAGACTCCGAAAACGCCACAACTTTCATGCATAAAAGTTGTCTTTTCAAGACAATTGTAGAGCATCCCGGGTCACCGGTCAATTTCTATACAATAGTTTGCCAGCGTGATATGATATACGACATTGAAAAATAAGTGAGGGAGTATATTAGAGTGGACAAGGAAAAGAAGGGGGAGATCATCACCCAGTACAGACTCAAGGAAGGTGATACGGGGTCGGTTGAGGTCCAGGTGGCACTGCTTACCGAGAGGATAAACCGTCTGACGGAGCATCTTCAACTGTATCCTCAGGATCGACATACCAGGCATAAGCTTCAGCGGGTCATAGGAAGACAGAGGCGTTTTCTGGCCTATCTGCGCCGGACCGATGCCGATCGGCATCGTGCTCTTATGAGCAGGCTGGGACTGAGGAAGTAGCATGTCCGGCATTGTTGAACCCTCATTGGCCGGCCGCGTGCTGAGCATCCAGGCTGGCAAGTTCGCCCAGCAGGCGGGCGGTGCCGTGGCCGTTCGATACGGCAGCACGATCGTACTGGTTACCGCCTGCTCAAGTACCGAACCGCGCGAGGGCATAGATTTTCTGCCGTTGACGGTAGACTATGAAGAGCGGCTGTATGCTGCGGGCAAGATACCGGGCAGCTTTATCAGACGCGAGGGCCGACCCAGCGAGGAAGCGGTCATAACCAGTCGGCTCATCGATCGCTCCCTGCGGCCTCTATTTCCCAAGGGATATCACTACGATGTCCAGGTTGTCGCAACAGTGCTCTCCGTCGATCAGGAGAACGACCCCGACGTGTGTGCGCTTATCGGCGCGTCAACAGCTCTGACGTTATCCGATATACCGTTCTTGGGCCCGATATCTGCAGTGCATGTTGGCTACATAGACAATGCCCTGGTGTTAAGCCCCACCATATCCCAGATGGAAGACAGCCTGCTGGACCTGGTTGTTGCCAGTACCGGTAAGGATGTCGTCATGGTGGAGGCCAACGCAAGAGAGGGCTCTGAAGAGATAATGCTGGAGGCGATCAAGCTGGGTCATCAGGCCAATCTGGAGATTATCGAGCTTCAGCAGCAGATGGGGCAGACTCACGGCAGAGCGAAGGTCGATGTCATGCCAAGGGAACACGCTCCTGAGCTTGCCGCTCAGGTTGCCTCCATACTCGGGAACAGGTTGATCGAGGTTCTGGCGGAACCGGAGAAGCAACAGAGGGAGAGGGCACTCTCCGCGCTCAAGAGAGAGGTGAAGGAGAAGCTGACCGACGACTTTGCCGAAGGTGACATCAGTTCCGCCTTCGAAGCCACGCTCAGGGCCACGGTCAGGCAGAAGATACTGAGTACAGGACTGCATCTTGATGGCCGCAAGCCGGAGGAGATCCGTTCCATCAGCTGTGAGGTGGGCATCCTGCCTCGTACTCATGGATCGGGCCTCTTTGCTCGGGGTGAGACCCAGGTTCTGACCATAACCACCCTGGGATCCACAAGCAGAGAGCAGTTGCTGGATGGCCTGGGGTTGGAGGAAACCAAGCGTTTCATGCATCACTATAACTTCCCTCCCTATTCAGTCGGGGAGGTAAGACGGATAGGAGCAACCGGAAGGCGGGAGATAGGGCACGGCGCTCTGGTGGAGAGATCTATTGCCCCGATTCTGCCCTCCGAGGAGGAGTTCCCCTATACTATACGCCTGGTCTCTGAGGTGCTCAGTTCGCATGGCAGCACGTCTATGGCCAGTGTCTGTGCCTCCACACTCTCGCTCATGGATGCCGGCGTGCCGGTCAAGGCACCCGTTGCGGGTATAGCCATGGGGCTTGTCTCGGGAGAGGATGGGAATCCTGTCATCCTGACCGACATCGTGGGTACCGAGGATGCCTATGGAGATATGGATTTTAAGGTCGCCGGCACGGCTCGAGGATTGACGGCCTTGCAGCTCGACATCAAGCTCCAGCACCTGGATTATGGGATACTCGGCCAGGCGCTGGCTCAGGCTCGCCAGGCACGATTGGAGATACTGGAGAAGATGGGCCGCGTCATCAGTGTTAGCCGCTCTGAGTTGAGTCCGGACGCTCCCAGGATGTATGAGGTAAAGATCGATCCCGGCAAGATCGGTACCGTGATCGGCCCCGGTGGCAAGGTCATAAGGTCTATCATAGAGGAAACGAAGACAACGATAGACGTGAAGAATGATGGTACGGTGATGGTAGGTTCGTCGAGTGAGGAGGCTGCTCAGAGGGCGATCAAGATGATTGAGGACTTGACGAAAGAGGTTGAGCAGGGCGAGGTATATACCGGCAAAGTGACCAGGATATTCAACTTCGGTGCCATGGTGGAGATTCTGCCGGGCAAGGAAGGCCTGGTCCATATCAGCGAGCTCGCCAACTACCGTGTCCCTGAAGTTGAGGACGTGGTCA
>PULQ01000104.1 GCA_003552465.1 Dehalococcoidia bacterium
ATTTCCCACGAGCTAGCCACGTGTAACCTGAATTTGCTCCGATTGCACTGACAACGACTCCCGTGCAGTCATAATCGTAATACGGCAGAAATCCATCAGGTCCTTTCGCGCTGTAGGCCAAGTAACCTTGGCTAACATATGATTTCTTCGTTACATTCGTATCTCCCCAGTTCACATCTGCGATTTCGCCGAGTTTGGCAACTCCCCACCCCACTGGTATCTCCCCCACCGGCGAGTCCTGCATGCCTTGGTCGCGAAAGGGTTCGAAGTCCACGAACCAACTCTTGAAGAGCGCCTGTGCCATGGCTTCCAGCGTCTGGTTCATGCGGCGGTTAACCTCTACCTTGTCATCCAGCGTGCCCAAGATGTGGGCGATGGCACGCTGCTCAGCGAGGGGCGGTACCGGCACTCTCAACTCCGAGAAGCGTGACTTAGAGACATTTGTGTACACGGAACCACCCCCGCCTGTTGCTTCGAGCTGACGGGTCAACTGCTTGAAGCAATAGTATAGGTAGCGTGGATCAATGCTGTCGCTGCAAATGACACTGTTGATCTGTTGGTTTGTGAAGCTTGGCGTGATCGTGACTCCGCACTTCCCAACAGTTGCAATGCACGACATCATCACGGCATTCGCGGGCAGTAAGCATGATCTCAGCAGTTCAGCTCCCTTCTCAGACAATGTCCTGGCAGTATCTCTGACATAGACGTTTGCCTCTAAGTCAGGGATAGTAATGAATGGGTAGGGGCCACCGAAGTTACTTGTGTCCTGTGTACTCGGCGTCTTTCCGGTCACGACCTTTCCGAGAGTTCCGATAGGTTGCAGCGGCCGTTCACTGCCCATATCCAAGTTCCTCAAGATTCTTTCGTATTTCAGCCTCCAGCTTTGCCGATTCTCGGAACTGCTCTTCCAATCCGGCTGTCAGGCGAGTCATCTTCTCTTCAAAGGACTCACCATCGTCCTCTATGTCCGCTGCCCCGACATAGCGACCGGGTGTGAGCACATAGCTGTGTGTCGCAATATCGTCGATAGTGGCGGACTTGCAGAATCCGGGAATGTCCCTGTACTCTCCGGGTGCCGCCTCACCCCGCCAGGCATGATAAGTATCAGCGACTCTGGAAATGTCCTCATCAGTCAACTCGCGATGGATTCGGTCTACCATGCTACCCAGTTTTCGCGCGTCGATGAACAGCACCTGGCGGCTGCGATCTCGAACCCTGCCGTTCCTCTTATCCCGTGCAAGAAACCAGAGGCAGACGGGTATGGGTGATCCATAGAAGAGCTGGCCTGGCAGCGCAATCATGCAGTCCACTAGGTCGGCCGCTATCAGATTCTTGCGTATCTCTCCCTCGCCGGACTGGTTGGAAGACATCGAGCCATTGGCCAGGACGAAACCGGCTATCCCTGTGGGGCCCAGGTGATGGACTATGTGCTGCACCCAGGCAAAGTTGGCATTGCCTGTCGGCGGTATACCGTACTGCCAGCGTTTGTCCTCTCGCAGTCGCTCACCGCCCCAATCACTCACGTTGAACGGCGGGTTAGCCAGAATGAAGTCCGCCTTGAGATCAGGGTGACGATCATTGTGGAAAGTATCTCCGTGAGCGATCTGGCCATCGATGCCTCGGATAGCCAGGTTCATCTTAGCCAGGCGCCAGGTAGTGTAGTTGCTCTCCTGTCCGAATATACTGATATCGCCCGTGGCCTTGCCGCCGTTCCCGTTGCTGTTGGCATGTGCTTCGATGAACGCGATCGACTGCACGAACATGCCCGATGATCCGCAACATGGGTCGTACACACGTCCCTTGAAGGGTTCGATCATCTCCACCAGCAATCTGACCACGCAGCGCGGCGTATAGAACTCGCCACCCTTCTTACCTTCGGCACTGGCGAATTGAGATAAAAAATACTCGTAGACACGGCCCAGAACGTCCCTGGCACGGCTCTCGGCGTCTCCCACACGTATGTTTGTGATGAGGTCTATCAACTGGCCCAGACGCTGTTTGTCAAGTGCCGGGCGCGCGTAGTCCTTGGGCAAGACGCCCTTCAGCGATGGGTTGTCGCGCTCGATGCTCTCCATCGCGTCATCTACCAGCTGACCGATGGTTGATTGCCTGGCCTGGGACTTCAGGTGTGCCCAGCGTGCCTCCGGTGGTACCCAGAAGATGTTTTTCGCGCGGTACTCGTCTGGGTCTTCAGGGTCGGCACCTTGTGACTTCTCGGCTTCAAGTGTGGCATGATGCTCCTCGAAAGCATCGGATATGTACTTCAGAAAGACAAGGCCGAGTACTACATGCTTGTCCTCGGCTGAGTCCATGCTGCCCCGTAGCGCATCGGCCATTCGCCACAGCTGGGCCTCGTAGCCCACATTGGCACCAGTGGCAGCGCGTTTTGACTTTCTATCACCCGTCGCCATGATCACCTCCTGGCAGAGTTGCCATGACCCTGTGCCGGCAGTCTGTACCTGCCCCAGAATACTACAAGGCGGCAGATATTTCAATCGCATGTGAGAGCGTCTCCCGGAAATCGGGAGGTGCCATGAGAGCTCGCTATCTAACAGCCAGCCGTTATGCCATCAGAGCAGCACGGAGCTAGTGAATCCAGATCGGCTTGTCATGAAGCTTCTGGAGCAGCATATCCGCGAGACGTTTTCCGACATAGTTGAAGTAGTTTGCGGGCATATCCCCATGATCGTCAACGAAATCCCTGTGTGCTGACAGGTACCGGCCTCTCGCTACCGAGACGTGCAGCAGGAGCGGATGGGGTCAGGTCTTTATTTTTGGTGTTTGCTCGCCCCCGCTACCCGTTTGACTATAACGCTAACCGTGGAGTAATGAAGCCCCGATGCATGCGCTACTTCCTTGAGGGTGTACCCGTATACACGAACGGCCTTGTAGACTCGTTCATTTCGCTCAGTCTTGTCCTCGATGCCCAACATTAGCTCCTCCAGTTTGGGTCGGGCCACTAGCCTCTCCCGTCGCGGGATCTCCACACTCGTCACTCGTTACTCCTCACTATTCACTCCCCCTGGCTGCCCGGCCCTGGTGAGGACATCGGTTGCTATCTGGACGAATCCCTCTGCTGAGGTGATCACCGCTTTCGCCCCGGCCTCAGAAAACTCAGGCTGCTAGTCGGCTGTCTTCGCCTTCCTGGCCCTGCCCATAGCCTACGCCATCGCCGCCTTACTCGCCCGCCCCCAGCGCAGGGGCTGAATACCGAACTCCCGCAGTTTCCGATGAGAAGAGAGGTTTTCGGGGAGAGAGTTGACGACATGAGTTCCGGGTTGTTCGAGATGAACACCTGACCTGTGGCAACCTAGGCGGTACGGTGTCCCCGGATTCCCGCAGAGACCAAAAATGGAGACCCGACCCCCCTCCACGCGCCCAGGTAATCGTCAGCTGCTCCACTGATGTTGAATCCTCTCATGATGCCTCCTTTCTGTCGGATAAGGTTACTGACTGCGGAGGCCGTGCTCAACTGATGAACAATCCGATGATATGTTATCCCTGTAACGTCAACCAATCCCTCCAAATATGAGGTTTGGTGTGATATAGAGTAGCTGCCAATTGAACCTGGACGCCTGCTCGATGGCGTGCTATGATTGATTGAGGGAACCGAACAGCGTCACAAGGGAGGATTCAAAATGGAGAAGTGCCCGTTGTGTGACAAGAAAACTGCAGAGGATGCTAGGTCTTGTGCAGAGTGCGGCTGGGACTGGACCGACCACGAGCTGACTCCACTCCAGATAGCAAGAGTTCAAGACGAGATTCAAGAGGCTAGGTCTAGGGCTATGACCTTCGGTATCGGAGCGATTGCATTCGTGATGATTGCTTTTGCTTACGTGATCCTTGATTGGTTTGCTATGGCTGAGGTTATTCCAAGGAGCAGGGGCTTTCTGTCGATTATGGGCTTTTACCTCTTTTTCTTGTTTGCCGGGATTGCGTGCGCTTGTTTCCCAATCCGATACCATAAGAAGGTAGATAGGCTGAAAATGATACTAAGGGATAGGAGATCGCTTCAATAGCGCAGCAGAATCGCCAGGACCAGGTAACACCGCTGTTTCTGTTGAGCATATAGTTGCCGGCGACAATGAGGCACCTACCGGTGTAAGCAAGACAAGCAATCCTTCGGCAGGTGCTACGATTGAGATGTGTGCTGTGGCCGATGAGTAGGCTAACAAGCCCGCTTAGACAGGTAACATTTTGGCTAAGTGTGACATCATCCAGACATGGTTTGCGTGATCGTTACCTAGAGTTCAAGATACCATTTTCTGAACCTTGTCCTTGGTGACCAGTCTAGATTCGCTCTGCGCTTGGTCATTGACGGGTGTCGATAGAAGTCACGTGTAACATCCATCTTCCTCAATTCGGCCATGGCTGTGAGAAAAGAGACAACTGCTTCCGGGCTGACATAGCGCCCTGCCACCAAGTCGGCTTCGCATTCATCTGGCCATGATGCGAATCGTATTGCTATGCCCATCAAAGCGACCAAGGTTAACGGGCGGATGGGGTCAAGTCTTTAGTCTTGGTGTTTGCTCGCCCCCGCTACCCGTTTGACTATAACGCTAACCGTGGAGTAATGAAGCCCCGATGCATCCGCTACTTCCTTGTGGGTGTACCCGTAGACACGAACGGCCTTGTAGACTCGTTCATTTCGCTCAGTCTTGTCCTCGATGCCCAACATTAGCTCCTCCAGTTTGGGTCGCGGCGGATGGGGTCAGGTCTCTATATTTGGTCTCTGCGGGAATCCGGGGACACCAGCAAGTTGTCCCAGTCCAGGTCTGGAGGTAAGGGGTTGGGAACAAATGCCCAATACCCGCTCACACCCCGGATTAGCCTTCCCGAGGGACTCTTCTGAAACGATGCGATGTCCATATCAAACGCCAGTTTAGTAAGCCTCTGCCTTATTAAACGAAATGCCTGTTTCGTTTAGTAATACACCCCCTATCCCCGGTCGACAACCCTTCTGCAACTCTCCGGGAATCCGGCGACACCATACCGCCCACGCCTCGCAATATGCATGGATAGCACCGTAGCGAGCCGTCCCTGAGACTCTCCGGCCCTCCCTGTCTAGCCAGGACTTCCTCAGACTGACAGAGGTATCGGAAGTCTCTAGGTCCGCCTGCGGAAGGGGTGGTGGCGGTCGCTCGAATAGCGCTCACTCCACTGGCGGATATGTCCAGGCTACTGCCCTAGTAGCATCTGTATGTTGCCCAGAACCCCTGATCTCGTGCTACCCCAACTGCTGCTGCTGAATACCGCGGGTCAAGCAGAATCTCCCGGTGTCCCGTGGTGCTTGACATCCAAGCCTGTACCGTAGCGTGGGCTGTGGCATGGATAGAAGAGACATGACTTGCACCATAGCAGCATTCTGCGAACATCCCGCCTGTATCATGGTACAGATAGCCTCTTGCCTGCATGTTCTGGCTGTGTGTTCTGGCGCCGCTATGCAAGCCCTGGTTCCATGCAACTGGCGGTATACCTCGTTGTTCTCTCTCTACGTTTACCAATCGTAGGATCTCCCTTTCGAGTGCTAGTAGATTCTGCTTTTCCAATTCGGCTTCTTGTTGCGCCCTGTCTTCGGCGATCGCTCCCACAACAAAGGGCTTAGCTTCATTGATGGCGATCGCAAAACCCATTCCCTCAACTGTCTCGTGCACCAACTTGAAGTTAGCTATCCCTATCGCCTCGCCTCTGAGGTTTATCAGGGGACCGCCACTGTTCCCGGGGTTGATGGCAGCATCTGTCTGTACATAATCCACGCCACCGCTAGTGCGAAATGCCGAAACTACTCCCCTGGAGATAGTCGCGCTTCCTTCCAACCCAAGGGAATATCCTATGGCGACGACATCCTCTCCGGGCCTAACCTTATCGGAGTCACCAAGGATTATGACCGGAAGCCCATAGGTAGTGCCCGTTATCCTGATTATCGCAATGTCCGTAGCTGCATCCCTGCCGATGACACTGCCTCCGTACTGCTCGCCGCTCATGAGCACGATCGTAACTGCCCGGCTGTCACCAACAACATGGTTGCACGTGAGAATGTACCCTGACTTGTCAACGATCATTCCGGAGCCACCTGAGCGTTCGGTCTCCACTCTTACAACTCCAGGCTCAGCTCTCGCTACAGCGGTCTCGACGTTTCCCCTCGTGGTAGACGTCACGAAGTGCCAACCCTGTCCGAGAACGCTGACCGTTGTATCCTTGTAGGAAGCTAGTGGTTCTATGCCTGCAAACGCGATGACCAGGGCAACTGCGACCACTGGAATCGCCACTGCCTTGAAGCTCGGCTTGATCCGCCTGAATCTACGGCTGCGGAGTGTCGATGCAAGCAGTATCAGCAGTCCGCTCACCAACAGGAGTACCATGACGTCCAGGTTAGCACTCTCGTCTCGGGCGAATACGAGATAGCCTCTGCGGGTTAGTTCTACGAAGCTAGCAATGGCTAGCAGTATCAGAACAAACTTGCCGATACGCAAAGACCTGTTTCTGGAAGCGTGACTCATCCGGATCCTCCCGGGCATGCTGATAAGAGCATCTCTGATCACGAAAGCAAGCACCACAACGATGGCAGCCAGAATCAGGACTCCTGAAGCATCTGGAGCATCCCAGACATTAAGTAGTGCTAGCACGCCCAGAGCAACCAGGAAGACTCTCATACCGTGAAACATAAGAGGAGCAGGGGGTTGTGGTGCCCTCGTCCTGGCTATGTATCGCCTGATGTGCGGCAAGTAGAGCCGGAGCATCCCTTCGCCGATCCTCATAAGCATCCAGATTAAGGAGAAGATGAACAAGCTTGTGGTCAGCTTGGCTATTACTACGGTGCTGTCTGGGGGCACTCTCGAAGTCTGAATAGCTATGTGAAAGCCAAGCAATATCGCCCATTGCAGGAAAGGACCGTGAGTACTCTCAATGACCAGCCATCTGCCCTTCCATTCTATGCGTCGGGCCCAACGGCGGAACGCATCATAGTAGATCCGTCTGAGCCACAGACCGCCAACCCAGAAGGCAGCAAAGATCAAGACAGGCCCAACGATGGCAAACCAGTTAGTGTTTAGCCAACCAAACCATTCAGGCATTGCACTTCGGCCTCTGATTCTCGCCGTTGTTAGTAGGCCAACCCTATATGAAATAATACCATTGCCGGCTGGTTTAGGGAACACTCTCGAGTCCGGATCGATCGGAAACACGTGCCCCGGGAGTGTCCCTGGGATGGTATAATGTGCCGTCAATGGTGGCTGGTCTGTTAGCAGTCAAGGGCTCATCGGGCCGGAAGGCGGAGTAGGAGTAGCAGTGTCTGTATATTTCACGGCAGACTTACATCTGCATCACGCGAACATTGTTCGGTATGTTCACAGGAATCCACCTTTCGCAGATGCTGCTGAGATGGATAGGGGGTTGATAAGGAACTGGAATAGGGTAGTCCGGAGGCATGATACGGTGTATCATCTCGGTGACTTCTGTCTAGCTAGAGGAAGTCATGGTGACGCGACACGTATCTACAGTGATACCAGGCGCATGGTTCGTGGCAAGGCAGTCTTCCTGAAGGGAAATCACGACAACGGCCTGCGACGCGGCCGCTATGTCATCTGCCGCCGCATAGGTCGGACGAAGGTCTTCATGCGACATTGGCCTCCTTGGGATCACCCGGGCAGGTTTCCCCACTCTTTCATCATTCCTCCTGACGTTGACCTAATTTTGTGTGGTCACGTACATGACAAGTGGAGACACCGTGTGCACAGGGTAGGAGATAGGGCCATTCCCGTGATCAACGTCGGGACTGATGTCTGGGGCTATAGACCGATAAGCTTGAGGACGATAACCGAGCAGGTGCTGAGGTACACATAGGGCAGGAGCCCAGCTACACGATACCGATCAGGCCTCGCAGACAGCACCAAATCGAGCCGTCTTTGAAACTCTCCGGCCCTCCTGGAAGGTCGTGACTCTAGCAACACAATGTCTCCCACGCCTGCGACGGTGGCTGGCTCATAGGACATACGAGACGGGTTGCTCTGTGGTAGAATCTATCTACGGCTCGCGATCGGGCTCGGGAGGTCTACGATGAACAGTGCAGACGAAGTCATCTTCCTTCTCAAAGACTCTGGGGATCTGGAGAAAGTGCCTGTTAGGCCGTACGACAGTGAGGACCTACTACAATCCCTGATCGAACGGCATCCAGAACTCTTGGCTGGTGATCAGATCAACCCGGAGGAACCTGTGCGCTGGATGCTTATCAAGAGGGAGGCCGGTGTACCTGCTGGCGAACTGCAGGGTGACCGGTGGGCAGCTGACCACCTGCTTCTGGATCAGCAAGGGATTCCCACATTCGTCGAGACCAAACGCAGCTCCGATACCCGCATCCGTAGGGAGACCGTCGGCCAGATGCTTGACTATGCAGCTAACGCCCAGCGTTACTGGCCTTCTGACCGTATAAGGTCAATGGCTGCGATTAAGCATGCCAGCCCTGAACTCGCCGACGCGGCGATGTTAGAGTTTCTGGGTCTTGAATCTACGCAGAACGCAGCGACTGACATCGATGCCTACTGGGCCAGAGTCGACGAGAACCTTCGGACTGGACACGTGCGTTTGATATTTGTGTCTGACCGCCTGCCGGCAGAACTCCGACGGGTGATAGAGTTCCTGAATGAGCAGATGGACAAGGCCGAGGTGTTGGGCGTTGAACTCGCGCAGTACGCAGGATCCAGTATCAGAGCCCTGGTTCCCAGAGTTGTGGGGCAGACAGAGGCAATCCGGGATAAGAAGCAGACCGCGGCGCCCAGTAAGAGACGCCTCAACCTGAACGACTTCCTGGACCGCTGTCCTCAGGACACCAGAGATTTCTTCGCGCATGCCATTAGCGAATCGCAGACGCGCGGTATGCAGGTCTACTGGGGCACAAGTGGATTGAGCCTCAGAGCTCCGGATCACACCGGTAAGCTGGTATCACTGTTCTACGGTTTTCCGTCTGGAGGCCAGGCCGAGAATTGCGCGGTCATCCAGGGGTATCTTGGAGGCATTGAGGATATTGAATATAGAGAGGAGTTACGCCAACGGTTTCTCTCGATTCCCGGGGTCACTCAAGCAGGAAGATACACAATGAGTATGGATCTTGATGTTGAGCACCCTCAGAGTGCCGAGAAGCTCCTGCAACTGGTCTGGGACATAAGTGCAGAGCTATCCAAGAGCGGCCATTCACAGCATGAACGGGAGTGATGCGGTCACCGTTCTGCCTCTGGGAATCTGGGACACCATACCGATTTGGCCTCGCGATACGCATAGCACCGGAGCGAACCGTCTTTGAGACTCTGCGCCCGTCCTGCAGGTCGCCGTCGATTCCTCTCATATCCAGCAGGGGCACCCCGCCATCCCGTGACGTGTCCCCCTAACGCCCGCTCCGCGCAAACCCACTCCCCTCTTCACTCGTTACTCTTCGCCCCCCTGTCATCGCGAGGCCAGACGACAGTCTGGCCGTGGCGATCCCGTCTCTCCCCCATTCACCATTCACTGTTTACCATTCACTCTTCACCCTTCACTCATCACTCGTCAGTCATCACTCGTCACTCCCCCTTCCCCCCTTCCTGCCCGCTGCCCTCACTGCTCCTGACACGCAGCAGTAGACCCTCGGATTGGGGCCAGACCCTGTCAATCACGTCTGTGATGGCTGGAGTGCCGATCTTGGGGAGACGTCAGTGTGATAGTACCAGAACACTGTCCGTTACCAGGTGCTCGGCTTGGTGATTGTGCCGATCGCATCCTGTAGAGTTGGCGGGAACTGGCAGTTCCTCAGCGTACTCTTGTAGATGCGTCTTTCAAATGTTGCTGCATCTCTGACATCTTTCGGCATTCCGTCCTTCGGGTTTCTGTTCGGATTAACGATGCCGATGGGGCGCTTGAGCCTCTGACGCACTATGCTTATCGGCAAAGCCAGGTCAGCATCGTTTGAGATGACAAGAGCCTGTTCATAATCATCCTCATACCCGTCCATCAGGAGATAGGTTGCCAGATTGACATCCGTTCCCTTCTCCTCTGTGTCGTGAACCACCACATTCCTCGGCTGACCGGGTATCGGAGTGACCAGCGGCCGCTCCTTTAAGCGCGGGCGGAATCGCCCGTATTCGATGGTGAGGTTCGGTATCGTCTCCAGTGCCCGGAGGTATATCTGTTGCCTCTGCGGCGCTTGTGGGTCGTTGGGTCTGGATTGTACTAGCGCGGTAAAGTATCGAATACGGTGAATCTCGTGCTTGGGCAGGAGAGCGCGGCAGACCTTCGAGAGATCAAGCCACTTGAACGGGGTTCCTTTCACAGCTCGATTGTATATGTTGAACCCATCTATCTAGACACTTGTCAGCATCGTCTCCTCTGGATGGGCAGGATAAGTAAAGGCCACCCGGAGGTGGCCTCGGCCCTGCCGCCTAAGCAACAGGGGGAGTATTGGACAACAGTCTGTCAGTGTCCGGCACTTCTGTCAAGCTCTGTGAGTCTGCGCCTCAGACTGACATCATCATGGCGCACGACTCCCGCAGACCTCCCGGCTGTCCCCCAGACGCCCGAGCTACGCCCCGGGCCCTCCTGCAGGTCGCCGTCGATTCCTCTCATGTTCAGCGGGGGCACTCCGTTGCCTCCTGACATGTCGCTGCTAAGGCCCGCCCTGCGCAAAGCTCCTCTCCTCTTCACTCTTTGCTCGTTACTCATCACTCTTCACCCTTCACTCTTCACCATTGACTCATCACTCACCCCCTTGTCATCGCGAGGACAGACGCAGTCCGGCCGTGGCGATCTCGCCTCTCTTCACTCATTACTCGTCACTCCTCCTTCCCCCCTTCAGGCGCCTCTCTGTCATCGCGAGGACAGACGCAGTCTGGCCGTGGCGATCCCGCCGCCTCACCACTCACCGTTTACCATTCACTCGTTACTCCTGAATCTTCACTCCCCCGGCGACATCTTCCCCTTGACTCAACCTGGATGCTCGTGCTATCCTGTCCTAGAACAATTGTGCTAGCAAAGGGCACGACCCGGTCGCGGCACGGGCCCCTCGACCCCCAACGCCTGACCGCTGACAGCTGATCGCTGAAAGCTGACTGCTGATGGCTGAATGCTTCTCACTCTTTACTCGTCACCCCTCTTCCCCACCCACGGAGAACTATCATCTTGAAACGAAATCGAAGGAAGCGCGGCGGACAGAAAGGCAACCAGAACGCCCGCAAACACGGCTTCTACTCGCCTGCCCTTAGCCCCGCGGAAACAGCCGATCTCTGGACCGGTATCAACATCGAAGGTGTTGACCCCCACGTAGCACTCGTTCGCGTCAAGCTGCTATCGTCGCTTCAGCACGACCCCACCAATCGCCGCGTCCTCGCCGAGGCCTCCAGACTGCTGGCCAGAGCATATTCTGATATGTACTCGCTGGATACAACCGACCATGACTTCCTGAAGACCGTTATCGATCTCATTCTGGAGTCGGCCGTCGCAGCCCGCTCCGCCAATCCCCACGGACCGGCAACGCCACCGACCGGCCCTGACGAAACGAATCGATCGTCCCCTGCAGATGAACATGCTCCCGGCCATGACGAAACGAATCGATCGTACCCTGTGGCTGAACATGCTCCCGGCCCTGCACAAGACGAATCGATCGTACCTTACAGCTGAACATGCTCCCGACCCTGACGAAACGTGTCACCTGTACCTTAACAACTGAATAGCCCCGCCATCCCGACCCGTCGTCGGAGTGGGGCTTGTCCCTGCCCGGGGCCTGGGCCCTTCCCCCAATGCCTCTGTAGTGCGAGGCTTTAGCCTCGCGCCTCCTCCCCACTCTTCACTCCTCTTCCCCGGTCATCGCGGGTGCCGACCTATCCCCTCTTGTCATCGCGAGGCCAGGCGTAGCCTGGCCGTGGCGATCCCGCCTGCTCCTTCCCCTCTTAACATAAGAGGGGCTAGGGGAGTTATCACGGGGGCGAAGCCCACGGCTTCACTCCAGTCTTCCTCTCCCTTGAGGGAGAGGATTGAGGTGAGGGTGAGCCCCAACTTGCTCCCCCGCCCCCCCCCGAAACGAATCCGCTGTACCTTAACAACTGAATAAGCCCTCCGCCCTCCTGTAGCGCGAGGCTTGAGCCTCGCGCCTCCTCCCCACTCTTTACTCCTCTTCCCCGGTCATCGCGAGTGCCGACCTGCTTCCCCTCTTGTCATCGCGAGTCCCGACCTATCCCCTCTTGTCATCGCGAGGCCAGGCGTAGCCTGGCCGTGGCGATCCCGCCTGCTCCTTCCCCTCTTAAGCCTGTCCTCGAACCAAGTGAAGGAATGAGAGGGGCTAGGTCCCGATGGAGTCGAGGATGCTCGATGCAATCGGCAGGAGTTATCACGGGGGCGAAGCCCACGGCTTCACTCCAGTCTTCCTCGCCCTTGAGGGAGAGGTCCGACCATGTCGAGACTCCGATGGAGTCGGAGATTCAGGTGAGGGTGAGCCCCAACTTGCTCTCATCCCCCGCACCGCCCGAAGCAAATCGCTCGTATCTCAACAAAGCAACGGGCCCCACACACTCCAAAACGAATCCCTCGTGTTTCAACAACCAGAGCGGCTCCCCGCCCCCACCCCAAACACGAAAAACGGGCCTCTGCCCCTCCGAAAAGACACGCACTTTCCAAAACGAATCAGCCCGCGTTAGATCCCGGCGACACCATACCAACAAGGCCATGCATAATCAGGTACTATCTACCCAAGCCGCCGGAGCGAGCGGCCTTTGAGCTGTTCCCCGATGCATCGGGGTAGATAGGGACTCCGGCGGAACAATGGGGCTTGCGCGGAGG
>PULQ01000013.1 GCA_003552465.1 Dehalococcoidia bacterium
GTCTTGATGATAGAGGCGGACAGCGGTGCCATAGGAGGCAAGGAGTCTCATGAGTTCATGGTTATCAGCGAGACAGGCGAGGACGACATCATACGGTGCTCCTGCTGTAGCTATGCTGCCAATGCAGAGAAAGCCGGGTTCAACAAGGCAGCATCTGATACCCCTCCTGACGGAAGCGGGTCAGGCAACAGCCCCGGCACAGATGACCTGCCACCTCTGGAGGAGATCGCCACTCCTCAGGCCAGGACGATTCAGCAGGTAGCTGATTTCCTGGGAGTGCCCACGAGCCTGACCCTCAAGGCCGTCTTCTACATCGCCGACGGGGAGTTCGTCTTCGTGATTATCCGCGGCGATCTCGACATCAACGAGACCAAACTGGCCAACGCTGTGAAGTGCGCCGATCTCCGGTTGGCCACAGAGGATGAGGTGGTCAGTAAAGGCCTTGCCGCAGGCTTTGCCTCGCCTGTTGGAATAGAGGGAGTCCGGGTCGTGGCCGATGATTCGGTCGCCTCAGGCTCCTGCTTTATCGCCGGCGCTAACAGGTCCGGGTACCACCTGAGGAATGTTAGCTATCCCAGGGACTTCCGGGCTGACCTGGTCGCAGACATCGCCCTGGCACGGCCCGGCCACATGTGTCCCCTCTGCCTGAGCCAACTCTCTTCAACCAGGGGCATCGAAGTCGGACATGCCTTCAAGCTGGGCGTCTTCATAAGTGAAAGGTTCGAAGCATCCTTCCTGGACAGCGATGGAGAGTCGAGACCGGTCGTCATGGGTTCCTACGGCATCGGACTGGGGCGATTGCTGGCCGCCATAGTCGAACACAGCCATGACGAGAAGGGGATAGTCTGGCCTCTCTCGATCGCCCCCTACCAGGTCCATCTTTGCGCCTTGTACTCGGACAGACCCGAAGTCGTCGCTGCAGCAGACGAGATCTATGAGACTCTGCGGAGCGAAGGCATTGAGGTTCTCCTCGATGACCGTGACGAGTCGCCCGGCGTCAAGTTCAACGACGCCGACCTCCTGGGGATGCCTGTACGGTTGACCGTGTCCCCGCGTACTCTACAGAGTCGCAGCATTGAGGCCAGGCGGCGCACCGAGAAGGAGTCCCAACTGTTGCCTATCGACGATCTGACCCTTCAGATAAGGAAGCTACTGAACGAAGTGGACTCCCGGCCTTAATAGAGTCAGTCGCACTGGACAGGGCAATGAACTGCACATGACCTCTGTTCCGATGATTCAGATCTTTACCAGGCCAAGTCCCTCGCCCCGCCGGGTCAGTTACGCAGAACGGCTCCCACCTCCTGCTGTAACCGACCGAGCATGTTCTCCTGGATCCTGTCTGTCTCCTCATCAGTCAGTGTACGGTTCGGCGACTGGTAGATAATCCTTATGGCGAACGATTTCTTCCCCGGCGGGAGCTGTTCTCCTCGATAGAGGTCGAAGAGAGTCACCCTCGTCACCATGGGATACGCCCGGATTACGCTCTCAACGCTCTGATAGCTCACCTCTTCATCCAGCACCAGCGCGATGTCGCGCGTCAGGCCGGGAAACCGCGTAAATGGTTGGTACTGTCTTATCCCGGCATTCAGGCGCAGCAGCTTCTCCATATACAGCTCGATAAGGCATACGCCACCCGACAGGTCAAACGCCTGTGCAACTCCGGGATGTAGCTCACCGACAACCGCTATCCTCTCGTCGCCGACTAGCACGTCGGCTCCCCTGCCCGGAAACATGGTCTCGTCATTGCTGACGGCAAAACTCGCCTCGATCCCGCACCGGGCAAGAACCGTCTCCAATAACCCCTTGGCATCGAAGAAGTCGATCATCTCCCCGCGATCATGCCACGATGGCTCGGTTCTCAGGCCGCTCAGTACAGCACACAGCATCTCGTCCTCACGAGGTAGCCCCTTATAGCTCTGAGCCACTTCATCCTCATCTGCGCCGCAGTCGGGTTTCTGTGGGCAGAACACCTTGCCTATCTCGAACAGCTTTATCCCGGCTGTCTCGACCCGCTGATTGTGCGCCAGCGTTGTCAGAACACCGCTCCGCAGAGTCGTGCGCAGATACTCCTGCTCCCTGCTCATCGGATTGGCCACCTTAAGGGGATGGGTCTTCAGCTCGGAGTTCGGAGACACCTTCTGCAGCCTCTCAAGGCTGACCAGAGGATAGGTAAGTATCTCCTGGAATCCCAGACCGGTCAACGTAGTGCGCAACTGCTTTCTCAGAGCTCTTCGCCGCAACATCGGCGACGCCTTCGATTGCTGCCGCGGCAGCTCAGCACTCAACCGGGCAGCCGGGATCTTATCATAACCTGCTATGCGCACTATCTCTTCTACAAGATCGGCCGTGCACCTGATGTCACTGCGCCAGTACGGCACGACGACCGAAACCCGCGAGCCGGAGCCGCCTTCCCGGCACTCGAACCCGAGAGATATCAGTATCTTACGAATCTGACCGACACCTATCTTGAGCCCTGCGAGCCGAGCTACATCACCGGCAGAGACCGACACGGCCTCCGGCCGGGACCTGCCCGGGTAGATATCGATGACGCCGCAGGCCGCTTTGCCACCGGCTGCCTCAAGCAACAGTTGCATTGCACGCTTCAAAGGCATCGGCGGCAATCCACTATTGAGGCCCTTGTCAAAACGCAGAGAGGCCTCGCTTCGTAGTCGGAGTCGATCACACCCGCGGCGAATCGCCACCCGGTCGAAGTTGGCCGACTCCAGGAGGACGGACCTTGTCTCGCCCGTAACCTCGGAAGCTCCGCTACCCATGATCCCGGCAACCGCTATCGCCCTTTCCTGATCCGCTATGACCAGCATATCCGGATCCAGACGACGCTCCACTCCATCGATGGTGGTTATGGACTCGCCCTGTCCCGCTCTGCGAACCACGATCCGGCGGCCCACAAGCCTGTCATAGTCGAAAGCATGAAGGGGTTGACCGTATTCGAGCATAACATAGTTGGTGACGTCAACAACGTTGTTGATGGGGCGCATGCCGCTGCTAGCCAGCCGCTGCTGCATCCATCCCGGAGAGGGGCCTACCCTGATCCCGGTAATCAGACCGGCACAGTACCTGGGACAGAGATCGGGAGCAGTTATGTCAACGGAAACAAGAGAGTGTACGGAGTCCCCTGACTCAGCATAGTCCGCTGACGGAAGACTAAGCTGCCTATCTGTTAGCGCACCGATCTCTCGGGCAACTCCTGTTACCGACAGACAGTCCGGGCGATTAGGTGTTATGTCCAGATCGAGAACGACGTCTCCCAGATAATCACCGAGAGGTGCCCCTACAGGCGCGTCCGGGGACAGGACCAGTATACTGTCATGATCGTCTGAAAGACCCAGCTCTTTCTCAGAGCACACCATGCCCTCCGACACGACACCCCGTATCCTTGCCTTCTTGAGAGCCGTCGCCTCGCCGGTCCGCCCGTCTATGAGCTTCGCTCCGATGCGGGCAAAAGGCACCCTCTGGCCGACTCCGATGTTGGGAGCCCCACAGACAACGGTGAATCGCTCTGCACCGAGGTCGACGGTCGCCAGCGTAAGTCGATCCGCATCGGGATGAGGGTTGAGAGTCACAACCTCCCCAATAACAACATTGTCCCAGGCTTCTCCAATATGCTCTATGTCGTTGAGTTCCAGGCCGGCAGCTGTCAGTCTATCCCCGAGTTCCCGGGCACTGAGCGCTATATCAACATAATCGCGAAGCCACTTGAGCGAAACTCTCATATCACCACCTGGTATGTTAGAACTGCCTCAAAAACCTGAGGTCGTTGCTGTAGAATAGACGGATATCATCGATGCCGTATCGAAGCATGGGCAGGCGCTCAACTCCCATTCCAAAGGCAAACCCGCTGTACACCTCAGGGTTGATACCTACTCGCGCCAGGACGTCAGGATGCACCATTCCTGCACCGAGGATCTCGATCCATCCGCTGCCACCGCACAACCTGCAACCATCGACTGTGCATGCCAGGCACTCAATGGCTATCTCAGCTCCGGGCTCGACAAACGGAAAGTAATCGCAGCGGAAGCGCACCTTTCTCTCTTCTCCAAAGAGGCAGCGGCAAAACTCAATCAGAGTACCCTTGAGATCGGCCAGTGTTATGTTCTTGTCGACGGCCAGACCCTCAACGTGATGAAACATGGATTCGTGGGTCGCGTCGGTCGCCTCATACCTGTAGACCCGCCCGGGTACGATCACTCTAATGGGCGGACTCTGCTCCTCCATGAGCCTTATCTGCATTGGTGAGGTGTGAGTTCGCAGAAGTATCTGCTCTCCCGCAGTATCCGGCTCGATCCATAAGGTGGCAAACATATCGCGTGCCGGATGATGCTGAGGTATGTTCAGAGCTTCGAAGTTGTAGTACTCGGTCTCGACATCGGGCCCTTCCACCGTCTGAAAGCCCATCTGCCCGAATACATCGCATATGTCCTCGATCGTCTGAGTTACAGGGTGAATCCCGCCGTAAGCAAAAGGACGGCCCGGAAGTGTTGCATCGAGTCGCTGCGATTGCGAGGCAGAAACAAGAAAGTCCTGTCGCAGGATGGCCTCCCTATCCCTGAGACCGGCCTCGAGATCCCTCTTAACCTCGTTGGCCCTGTTGCCCACTACGGGTCGTTCCTCCGCAGGCAGGGCAGACAGAGACCGGAGAATCCGCGTCAGATCGCTCTTCTTACCGAGATGACGTACGCGCCAGGACTCCAACTCGCGAAGATCACTGACCTTGCCTAGTTCATCCAGAGCCTGTGCATGAAGACCGTTGAGTAGTTCCAGCATTGGACACCAAGCAGCACGATCGCCGTTCAGAACGTACAGAGTGTCGAGGCGACACGTTACTCTGCGCGAGACAGGTCATCTCTGGTGACCGATGCAACCAACGCAGAGAAACCTGAGGGATCGCGAACTGCCATCTCGGCCAGCATCTTTCGGTTGATGCCTACGTTAGACCTCCTCAACCTTGCCATCAACTGGCTGTATGTGAGCCCGTTCAAACGTGCCCCGGCGTTTATGCGGGTGATCCATAGCGCCCTGAAGTCTCCCTTCCGTTCGCGACGGTGACGGTACGAATAGTCAAGGGCATGAAGCATGGACTCATTGGCGGTTCTGTAAAGCTTGTGCCTGGCCGCCCTATGCCCCTTGGTTAACTCAAGCACCTTCTTATGTCGTCTGTGAGTAACTTTCCCGCTCTTCGCTCTTGGCAAGATCCCTCCTTTGCCCTCTAGGCACCATCGTCTTTCTTTCTGGTAACCGAGTACACTACTATCAGACCGGCACCGACACACAGGAAGACAAGGCCCGGTATGCCTGCCCACCTGCCCAGATCGAAGACGAACGCACTGGTGAGCCCGGCGATTCCTATGCCGGTCACTATAGCGCCCACCAGCAGTAGCACCCAACTGGGACGGGCAGAAGGCTGGGATGGCTGATAGAGTCCCTTCTCGATCAGCGCTTTGTCTCTTCTGTACTCAGTCCAGATCGCCAATAGTGGTATGCTGAAGACAAACACTATCCCGAAGACCGGCACCAGCACATCTACGTTCATAGCTTGCTACTTGCAACCCCCACTAGTAGGGTAGCAGTCTCCTCAGCCTCTTCCTGTCCTGTGGCGATACCGGCACTTTCTCATCATATAGGCGCTTGGTTCTGGGGGCCTTCTTCCGTCTCAGATGGCTCTTGCCGCACTTCATGCGCATCAGCTTGCCACTGCCTGTGACATGAAAGCGGCTCTTAGCCCCTTTATGTGTTTTCAGTTTCGGCATTTGTCTCGGTCTCCTTTGGCTTTTTCAGAGAAACAGGCGCCAACACCAACGATATACTCCTCTGCTCGTTGGCAGTGCTGGCTACGACAGCCAGGTCCTTCGAAGCTTCAGCTACCTCGCGCAGAACCTTCCACCCCAGTTCGGGATAAACGATCTCACGTCCTCGGAATCTCAACAGCAGCTTTACCTTGTTGCCCTGCTCCAGTAGCTTCCTGGTAGTCTTGATCTTCGCCTGTAGATCGTGTTCTTCTATCTTCGGTCTCAGACGCACCTCTCTGAGCAACCCGACTCTCTGGCTCTTCTTTGCCTTGCGATCTTTTTTCGTCTGCTCATACTTATACTTGCCGTAGTCCAGAATGCGGCACACCGGCGGAGTCGTGTTAGCCACCTGCACCAGGTCCAGACCCTGCTCCTGAGCAGTCTGCAACGCTTTCTGCAGAGGGACTACGCCGAGCTGCTTCCCGTCCTCTCCTATAAGACGGACTTCCCTGGCCCTAATTCTCCTGTTAGTCGGTACTTCTCTGACTGTGCTCCGTCTACTCCCTCGAAATGTACTCAGAGTCTCTCCTCCGCAGCTGATGCTATCCTGCTCTTGATCTCTTTCACGGTCTCCAGCCCCAGATCCTCACCGCTTCTCAACCGAATCGATGCGCTCGTTGAAGTCATCTCCTTGTCACCCACTACAAGCATATACGGCACCTTCTCCAATTGGGCCTCTCTTATCTTCATGTTCATCCTCTGAGGCCGGTCATCAACGCGGGCTCTAATGCCCCCGTTCATCAGATCACTCTCGATCTGATGGGCATAGTCCACATGACGATCCGCTATTGGGATTATCACGGCCTGCACCGGTGACAACCACACCGGGAAGGCGCCGCCATAGTGCTCTGTGAGACAAGCCAGAAGACGCTCCATGGCTCCCAGAACCGTACGGTGTATCATCACCGCAGTATGCTCTGAGCCATCTTCACCAATATAACAGACATCAAATCGCTGTGGCAAGTTGAAGTCAACCTGAATGGTGGGGCCCTGCCACTCATGCCCGAGGGCATCCTTGAGCTTCACATCGATCTTCGGTCCGTAGAAGACGCCTTCGCCCGGGTCCACCTCGTATGGCAACTCGAGTCTCTCCAGAGCACGCCTCAACGATTCAGTGGCCTCCTCCCACATTGATGCTGTTCCCGCATACCTGTCAGGACGCGTTGACAGGAACACCTCATACTCCCCAAAACCAAAACTGGACATCATAAACTGCACCAGGTTCAGCACTCCCACCAGTTCCTCCTCGACCTGATCAGTCCGACAGAAGATATGAGCATCATCCTGGGTGAAACCTCTTACCCGGGCTAAGCCGTACAGAACCCCGGTCCGTTCATACCTGTATACGGTGCCCAGCTCGGCATACCTGATGGGCAGGCTCCGATAACTCCGTAGTTCGCTCTTGTATATCAGAATATGACCCAGGCAGTTCATGGGCCTCAGCATATACTGATGCCCCTCCATCTCTATCGGCGAAAACAGATAGTCTCTGTAGAAATCCCAGTGCCCGCTGGTCTTCCACAGATCCAGCTTGGCGATATGCGGTGTGTAGACGACATCATAGCCTCGCCTGTGATGCTCTGCCCTCCAGAAGTCCTCTATTACCTCCCTTATCACAGCCCCCTTGGGATGCCAGCAGATCAGACCCGGGCCGATCTCCTCGTGAGTACTGTAGAGATCGAGCTCCTTTCCCAGCTTTCTGTGATCCCTCCTGGCAGCTTCGGCCTGGCGAACCAAATACTCGTCTAGCTCCGCCCTGCTGTCAAAAGCCACCCCATAGATCCTCTGCAGCATCGGCTGCTTCTCGTCCCCCCGCCAGTATGCACCGGCTATATGAGTAAGCTTGAACTCCCTGACCTGGCCCGTGCTGTCCAGATGGGGACCGCGGCACAGATCAACGAAGGATCCCTGGCTGTACACGGTCACACTTGCATCGGGGATCTCGTCGATGAGTTCCAGTTTGTAGGGCTGGTCCGAGAAGAGATGCCTGGCTTCGTCCTTACCCATCTCCTCAACAACAAAAGGCTCATCCTGCCCAATAATCTCCCTCATCTTATCCTCAATCAGGGGAAGGTCATCCGGTGTCAGCGGACGCGATAACTCGAAGTCATAGTAGAAGCCGTTTATGATCGTGGGCCCTATGCCGAGTCTTGCCCCGGGGAACAGCTGCTGTACTGCCTCGGCCATGATATGCGCGGCAGAATGATGCATACGCTCCTCTCTCTCTTCCCTTTCTTTTGCTATCATTTCACATCCACGCTTGAAGCTGATTGCCGGGCACGCCACAACAAGAAAATGGGCAGTACTGGATTTGAACCAGTGACCTCTGCGATGTCAACGCAGCGCTCTAACCACTGAGCTAACCGCCCGCTCGCCGATTGTAGCAGACGCCAATACACAGGGCAAATACCTCCAAACGGAAGGGAGACAGGAGGGGATTGTTCATCGGGGGCGCAGACGTTCACCATCGACGTGGATCAGGCGATCTGCCCGGCTACTCTCGACCTCGCAACCTCACACCACTGGTGACGTTAACCTGTACAGTCTCGCCGCAGTTCGGACAGTTTATCTCCATCACAAGAGGTCGACCCATCACTCTCTCCACGAGCGATGTAACAATCGAATCCATATTGTCTAACCTCTCATCCAGCATATCGAGGCGTTTTACGATAAGCCCCATGTCCCGGTCATGGTTGACCTGTTCAACGGGGCCTGCTCCATCCTTCGAAACCACGTCAAAGACTCTTCTCTACAACTCCCAGAGACTCCAGTTCAGCCTTATCTTCCTGCATCAGCTTATCTATCTGCTCGGCTATAGTACGCTCCAGGTACTTACGAAAGGCATCTCTGGCGGCTGGCGACGACCTTACCGCCTCCTTCACCCTCTGCCACTCGTCCGCAATCACCTCGTTCATCTGCTCAACACCGATTGGCTGCTTACCCTGCCACAGTTCCTCTATCCTGTCCAGCACCCTGCTCGTCATCGCCCTCCGGATTCGATCGAAGGAGAGTATCTCCTCCGCAGTATATGGTTGCCCTGCTTTCTTTTCGGTCATGACTTCCCACCTCCAATCAGATTCGTTTAGCTTATTATCATACGTGCACCCGGATGACTTGTCAAGGTGCGCTAGGCTGTTGATGTTGATTTTCGGGCTTGCCAGGGTGTACCATGTCTTCACAAAGGAGGTGCCTTCGAAGTGTCCGAACTGGAGATCGGTAAGGTGACGGACTTCTTCGCTAAGCCCGTGGTGGCCGGCATACAGCTAACCGGCGCACTGAGGATAGGTGACAAGATCCGCATCAGGGGCGGATCCACAGACATGGAACTACCGGTTAGATCTATGCAGATCGACCGGGTTAGTGTCACTGAAGCCACAGTCGGGGACCTGATAGGCATAGAGGTGCCCGACAGGGTCAGGCGAGGAGACAAGGTCTTCAAGATCACTGAAGGACCTTGAGCAGATTTGCCATCTCAATGGCACTCACTGCGGCGGCGAACCCTTTGTTTCCCTCTTTCGCGCCCGCCCGCTGAATCGCCTGCTCCAGATTCTCAGCCGTGATTATACCCTGTATGATTGGCAGGCCGGTATCCAGGCTGACTTTGCCTATCCCTCTGTTCACCTCGGATGCGACATACTCGGAGTGCGGAGTGCCACCCCGTATCACCGCACCCAGGCATACCACTGAGTTGTAACGGCCGGCTTCTGCCAGCTTCTTGGCCGTCAGAGGGATCTCCAGACAACCCGGAGTCCAGACCACATCGATGTCATCCTCGTTCACCCCGTGCCGTAGAAAGGCGTCTCTAGCACCGTCAAGCAGCTTCGTGGTTATCAACTCATTGAAACGCGAGACGATCACACCGAACTTGAAGCCCTTTCCTATCAGGATACCTTCGTACTGGTTGGCCATCACTTGCCCTCCTCTATGCCTAGAATGTGCCCCAGTTTCTCCTGCTTGGTCTGCAAATAGCGGATGTTATATGGAGTAGACGGAGCTATATGTGGGGCGGTTTCCACTATGCTGATTCCATAGCTCTCCAGCCCGATGACTTTCTTGGGGTTGTTTGTGAGAAGGCGAATAGTGCGCAGACCGAGGTCGGCCAGGATCTGAGCGCCGATCCCATAATCCCGGAGGTCAGGACCGAAACCCAGAGCCATGTTGGCCTCCACTGTATCCATCCCCTGATCCTGTAGAGCGTAGGCACAGAGTTTGTTGTGAAACCCTATCCCACGTCCCTCCTGTCTCATGTACAGGAACACACCACGATCCTCTTCGACTATGCGCTGCAATGCCATCTCGATCTGAGCACCACAATCGCCCCTCAAACTCCCGAAGACATCTCCTGTCAGGCACTCACTGTGGACACGGACCAATACCGGATCATCACCGGATACGTCGCCTTTGACCAGGGCGATATGCTCTGCCGCATCAACGGCACTCCTGTATGCCACGGCCCTGAAGTCGCCATACTTTGTGGGCAGTCTCGCCTCCGTGACTTTCTGCACCAGCTTCTCATGCCGTATTCGATAGGCGATCAGATCGGCGATGGCCACGATCTTCAGGTCGAAGTCAGCCGCAACGGACTCAAGCTGAGGCATGTGAGCCATGGTGCCATCCTCATTCATGATCTCACATATGACGCCCGCAGGATACAGTCCGGCCAGCCTGGCAAGATCAACAATGGCTTCGGTGTGACCGGCCCGTACAAGAACTCCGCCTTCCCTGGCCCGGATCGGGAATACATGCCCCGGCTGTACCAGATCCCCGGCCCTTGTATCAGGATCGATAACCGTCTTTATGGTCTGCGCCCTATCGAAGGCGGAGATCCCGGTCGTCACCTTGTCCCTGGCCTCTATAGACACCGTGAAGGCCGTCGAGAAACGTGACGTATTGTTGCTGACCATCAACGGTATTCCGAGTTCGTCGAGCCTCTGCCCGATAATGGGAAGGCAGATCAACCCCCGGCCATGCTTGGCCATGAAGTTGATGGCCTCGGGTGTGACCTTCTCGGCAGCGATCGCCAGGTCGCCTTCATTCTCCCGAGACTCGTCATCCACAAGGATGATGAACCTGCCTGCTCGTATGTCCTCAATCGCCTCAGAGACACTAGCCAGCATCTGCCCCCCCGGTGAATCCGTATTCGCTGAGAAACTCAAATGTAAGCTCCGATCTGCTCCGCTCCTTCAACCGCTCAATATACTTGGCGATGACATCGGTCTCCAGATTGACCACATCGCCGGGCCTTCTCACTCCCAGTGTAGTCTTCTCCATGGTGTACGGAGCCAGGGACACCGAGAACGAGAACGCTTCGAAGGCCGCGACGGTTAGACTGACACCATCGACAGCTATAGAACCCTTGTCCACTATGTATGGCATCAGCTTGGCGGGAGCCGAGATCCTCATTACCTGTCCGCCCTCTTCACCCTTGATATCCATCACTTCTCCTGTATCGTCCACGTGGCCTAGAACGAGATGACCCCCGAGTCGCCCTCCCAGTACAAGTGCCCTCTCCAGATTCACGCGGTCATCCCGATGTAGGCCACCCAGGTTCGTGCGACGCAGAGTCTCTGCCGTAATATTAGCACTGACCCCACGCTTTTCCAAGGAGACCACGGTAAGGCAGGCGCCGTTCACCGCGATGCTATCCCCCTCTCTCATCCCTTCCAGCGCCTCGACGACTTCGAAGGCCAGGCGATCGCGGCCTATCCCCTTGACTATACCTATCTCTTCGATGATACCGGTGAACACGCGAATGCCCCCATGGAAGACTACTGATTCTGCGGCAGCCCATTGCCCACATATCCGCTTACCAGCACGTCATCGCCGAAAATCTTTATGTCAACTCGCTTGAGCCTCAGAGCTGCCGTCATCACATCGACTCCTTCTCCGACAACCGTCGCAGCTCCCTTGCCTCCTATTATGACCGGCGAGATGAATACCATGACTTTGTCCACCAGGCCGTGATCGAAGAGCGACCCCAGCAACTCACCCCCGCCTTCTGCCAGAACAGTCACGATTCCCCGTCTCCCCAACAACCTGAACAACTCAACAACATCGACGCCTCGTCCCCTAGCGGGCAGTTCCAGAACTTCTGCGCCGACTTTCACGAACTCATCCCTCCTTGCAGGATCAAGTGCCTCCGTCACCGCAAGCACAACCCCACCCGGCGGCTCGAAAACATGCGCCTCCACCGGCACCCTTCCTGTGCTGTCGACTATCAGCCGCAGGGGCTGCATCTTCCCCGTACCACCACGACCGCCACAACCCCTTGCCGTCAGATGAGGGTCGTCAGCAACAATCGTGTTGGCACCTACCATGATGGCATCCACCCCATAGCGCAGGCCATGGGCATACTTCCTCGCCTCCTTCCCGGTTATCCATTTCGAGTCACCCGTTCTGGTCGCGATCTTGCCATCGAGGCTCATAGCGAACTTCGCTATCACGAAAGGCAGACCCGTGGTGATGTGTTTGATGTATGCCTCGTTTATCTCACAGGCCTCTTGTTCGCACATGCCGACGTAGGTCTTGATGCCCGCTTCGTTCAGTTTGCCTATTCCGCGCCCGGAAACCACCGGGTTAGGGTCAAGCACAGCTACGTGAACCTCGGAAACTCCCGCCCTGATTATCGCTTCAGCGCAGGGCGGCGTACGGCCATAGTGCGAACAGGGCTCGAGTGTAACGTACATTGAAGCACCGCGCGCCCTGTCGTCAGCCTGACGAAGAGCCATGATCTCAGCATGCTCGGAGCCGGCAGGCTGGGTATACCCCA
>PULQ01000122.1 GCA_003552465.1 Dehalococcoidia bacterium
CATCCGGAGGTGGTCACCGCTATGATGCCCTTTTTCGGCGAATCTTTCGGCAATCCGTCGAGTATTCACTCCTATGGCCAGGAGGCAAAGCAGGCCGTGGAAGATGCTAGAGACATGGTTGGGAAGCTCATCGGCGCCCGGAGTGACGAGATCGTGTTCACGGGTGGGGGTTCGGAGGCCGACAACCTGGCCATCAAGGGGGTGGCCTTTGCCGGGGAAAAGAGGGGAGATCACATCATCACCACTTCCATCGAGCATCACGCGGTGGAGGAGGCCTGCAAGTTCCTTGAGAAGCGGGGGTTCACGATAACCTTTCTGCCCGTCGATCGATACGGGCTGGTCGATCCCGCCGATGTGAAGAAGGCGATAACCGACAGGACGATCCTGATCTCTGTGATGCACGGCAGCAATGAGGTGGGGACGATCGAGCCGATAGGCGAGATAGGGGAGATCGCCAGGGAGGCGGAGATACCCTTCCACACGGACGCGGTTCAGACGGTAGGGCACGTTCCGGTGAATGTGGATGAACTGAATGTCGACCTGCTCGTTATGTCCGCGCACAAGCTATACGGGCCCAAGGGAGTGGGTGCGCTTTATGTTCGAAAGGGCACCAGGCTGGTATCGCTCGTGCATGGAGGAGGCCAGGAGAAGAAACGCCGGGCAGGCACGGAGAACGTTCCCTCCATCGTGGGGTTCGGCAAGGCTGTGGAGCTTGCCGGCGCGGGGATGGACGGGGAGGCAGGGCGGCTGAGTGACCTCCGTGACAGGCTGATCAAGGGTCTCGAGGAGCGGATCGACCACATCCGCCTTAACGGTCATCCAACGAAGAGGTTGCCCAATAACGTCAACGTGAGTATCGACTATGCGGAGGGCGAATCGATGCTGCTCAACCTTGACCTTGAGGGCATATGTGTTTCCACCGGCTCGGCCTGTAGCTCGGGAAGCCTTGAGGCCTCTCATGCTCTCCTGGCGCTTGGCCTCTCACACGAGCAGGCGCACGGCTCGCTTCGATTCAGCCTGGGACGTGAGAACACCGGAGAAGACGTCGACCGGGTGCTGGAGGTCCTGCCCGGCATAGTCAGGAGGTTGAGGGCGATGTCCCCTCTGCTCAAGAGCAGTGGGTGAGTCCAATACTGGGAATGGCAGGTAGTGAACATGTTTGACAAGTGTCCCGGGGCGGTCCACATACGAACGCCCACGATCATAGTTAAGAAGTGTCCCGAATGCGGCAATGAGGTGGAGATCTTCTCCAACGAGATGCTTACCCGGTGTACGAAATGCGGCTTCACCATCTACAGCGACCTGGAGAGCTGTGTGCAGTGGTGCAAGTATGCCGTGGAATGCGTGGGTGAGGAGATGTACCAGAGGCTCAAGAAGAAACGGATCGCCTTCGTGTGCCTGGGGAACTCGTGCAGGAGCCAGATGGCGGAGGCGCTGGCCAGGAAGATGAGCGAAAGGCCCAATCTTGAGTTCATGAGCATGGGGACCGATCCCGCAGACGAGGTGGCCCCGGAAGCAGTACAGGCGTTGAAGGAGGAGGGTATCCCGTGGCGCGGCAAGCCGAAGGGCATACAGGATGGAGAACCCATCGATATAGCGGTCAGCATGGGCTGTGATGTTGGTTGTCCTGTGATCCCGGGGGCCGAGAAGATAGAGTGGGAGATTCCCGATCCCAAGGGCAAGGGCATTGAGTCATACCGCGAGACGGTGGCGCTTCTCAAGGAGAAGATCGCCGAGTTGCTGAAGGAGATTGAGTAGATGGCAACAGTGACGAGGAAGATGATCCGGATCGATGAGGAGAAGTGCGATGGCTGCGGGCTCTGTATTCCCGCCTGTCCCGAAGGGGCGCTGCAGATCATCGACGGCAAGGCGAGGCTGGTCAAGGAGAGCTTCTGTGACGGTCTCGGGGCCTGCATGGGTGATTGTCCCCAGGGGGCGCTGACTATCGAGGAAAAAGAAGTCGAGGAGTACGACGAAGAGGGGGTGATCGCGCATATCAAAGAGAAGTCGCCGGAGCTCCTTGAGAAGCACCTGGCCCACCTGAGGGCTCATGCGGATGAACTACCTCAACACCACTCTCATTCCGGGATAGGCTCGTGTCCCTCCGCGAAGATGCTGCAGTGGGAGGACAGGGGCCAGGCTGCGCCGGCAACGGAGAGGGTCAAGTCCGAACTCCGGCAGTGGCCGATACAGCTTCACCTGGTGCCCCCACATGCCCCGTATCTACGGAATGCCGACCTCGTGCTGGTGGCGGACTGCGTGCCTTTTGCGTATGGCGACTTTCACCGGGACTTCCTGAAGGGGAAGGCCGTCGCCATTGGTTGTCCCAAGCTCGATGATCTGGATGCGTATATCGATAAGGTTGCCGAGATCATCCGGGTTGCCGATGTCAGGAGTCTGAAGGTCGTGCACATGGAGGTTCCGTGCTGTCACGGGCTTGTGCATATCGCCCGGGAGGCCCTGAAGAAGGCGAGTAAGGATATACCTCTTGATACAGTCAAGATCGGGGTGAAGGGAGAGGTGATCGGAGATAATGCCTAGCATGTCGGGGTGGGCGATAGTATCAGTGGGAAGGTGCATTTAGGGCCAACATCACATGGATGGATTGTCACTGGGGGTCGCGTTCAGCGGCGGAGTTCTATCGTTCCTCTCGCCCTGCGTTCTGCCGCTGGCGCTCGTCTACGTAGTCAACCTGGCGGGTGCCACGTCGTTGACACCGGAGGTCAGCCGCCGGCGCGTCGTCCTTCACGCTGTTACCTTCGTCATCGGATTTACCATCGTGTTCGTTGCGCTGGGCGCCTCGCTGGGGTTGATAGGAAGTGTCGTCCCCACGACTGTGCTCTACAGGGTAGCCGGCAGCGTGCTGGTGGTGTTCGGAATCTGGCTGCTGCTTGCCCGGAGGGTGTCCTGGCTCAACTATGAGATGCGTTTCAATCGCTCCTTTGACAACAGGCCGGGGTATCTGAGATCGCTGGGACTTGGAGCTGCCTTCGCCCTGGGATGGACGCCCTGCGTGGGGCCGATACTGGCGGGCATCCTCGCGCTCGCTTCAGGTACCGAGACTGCATGGCAGGGGAGTTACCTGCTGCTTGCCTACTCGGTGGGTCTCGGTCTACCCTTTATCGCTATTGGGCTGGCCATGGGATCGGCAACGCCGGTCATCTCGTGGCTGAGCCGGCGCGCCAATGTCGTGTCGGTGATCAGCGGGATTCTGCTCATAGTGGTGGGAATCGGGCTGCTGAGCGGCACTCTCACCCGCCTGATCTCGTTACTTACGGTATAATGGGGGATACGATGCGTCGAAGAAGGATAATACAGTGGTCAGTGGTGGGAGTGCTGGTGGTGGTCCTGGTTGTTGTGGTGGTAATGCGGGTTGCGGGGTGTCCATTGCTCGGTGGTCGGGGTGGTGACGGAGTGGTCGCAGATGCGGCACCCGAGTTCAGTCTGCCCACACTTGATGGTGGAACGGTGGAACTGAGCCAGCTTAGAGGAGAGTGGGTTCTGCTCAACTTCTGGACCACTTGGTGCCATTTCTGCATTGTGCAGCAGCCATACCTGCAGGCAGCGTATGAAGAGAGGAGAGACGGGATCGAGTTTGTCGGCATCAACCTGGGTGAAGGTGAAGACAGGGTCAGATCACATACCGATGATGACATAACATTCACGATAGCTCTGGATACGAGGCAGACGACAGGAGCTGCCTACGGCGTGAGACATCTTCCCACTCTGGTGCTTATCGATGAGGAAGGGATGATCCGTGGCATCAAACGAGGGGCTTTCGGGAGTAAGGCTGAGTTGAACGAATGGCTTGATCAACTGATCTCCGGCTGAGCTTCATTGCTCGTCGGTAGAGCATGAACCGGGTACTTGATACCGCGAACTACTAAGTGAGAGGTGAAACAGACAATGGCTGACGTATCTTCGTTGTACAGCGAGAAGGTGATGGACCACTTCAAAAACCCGCGGAATGTGGGGGAGATTGAGAACCCCGACGGGGTGGGACGCGTTGGAAATCCGATATGCGGAGACGTCATGGAACTTCAGATCAAGGTGAAGGACGGCGTTATCTCAGATGCCAGATTCAGGACCTTTGGATGCGGGGCTGCCATCGCCACGAGTTCCATGGCCACCGAGATGGTGAAGGGGAAGAGCCTGGATGAGGCCCTTTCCATCACCAACAAGACGGTAGCCGAGGCCCTGGATGGCCTGCCGGCGGCCAAGATGCACTGCTCGTCGCTGGCCGAGGACGCGCTCAAAGCGGCCATCGCCGACTACAGGTCGAAGAAGACACAGAAATCAGAACCGACAGAATCGTAGGAACCGGTTCAGGACCGCCGGGAGCCCGCAGGACGTCGGTGCCTGTATCGTCTCCAAGGGGGGCTGAACTGCCCCGGCCCGGGTGCCTCACCAGTGTGTCCCAATAGCTGAGAACAATGAATAGAGTGTTGGTGGCTATGAGTGGAGGGGTGGACTCCTCTGTAGCTGCAGCCCTTCTCAAGGAACAGGGCTATGCGGTCACCGGCGTCACGATGAGGATCTGGGATGATGAGACGCTCACAACTGAAGCCGGACCTCGAGGCTGCTACGGGCCTGATGAGGAGAGCGATATCGAAGATGCCCGCAGGGTTGCGGGTATTCTGGGCATTCCCTGCCATGTTCTTGACCTGCGCAGCGAATACCGGGCGCATGTTCTTGACTACTCCCGGCGGGAGTACCTGTCGGGGAGGACTCCCAATCCTTGCGTGGAATGCAACCGGGAGGTCAAGTTCGGAGCCATGGGCAGAGTGGCACGCAACAACGGAGTTGAGTTCGATCTCTTCGCCACCGGTCACTACGCTCGGGTTGAATACGATGACGAGAGCGGCCGGCATCTGCTCAGAAAGGCCAGGGACCTGCGGAAGGACCAGTCCTACTTCCTCTTCTCGCTCTCCCAGGAACAGCTCGGTAGTTCTCTTTTCCCGCTGGGAGGCCGGACCAAGCAGGAGGTCAGGAAGATAGCGTCTCGCCTGGGGCTGAGCGTCGATGGCAAAGCGGAGAGCCAGGACTTCATCTCGGGAGGGTACTCCTTCCTGGTGGAGGGTTCGGCGCAGCCGGGGCCGGTACTGGACAGGGAAGGCAGGCTGCTCGGGCGGCACAGGGGTGTCGCGTATCACACCATCGGACAGAGGAGGGGGCTTCGTATCGCCGCCGGAGAGCCGTTATACGTGGTCGATATCGACGCGGACAAGAACGCGGTCATAGTGGGCGGGAGAGAGGAGTTATTCGCCGGCGAGCTTACGGCCTCGGATGTGAACTGGATCGCGAAGATTCCTGCCGGGCCTGTACGGGCGAAGGCAAGGATAAGGTATCGCCACAGGGAGGCTGAAGCAACGATAACGCCGCTCGCTGAAGGCAGGGCCCATGTCGGGTTCGATGAGCCGCAGATGGCGATCACGCCGGGCCAGGCAGTGGTCTTCTACGAAGATGATCTCGTGCTGGGTGGAGCGACGATAGAAGGCAGACGGAGTTGACTGTGGAGCAGTTCTTCCTGGTCTTTTTGGACTACCTGGTCGACGTACTGCCTTATCTCGCGATCGGGTTGTTGCTGAGCGGCCTCATCCACGAGTTCGTCTCTCCTGAGTGGGTGGACAGGCACCTGGGAGGAGGGGGGATAAGGCCGCTGCTGTACTGCACATTTGCCGGGACGATCATCCCTCTCTGCTGCCTGGGCGCCCTTCCCGTGGCATTGAGTCTGCACCGAAAAGGTGCGAGGCTGGGTTCGGTTCTCGCCTTCCTGGTGGCCACTCCGGCCACTTCGATAACCGCGCTTCTCGTGTGCTATGCCCTGCTCGGGATTGGGTTCACCGCGTTTCTGTACCTGGCCGTGGTGGTCATGGGTCTGACCATGGGTCTGGTGGGTAACCTGATCGGGCGCAGAGTATCAGTTCAATCGCCTCAGTGTGAGTGTACTGCCAGAGACCCCGTCTGCGGGGCGACTGTCGAGATGGACGGGGCAACGAGTGCCGAGTGCCGCGGGGAGGTCTACTATTTCTGCTGCTCGCACTGCCGGGAGGCCTTTGAGAAGAAACCCGATGAGTATGTGGGCGCTGGCTCGCGGAATGTCGCTCACAGGATGAAGCACGTGTTTCGATACGCGTTCGTGGACATGGTCAAGGATATCGGCCCCTGGCTGCTTTTGGGCCTTGCCCTGGCGGCCCTGGTGACGGCCGCTGCTCCTATTGGCGAGTTCGTGGGCGATCATCTGAGCGGGGCACTGGGCTTTCCCTTCGGCCTCGGTCTCGGGCTGATCATCTACGTCTGTTCCACAGCGAGCGTTCCTCTGGTCGACGCGCTTGTGTTACAGGGACTGAACATAGGTGCGGGGATGGTGATATTGCTGGTGGGCCCGATAACCAGTTGGGGCAACATCCTGGTGCTCAGAAAGGAACTGGGATCCCGGATCCTCGCCGTGTATCTCCTCGTGGTCAGCGCGATGTCGCTGCTGCTGGGGTACTTATACTCCCTGTTGTAGTGCAGTGCGTGAACGTAAGGAAACCGGTTTGTGGTAGAATTCGGGAAGCCCTGATGACAGGGGCTGATGGAGATGATGTCCTTCGCCGGCCGTGATGCGGCGGGGGCCATATAGGTTGGTGCCACGTGCAGACAGCGGAAACCTCGAATTCAGGCAACATATACACAGTCGGACACAGCAATATCGAGCTTGATGAGTTCATTGCACTGCTGGATGGTATCGAGGCCGTGGTGGATGTAAGAAGTACACCGTTCAGCAAATACGCGCCTCAGTTCGGCATGCATAGCATACGCGCAAGGCTGCGTGTCGCAGGCATTGAGTACTTGTATCTGGCCGACGAGTATGTGGGGAACATGCTCGGTGGACAGCCGAGAGACGACGGATGTTATGAGAATGGCAAGATCGTCTACGAAAGAGTGATGGAGCGAAGCTGGTATCAGGAGGGGATTACGAGGTTAATCGGGTTGGCACAAAGAAAGAGCGTTGCGATAATGTGCAGTGAAGAGGATCCCCACAAGTGTCATCGGCATCATCTTGTCGCTCAGACGTTACTAGACAGGGGAGTGGATGTGTATCACATAAGGGGGGATAGATCAACGGAGAAGGCGGAGAAGGAGGCAGCTCAGCTCACCCTCCTGTGATCCAGCTACTATGAGGGTCTACACTATCGGGTTCACCAAGAAGACTGCTAGAGATTTCTTCGACACCCTGAGAAGAAACGGCATCAAGCAGGTGGTTGATGTGAGGATCAACAACGTCTCTCAGCTTGCCGGATTCGCTAAGAGAGACGACTTGAAGTATTTCCTGGTGGAGTTGTGTGGTGCGGACTATTATCACTTTGAGTTTCTTGCGCCTACGAAGAAGATGAGAGATGAGTATGTGCAGAGCAAGAATTGGGATGTCTATGCCAGAGAGTATACCGGGCTTCTTGCCGGCAGGAATGTGTTAGATGAGCTTGACAGGGCCTTTTTTCACAAGGAGACCTGTTTCCTTTGTTCCGAAGCGTCACCTGACAAGTGTCACAGGAGCCTCTTAACTCAGTATCTCCAGGAGCATTGGGAAGATGTAGAGGTGGTTCACCTATGAAGAGACAGCTGGTGATAACTGACCTGACAAGGATGCAGGGAGACAAAGTATGCGTATTCGGGGTGGATCAAGACGGCAATGGGGTGAGACCCGATATTGGCCCCGCAGGTATGCGAGAGAGCGACCTTGTGGACAAGAGTGGTCGGCGCGTAGTCAGGCCGTTTTCGCGAGTCGAATTCGATCTGGTCCGCCCTGTACCTAAGCCGCCGCATACTGAGGATTGGGTGATTAACCCACGCTACGCGCCGAGATTGGTGAGGACACTCTCGCATGACGAGGGAAGGGAACTCCTGGAGCGGCTCTTGGATGCATCGGTTGCCAGCATATTCGGTGCGGATGTTCACAGGAGACAGTACGTAGATGAAGGAGAGGGCTCGAGGTCAATGGGTACGGTGAAAGCCAGGGAGGTCATCGCTGTCAAGTACTCTCCGACCAAGTATGACAGGTACGACTATCGGATGCAGTTCTCGGATGCAGTGGGAGATGTCTATGACCTCCCGATCACGGACCTGGCATTCAGAGATTACTGTGACAGTGAAAGGCTCCGGGGGCATGGAGAGGGAGCAATCAGTTACGAGTTGACACGTAGATTGAGCCAGAGTCGTGTCTTTATCCGTGTCGGTCTGACAAGGCCATTTGCCAAGATGTTCAACCGGTGTTATCTACAGGTCTGTGCCGTTCATGCATATCCCGGTTATCTGCAGGATCAGTAGAGACTCGGCGCCTCCGGGGCTTAGGATGTACGGAGTATAGGAGCATATCTGGAAGAAACTGAATGGCTAAGATAGTTGCGGTCTGCAGGAGCGAGGAGAAGGGTACGACGAAGCAGCCGATAGGCGAGGGCGTGCTGAGAGAGGACTTCGGGCTTGAGGGAGATGCCCATGCCGACCATGGCCATCGCCAGGTGAGCCTCCTGGCGGTGGAGAGTATCGACAAGATGAGAGGGCTGGGACTGGAGCTGGGCCCCGGGGACTTCGCCGAGAACCTCACTACAGAGGGACTGGCGCTGGCATCTCTGCCTGTGGGCACGCGGATCCTCGTCGGAGCCGACGCTCTGCTTGAGGTCACACAGATCGGCAAGGAGTGCCATAGAGGGTGTGCCATCTACCAGCAGATAGGCAAGTGCATTATGCCCAGGGAGGGGATATTCGCCAGGGTGTTACGTGGTGGACCTGTCAGAGCGGGCGACGAGATAAGGTTAGAGGAGAGTGGATAACCAGACCGAGCATGTCACCGTGCTAAGGGTTTCCGACGAGGGAAGGGAGAGCATCGATGACGTGGTGGTGATAGAATCCCCCCTTACGATAATCCTGGACAACCGGGAACTGGCGACTATGCTCTGTTCGCCCGGGGAGAAGAAGTTCCTTGCGGTGGGTTTTCTTGTCTCAGAAGGATTGCTGCGGGGCAAGGAACAGATCAAGAGGATAACAGTGGATGAAGCTAGAGGAGTAGCGCGGGTAGAGACCGATGGCACCGACTCGCCTTCCGTCGATGCCCCGTTCAAGAGGTTCGTGACGTCGGGATGCGGAAGGGGAGCCTCGTTCTACAGCGCCGCCGACGTCCAGGAGGAGTTCAAGGTTGAGTCCCGGAGCCGGATATCGTCGCCTGAGGTGCTGGCCCTGATGAGAGGGTTTCAGCGTCGCTCTGAGATCTTCAGGACGACCGGCGGAGTTCACAGTGCGGCACTGTGCGATGCCGGGGATATCCTGGTGTTCAGCGAGGACATAGGCAGGCACAACGCCATAGACAAGATATTCGGCCGGTGCCTGCTGGATGACATCCCTACCGAATACCGTATCGTTGTCACCAGCGGCAGGATTTCTTCTGAGATTCTGCTCAAGGTAGCCAGGCGGGGCATACCGATAATCATCTCCAGGTCGGCTCCCACCAGCCTGGGGATGAAACTTGCAGGCGACCTGGGTGTGACCCTCATCGGCTTTGTTAGGGGGAGGAGGATGAATGCCTACACCCACGATTGGAGGGTCAAGAGCGATGACTGATAGAGAGGCCGGGCTTATCGAGAAGATCCGCGTGCTGAGGCAGAAGAGGGGGGCTGTGATCCTGGCCCACAACTACCAGCTGGGCGAGGTGCAGGACATAGCTGACTTCGTGGGCGATTCGCT
The DNA here is from genome assembly GCA_003552465.1 of Dehalococcoidia bacterium. GTDB lineage: Bacteria > Chloroflexota > Dehalococcoidia > GIF9 > AB-539-J10 > RBG-13-51-36. The sequence continues at coordinate 9,721 of PULQ01000122.1, forward strand.
GGAGTTGAGCCAGCAGGCGGCCAGGACAAACGCCGAGGTCATCGTCTTCTGCGGAGTTCACTTCATGGCCGAGACGGCCGCTATTCTGTCTCCCCAGAAGGTGGTTCTGCTACCCGACCTTCATGCCGGCTGTCCCATGGCGGATATGATCACGGCGGCACGCCTGCGAGAGAAGAAGAAGGAGCATCCTCAGGCAGTGGTGGTATGCTATGTCAACTCCTCAGCCGAGGTCAAGGCGGATTCGGACATCTGCTGCACGTCTGCCAATGCGGTGACGGTCATCGAGAGCCTCGATGCGCAGGAGATTCTGTTCATCCCCGATCAGTACCTGGGGCACTATGTGTCAACGAAGACCGCGAAGAAGGTGATCCTGTGGCCGGGCTTCTGCCCTACTCACGCCAGGATCACGGCCGACAGGGTAAGCGAGTTGAAGAGGGAGTATCCGACAGCGAAGCTGGTAGTCCATCCCGAATGCAGGCCGGAGGTGATAGCGCTCGCCGACGAGGTCCTCAGCACCGGTGGCATGTGCAGGTACGCGCAGAGAGATGATGTGGAAGAGATGATCGTGGGAACAGAGATGGGGATAATATACCGGCTTAAGAAGGAGAATCCCGGGAAGAGGTTCATCCCTATATCGGAGCAGGCGATCTGCCCCAACATGAAGTCGATAACCCTGGAGAAGGTTCTGTGGTCTCTGGAGGAGATGCAGCCGGAGGTGAAGGTTCCGGAGGAGATACGTGTCAGGGCCAAAGAAGCGGTCGACAGGATGCTGGAGATCGGCGCGAGAAGATGAACGAGACGGACAGACTGGTCGTCTTCATCACCGTTAGCGGTGAGGAGGAGGCCCGCAGGATCGCAGGAGTACTGGTCGAGGCCAGGAAGGCGGCCTGCGTGAACATCGTGTCAGGGGTGGACTCGGTCTTCTGGTGGAAAGGCGAACTCGACTCGGAGAGGGAAAGCCTTCTCATCGTCAAGACGAGGGCGGCGCTGCTCTCTGAGGTGGTCGAGCTGGTGAAAGGAGCCCACAGCTATGACGTGCCCGAGATAATCGCCCTGCCCATCGTCGCCGGAAACGAGGACTACCTTGACTGGCTGGATCAGGAGTGCCGGTAGGCCCGCGGCCGCAATGCGGTGTTCAGGGCCTTTGAATATGCTATCGAATGGAGGTTAGCTAAGAATGGATGAAGTTGTCATTTCCCGTGCCATCATTGAAAGCTACACGAAGGACTTCGCAGAGGCGCTTGACGTGGATGTTGCCATTGCGGGAGCCGGGCCGGCCGGGCTGGTCACGGCTTACTATCTGGCCAGGCAGCACGTGAAGGTGGCCGTGTTTGAGCGGCAGCTACGTGTCGGAGGAGGCATGCCCGGGGGAGGGATGATGTTCAGCCGGATAGTCCTGCAGGAAGAGGGAAAAGAGATTCTGGAGGAGTTTGGAGTTTCCGCCAGAGAATACTCGAAGGGGTACTACATCGCGGATTCCCTGGAGGCTACATCGAGCATCTGCTCGAGGGCGATAGGTGCGGGCGCGATGGTTTTCAACCTGATCAGCGTTGAGGACATCATGATTCGTGGAGACAAGAGGGTAATGGGACTGGTCCTGAACTGGAGCGCGGTCTCATGGTCCAGGCTCCACGTGGATCCGCTGACTGTGAAGTGCAAGGTGGCCGTGGACGCTACCGGCCATGATGCTGAGGTGTGCCGCATAGTTGTGAGAAAGCTTGGCAAGAAGCTCATGACGGATACGGGGGATGTTATGGGCGAAGGGTCCATGTGGGCGGAGAGGGGGGAGAGCGAGATCATGGAGAACACGAGGGAGGTCTATCCCGGCTTGATCGTTACCGGGATGACCGCGAACGCAGCCTTCGGGTCGCCCAGGATGGGTGCCATCTTCGGCGGCATGCTTCTCTCGGGCAAGAAGGCGGCTGTGGTGGCAAGGGGCCTACTGGGATAGGGCCAGGTTTGGTTGTCTGACCCGTTCCCGACATTGCTCTGAGTCTGGTGTATGAGAAGCACAGAGTACCTCGCGATTAGACATCTTCGACCCCGCGACGTACGTCCTCTTCTGGAGATATCTGAAGAGGCGTTCTCCACCGAGAGGCAGGCGTTTGGAGGTAATCCGTCGGGTATGGGGCGGCAAATACAGCTTATGGCCCTCCTATATCCGCTGCAGCGGCGCCTGCCCAGGCCGGCAGTTATTGCTCTGACCGGTCTGGTCGGCGGTACGCCGGTCGGCGTGGTGGTTGTCGATCCGGTGAAGCCCGGCTGGTACGTCAATACCATGATGATGGCCAGGGACCACCGGCAGCGTGGATACGGCCGGGCACTTATGGAAGCCATACGGGCGAGAGCAGAAGAGGCAGGGGCCCGCTGGCTGTTGCTCCATGTGCGCGCCGACAACACTCCTGCACTCAGACTCTACGCGTCACTCGGCTACCACGAGTTCGAGCGGAGGCACGAAATGCTGTTTGAGGCTTCCAGTCCTGTAGAGCCCACGCTTCTTCCCGGGGGTTACGATCTTGTGCCCCGGAAGAGATACGACCGGCGAGCGCTCGCTATACGTGATGAGTGTCGCGAGCCGGAGGCCGCCCGACTGGAGCCGCCCGGCCGTCACCCGGGTATCGTGCTAAGAATGATGGGGGCTCTCTCGCGTCCTTTCGACCTGGAGTGTCAGGCCATAATGCATGAGGGGCGATGGGTCGGTCTGTGGGATTATGTGCAGAGTTC
>PULQ01000072.1 GCA_003552465.1 Dehalococcoidia bacterium
CAATGCTCTCGCTTGTCTGGTGACGACGCTGCCCGCAGCACATTAATGGCTGTGCAGGGATATGCACTCAGAGTTGGTTCGTGTGGTGCTTCGGTGCTGGCGGCGTTTTGACAATCAGGAGGACTCCGTATCATACTGTGTTGACACCGTTCTGGTGAATACTTTGAGACAAGGAAAGGGGGATCACTATGGATGAAGAAAAGAAGCGCCCGGTTACGGGCCGAACTGGTGGATCGACGGTCGGCCGGGGCATGTCGATCCGGGACTGGTGGCCTGACCAGTTGAACCTCAGGATGCTCCAGCAGCATTCGTCGCTCAGCAATCCGATGGGCGAGGATTACGACTACGCTGAGGAGTTCAAGAAGCTCGACCTTAATGCCGTGAAGAAGGACCTTCATACTCTCATGACCGACTCGCAGGACTGGTGGCCTGCCGATTACGGTCACTACGGACCGTTCTTCATCCGGATGGCCTGGCACAGCGCGGGCACATACCGGATGGGAGATGGCCGTGGTGGTGGGGGATCGGGCAGCCAGCGTCTGGCTCCTATTAACAGCTGGCCGGACAACGCGAACCTGGACAAGGCCCGAAGGTTGCTCTGGCCGATCAAGCAGAAGTACGGCAGGAAGATCTCCTGGGCCGACCTGATGATCCTGGCCGGCAACTGTGCGCTGGAGTCGATGGGCTTCAAGACCTTCGGGTTTGGAGGGGGACGGGAGGACGTCTGGGAGCCGGAGGAGGACATCTACTGGGGTTCCGAAGCCGAGTGGCTCGGCGACAAGCGCTACTCCGGTGAGCGTGAACTTGAGAACCCGCTGGCAGCGGTTCAGATGGGCCTGATCTACGTTAACCCGGAGGGGCCGAACGGCAACCCTGACCCTGTGGCTTCGGGGCGTGACGTTCGAGAGACCTTCGAGCGTATGGCCATGAATGACGAGGAAACCGTTGCTCTGATCGCGGGCGGACACACATTCGGGAAGTGCCACGGAGCGGGCCCTGTTTCCCACGTCGGCCCTGAGCCCGAAGCGGCACCCGTCGAACAGATGGGCCTCGGCTGGAAGAGCAGCTTCCGCTCAGGCAAGGCTGGCGACACGATAACCAGTGGCATCGAAGGCGCCTGGAAGCCGAGGCCGACCAAATGGGACATGGGCTACCTGAACGTGCTATTCAAGTACGAGTGGGAGCTGGTCAAGAGCCCGGCAGGCGCGCATCAGTGGCTGGCCAAGGATGTGGCTGAAGAGGACATGGTGGTTGACGCTCACGACCCGTCCAAGAAGCGCCGGCCGATGATGACCACCGCGGACCTGTCTTTGCGATTCGACCCGATCTACGAGCCGATCGCACGCCGCTTCCACCAGAACCCGCAGGAGTTCGCGGATGCCTTTGCCCGAGCGTGGTTCAAGTTGACCCACCGCGACATGGGTCCCCGCTCACGCTATCTCGGTCCAGAGGTTCCCGCTGAGGAACTGATCTGGCAGGATCCGGTGCCGGCAGTCGATCACACGTTGATCGATGAGAAAGACATCGCGGATCTGAAGGCGAAGATCCTTGATTCTGGTTTGTCGATCTCCGAACTCGTCTCCACCGCCTGGGCATCGGCATCCACGTTCCGTGGCTCGGACAAGCGCGGAGGCGCCAATGGGGCGCGTATTCGTCTTGCGCCGCAGAAGGATTGGAGAGTCAACGAGCCGGAGAGACTTGCGAAGATCCTGGAGAAACTCGAGGGTATACAGAAGGTTTTCAACGATTCGCAGACCGGTGGGAAGAAGGTTTCGCTCGCCGATCTGGTCGTGTTGGGTGGATGCGCGGCGGTCGAGGCGGCTGCGAAGAAGGCCGGGCAGAGTGTTAGGGTTGCGTTTACACCGGGTCGGACCGATGCGTCGCAGGACCAGACCGATGTGGAGTCTTTCTCGGTACTTGAGCCGGTTGCGGACGGCTTTCGCAACTACCTTAAGGGCAAGTACGCGGTATCTGCCGAGGAACTGCTGGTCGACCGGGCTCAGTTGCTCACGCTGACGGCGCCGGAGATGACGGTTCTCATCGGCGGCATGCGTGCCCTTAATGCCAACTATAGACAGTCCAGGCACGGGGTCTTCACCGATCGGCCGCAGGTTCTCACTAACGACTATTTCGTGAACCTCCTCGATATGGGGACGGTCTGGGCGCCGACCTCTGAGGACACAGATGTGTTCGAGGGACGTGACCGGGCAACGGGCGAGCTCAAGTGGACGGCGACCCGCGTAGACCTCATCTTCGGTGCGAACTCACAACTGAGGGCTCTGGCAGAGGTGTACGGGTGTCAGGATTCATCGGAGAAGTTTGTTCAGGACTTTGTGGCGGCGTGGAATAAGGTGATGAACCTGGATCGCTTCGACCTGGCATGAGGTGTACTACCGCACCCCTGAGCTGCTAGATAGCATTGGGATGCAGTGCGCATCCTGAGCCAGCGGATGAGCTGGAAAGGTTACGCAGGGCATCAGGCATATGTGGGGCGGTGTTCCGGACTATGTCTGTAGCACCGCGCAAGCGTCTGCGGGAACGCCTGGAGATCGACAGGTATCGTCAGGATACGCCCCGGCTCAGCCTCTTGACCTCGTTGCCCCCGGCGTCATAGACGGTCACTTCCATGGGCATCTGCCCGGGCAACGAGTGTGTGGCGCAGGACATGCAGGGGTCGTAGGGGCGCCAGG
>PULQ01000056.1 GCA_003552465.1 Dehalococcoidia bacterium
ACGGTATCCAGGCCCGGGCATTCGGGGAGGCATCGCGTTTCGCACAGCGGTGAGCCATTCATGCTTCCCGGTACAGGCGGGATTACCTACAATGTCCGTGTTGGTGATCCTGCGTTGGGCTGGGAGGTAGACCATGTCGAGCCGGGGGTCTCAAGCATTCTTGATGAAAAGGAGAGATCCTCCGCTCCCAACATGGGCTACAACTTCTATGCCTGCATAGGAAACGAAGCCAGGGTTGTGACGGGCGATGCCAAAGGAAGGACGGGTGTGGTTACCGGCCATCACGGTGGGGCCGAGCATGTCCTCATCGATTTCAGCCAGGACGTCCTGGAGCAACTCACGCACGATGACAAGTTCCTGATCAGAGGTATGGGGCAGGGGCTGAAGTTGGCGGATCATCCCGATGTTCACGTCTACAACCTCGACCCGAACCTCCTGGAGGGAATGGGGATCGTCGAGAAGAACGGGGAACTCCACGTGCCGGTTGTTGCGGTGGTCCCCTCGTTCCTAATGGGGTCGGGTGTAGGCTCCACGAGCATTGGCACGGGCGATTATGACATCATGACGTCAGATGAGAAAGCCCTGAAGAAGTGCGGACTGGATAAGCTGCGCTTCGGGGACATAGTCTTGATTGAGGACCACGATGACGTGTTTGGTAGATGCTATAGAAAGGGCGCTGCCACTATAGGCGTGGTAATCCACAGCGACTGCAGATCTTCGGGGCACGGACCCGGTGTGACGACGGTGATGACGAGTGCCAGGCCCGTTCTGAAACCCAGTATCTCGGCGGATGCTAACATAGCCCGAATACTGAAGATCGGAAGATTCGAGTCCAAAAGAGGATCCCGTCGGCGGGGCTAGAGCCGGCGGGTGGTGCCGGTCGTCTTAGTTGCCGGGTGGGGAAGTGTCGGAATTGGCAGACGAGCATGACTTAGGATCATGTGCCGAAAGGCGTGGGGGTTCGAGTCCCCCCTTCCCCACCAAAGTTCACCAAAGGCAGAACTCCCACTGACCCTCCTTCCCCTCCCTCTGGCGGCACAGGCACGACGTAGTGTACCCTTGCGCTTCCCCCGTCGATCTCCATTCTCCTGATGAATGAGCGGAGGAATGCCTTGCTTTCGGCGACACGTTCCTCATCGAGGAGACGTCTCAGGTCTTCGGCATAAGCCTTTACCATTCGGGCATCCAGGTGCCTGGCCTTGCCTGTGCTTTGTTCCTGCTGCAATCGAAGTCTCGCCCTGGTTAGCTCCTCCTGGCGGGACCTCAGATCCTTGATCCTGGGGGCAAGGTCATCGAGGCTCAGCCTGCTGGTCTCAAGAGCATCGTAAAGCTTCGATAGCCTTGCCTGCACGTCATTCAGTTCAGCAGCGGCGGCATCAAGCTTCTCCTTCAGCATATCACTGCCGGAATCGAGTTCCTGATTTACCAGACCGACCAACTCTACCAACGACTCCTGGTTAAGCAGCCTCTCCCTGACCTGCTCGATAACCAGTCTTTCGAGCTTGTCCTTCGGCAAAGCTCTGGCATCGCACGTATCCTTGCCTCTCTTGAAACCTCCGTTACACGTACAATGACAATCTGTTCATCGAGAGGCTGTGGCGGACGGTGAAGTACGAAGAAATATACTTGAAGGCCTATCAGGACGGCAGAGAGGCCAGACGCAGCCTTGGCCACTACTTCCACTTCTACAACAATGAACGGCCACATCAAGCCCTGGGCTATAAGACCTCGGCAGAAATATTCGTCTCACTGCCGATGGAAGACGCAGACGCAGGTATGGTAGAATCCCTAACACCATACCTCTCAGGGACAGCAGGACTCCACCTCAATACTGCCCCTATCCTGTCCAGCCAATGGAGACCACCTGAGACTGCACCCTGGAGTACGGAACGGTTAGCATTGATTTCTACGCTGGCTGGAACAACACGGCCTGGCTGCCGCAATAGAGAACCTCGTGGGAGTGACGGAAAGGGGAATTCCGTGGAACATCGGGGTCCGGCCGTCGCTACCGTCGTTAGCTAGATAAGATGGAGGAAACAGATGATGGAGCATATGAAGATAATCCGTTTTGTGGCTACGGTGATACTTGCAGCTTTCTTTGTAACCAGTTCGGTGGTGGCTCAGACTGCACCACCCACAGGAGAGGCAGATGAGCTTACGAGGTTCGACCATGTGACGTACGTCGCGACCATGCCTGATGGGCCGAGTCCCGGAGAAGGTTTTGAGTCCATCGCCGACCACCTGCTAATAGTGTACATCTGGCGCACGGCAACCCAGAGCTGGGACATGTACTGGCCTCAGGCCGGCATCGACACGATAGAGAAACTGGAGGTAGGCAGCGCATATTGGGTTCTCGTGGACGCTGACTGCACTTTAGAGTATGGCACGGTTAGTATCGATATGTACGCCGGCTGGAACAACATCACCTGGCTTGAAGGATATCCTAACGGGTTCAGCCTGAGTCTCTCAAGCACAGAGGGGGGCTCGGTGACTATCCCTGGTGAAGGGACGTTCAAGTATGATGCCGGGTCAGTGGTCGAGGTGGAGGCAGAGGCTGAAGACAACTACCGGTTCTTCGACTGGACCGGCGATGTAGAAACCGTCGCCGACGTCAATGACCCCTCAACCACCATTGAGATGAACAGCCACTACTCAATCACAGCGAGA
>PULQ01000123.1 GCA_003552465.1 Dehalococcoidia bacterium
ACATGGAGATGAAGATTGACAGCATGAGAGTAAGCAAGATGAACAGTCAATGGGTGGTGATGCTCAGGGAAGAGGGCAAAGACCGATATCTGCCCATATGGGTCGGTCCTGCCGAGGGCGACGCCATATCCATGAAGCTGGAGGGTGTATCACCACCCAGACCTCTGACTCATGACTTTGCCTGCGCAGCGATTGATGCTCTGGGAGGCACGCTGGAGCGGGTTGTCATCGATAGGCTTGAAGATACCACCTTCCACGCCAAGGCTATTGTGAAAGCACGGGATGGGCAGAAGGAAATCGACTGTCGGCCTTCTGACGCAATGGCCTTGGCTGTAAGGAAGGGTGTTCCCATAATGGCTGCGGAAGAGGTGCTCAGCAAGGCGGGTGTGGTACTGGAGCTGGCGACCGAATCCTCGGAACCAACTCCGGAAGGAACGTCAGATGAGCAATCCGCCACGTAGTGGCCAACTCATGCAGGTCTTCCGAATGGATTGCAGTGATCACCACCTGATAGCAGGCAGGACTATCGATGCAGATACCCCAACATTTTATGCTGGCCGTGCTGACGCATCGAGATATGCTCAGAGGGCGGGTCGCGTCTACAGAGGAGAACGGGGTTGGTGCACTGCCCGGAATTCCTGACCTCCGTGTGCCGAACCTCGTTTGACGGCACTCCCCAACTATCTTACTATGGGCCTGACTGGGCACGAGGGTGACTCCAAGACCCGAAGATGGAACCGAAAGAAAGGAGCCTGGAGACATGGAGATCATACTTGTCAAAGAGAAGGAGACACCGGGCACCTGGAGATACAAGGAGAAGAAAGAAGACCGCCCTATGACGGTCTACTTGACGAAGGAGCAGGTCAAAGCACTCGGCAACCCCGACTCGATAAAGATAACGATAACGGCTGCATAGTAGAGCGAATGGTGCAATCGAAGACGGTTGACATTGCCAGCATTGGGCCGGTCCTCTTTGAGCGCAGCAGAAAGGCCAGGCGGCTAATAATCTCAGTGAAGCCATCGGCAAAGGTGCGTGTGGCTGTGCCCTATGGAGCATCGCTCGAGAGAGCCGAGGAGTTCGTGCACGCCAAGATGGACTGGATACAGGCGCAATCGGTAAAGATGAGGGCGTACTCACAGAACTACAGTAATCCCGAGTTTGCCGTAGATATCATCGACAAAGAGGAAGCCAGACGCAGACTCATAGCAAGGCTGGAGTACTTAGCTGCCCAACACGGCTTCACCTACAACAGGGTGTTCATCCGCAATCAGAAGACGAGACTGGGTACTTGCTCCAGCAAGAACAACATCGGCCTCAACATCAAGGTTAGCTGCCTGCCCGAAGAACTGATGGACTATGTGATCCTGCACGAGCTTGCTCACACCAGGGTCAAGAACCACGGCAAGGAGTTCTGGACGCTGATGGATGAGTTGGTGGGAGACGGAAAGGCTGCGGCGAAGAGGGTACGTGAATACAGCATCCGTCATCTTCTGGTCTATCGCTGAATGAAGGTGGGCCAGCCAGGAATGAGAGAGGGAAGAACAATAGAAAGCTATGAACTGTTGGCCAGTGCTATCTTCTGCATGCCGGTCAGAGCAGCCGACATTCATGCGCTCAAGAAGACAGTGGACACTCTGATTGAGCAACTGCCGATTGGGCTGCCGCAGTATCACTCCCGTAACCAGGCTGTTCTGCGCGCCCTGTTCGGGCTGGACGGTGAACCCAGAAGCCGGGCCGAGATCGGCCGCGAGCAGGGTTTGTCGGCAGAGAGGATCAGACAGATAAGGAATCAGGCGTTGCGAATGCTGAGACATCCGTCAAGAAGTAAGGAGCTATCCAGGCTGATTGTGACGGCCGGACCTAGGTAGCCGAAGGCCCAACAATGCTGATTTCCTAATACATGTCAATACCTAGGCATTGTTGACCCTATGGCAGTGTTGCCATAAACTAGGTGACTGGGGATGGTAAGCTGGTGACAAGTTGAGGAGCAACAGCTGCCTCGCGTTTCTTATCACCCACCGTCCCCCTTCTACTCCCTAGCGGAGACGAGCCGGTCTTTTCACCTCTGCTCTTACGCCGCGCCTGCCGTATGTCTTCGGGTACGTGGTATTTCGTCATGATAAGTGCCCTGGCTGCCAGCGCGCCCAAAGATTGACCATCTGTGTCTTTCAGCTCGTAAGGTCTGTCTTCACGGAGCACTGTGAAGATCCTGGCCCCCATATGGCTCATCACTGCCCCCATCGCCTGCTTGTGATTCTTGCCGTGGTAGACCATCTGGCGATAGTAGACTGAGGCAAGCTGAGGGTCCCACCGTCGGCCTATCTGTCCAGCCTGGTAGAGGGCCCACTTCATGGTGGCCGGTCCAGCCTTGGTCATTCTCAGACCCTTGGATTCCGTCCCGGAGGACTGCTTGGCTCCTGGCACTACGCCAGTCCAGTTGGCAAACTCCGATTGGCCGGGGAAGCGCGCGGGGTCTCCGATGTTGGCCACAAACACCGGCGCGGTATGCTCTCCGACGCCAGGAATGGTGCGCAGGTTATCTGAAGGGTGAAGCTCCCGATAGAGCTCTTCGATGCGCAGGTCTAGCGCCTTTGATTCCGCTTCTTCCGCTTCCATCAACCTCAGCTCTCGATCTATCTCGTCCTGGAAGTCA
>PULQ01000001.1 GCA_003552465.1 Dehalococcoidia bacterium
GGCGAAGGTCTGTAAAGGGTGAAAGGAACCCACCGCGGCGCCCTGCCGTGCTGCGTGTTCGAGAATATCGACGGAGTGGGCACCGCTGCAATGAACCGCGCTCTTACCCGAGTGCCAGTCGAGTTCGTCGCACACATGCTCTATGACGTCGTCGGGTGTGGTGATGAAGATGAGGTCGGCGGCATCCAGCACTTCCCGGGAGGTGTCGTATACCCGGCAGCCGGGTACCGAGGCGGCCAATCGCCGGGCTGAAGAGAGCGTACCACTTGATACGGCGACCACCGGCCACTTCTTGCCGGCCAGCCTCACGGCCAGCGCCGTGCCGGTCATGCCGGCTCCGATGAAACCTGTTCTTAGCATCTGCTCACATCCGCAGCTTTGGGCACGCCTGGATCACCGGGACGGAGCCATGGTCACAAAAGACGAATCCTCCCGGCCGAGCCGAGAGGCAAACAGGGCAACCCTTTTCGTCCGTCTCGGTCATTGCCGATCCAAGCGGAGCTTTCAGCTACTGAGTTCTCCAGCTCACCGCCCGAGGGTCGATGGCTCATTTTAATGGTAATATATTCCCAGTACCTTGTCAATATTGCCAGCGGTGGTATAATGATATTGCATGCTGGAAAATGGGGCGAATGCCGGTTGTTGGAGCTTTTCCGGGACAGACTCATACAGGGTTATACCCGGGGCTTGGCCAGAGGAGGTGCAATGAATTGACCGGGAGTAAGCGTTTGTACCGACGTAATGGACAGAGCGGAACAAGGAGGTTAGAGAAGAAATGGAAAGGAAGCTAGGACAGGTAAGGCAAGTACTATTGGCCGTGCTGTTGGCCCTGGGGTTGAGCCTGGTGCCGGCCGGACCGGCAACGGCAGATGAGCTGCCCACTATCTCTCCTGAGACGGCGGAATACGACCTGGATGACCGGGCGGAGTTGATCTTCACCTACGATTTCGGTGTGGCCACCAGGATAGTTACGATCACCGATATCACCGATGTAGCAGATGATCTCACGGAGGGTATAGACGATGATTACATATACCTGGATAAGCATCTTATCATACTGAACGATTACCTTAGAGACAGGCTCACGGATATCGGACAGAAGGTAAGACTGCTAGTCGACTTTGACCGGGGGGCCGTGATCCTGACAATCACAGCGATCGGATCTCCTCCCAGCATCGAGGAGGCGACGGCGGATTACGACCTGGATGACGCCGAGGACGTGTCAACGACGATTATCTGGGGCGCTGCCGACGACGTGGCGCTCATTCTTGACGATGATGGAACGACACTGGTGCGCGATGAAGATTATGAGGTCAACCCGATCACGGCATTCAGGGCAAAGCTGAAGATCTCCCACGACAACTACCTCAAGGACTTACTTGGGGATATCGGCGACAGTGTGGAACTGACGATCGTGTTTGACCGCGGTGACGACGTCACGTTTACCATCACAGCGATCGGCACGCATCCGACTGCCCAGCACGAGACAAGGGAGTATGACCTGGATGATCCGGATGATGTGACGAACGTGATCACGCTAGGTGCCGCTACCGGGGTGGTGTCCATCAAGGACGGTGACGGCGAGGATTTGCTGTTAGACACCGACTACGAGGTGGATATCCTCAATAACAAGGCGACGCTGACGGTCATGCATGACCCTTACCTCAAGGGCGAGTTCGAGGATATCGGCGAGAGCCTGGAGTTGACTCTCGAGTTCGACCGTGGTGACGATGTCACCTTCGGCATCACAGCCGTCGGAACTCAACCCTCTATCTCCCCGGCGACCGCCGAATATAAGCTCGATGTCGACCCTCGACCCGATGTGGAGACGACCATAACCTGGGGTGCCGCAGGGTCAGTAGAGAGGATCAGGGATAACGGTACTCTGGTCGATCACAATGACTATACCGTGGATGGCAACAAGCTGACCATCCTGGATGATTACCTGGCAGGGAAGCTCCTGGATATCGGGGATGAGGTGGAGTTGACCATCGAGTTTGATGTCGGCGACGATGTCACGCTCACCATCACGGCTGTGGGAGTCCACGCCAGGATCAATCCCGAGTCCGCTCAATACGACCTGAAAGACCCGAAGGATGTCGAAACCACTATCACATGGGGGGTGGCGGCCAGCAGCATAGATCAGATCGAGGACGGTGACGGTTATGTGCTGATCGAGGCTGACGACTACGATGTGGACAACGGCGAGGATCAATCCAAACTGACCATCTTTGAGAGTTACATCGCCGACAAGCTGACGGATGTGGGAGACCGGCTGGACCTTACCATCGACTTCAACTTCGGCGCGGATCGAGTTCTCACTATCACGGCCTCAGGAGACATCCCAACACTCTCTCCCGCGTCGGGCGCGTTTGATTACGAAGCTCCGGCTGACCTGGAGACTACCATCACGTGGGGTAGCGCCTCCACAATAAAGTCGATCGTTGATGGCGATGGCTATGAGTTGCAAAGAGATGATGACTACACCCTTGTTGGGGACGTGCTGACCATCAAGCAGTCCTACATCAAGGAAACGAAGCGCCTGGACATCGGAGAAAGCCTGCAGTTGACCATCGACTTCGATGTGAACGACGCCACCTTTACCATCACAACAACCGGAGTCCAGCCCTCCATCTCTCCACCGAGCGCAGTGTACGATGTCTTCGATCCTGCTAACGTGTCGATTAACATAACCTGGGGCTCGGCCACAAAGGTCGTCTCTATCATAGATGATGATGGATACACTCTGGATAGGGATGGAGACTACCAGTTGGACGGTGACGGGACGTCCGATCTGACTATCTACGGAAAACCCGGTCAGTATCTGGAACGCACGCTAAGACGGCACGGGGAGCAGTTGGTGCTGACAATCGCCTTTGACGTCGGTCAGGATAGCGTTTTGACCGTAACGGTGCCCGATATCTGCTTCATTGCCACGGCAGCCTACGGCAGCCCGATGGCAGAGGAGATAGGAGTTCTCCGGGAGTTCAGGGACAGGTATATGCTGACCAACCCGGTGGGAGAAGCCCTGGTAGGACTCTATTACAGTAGCAGTCCGCCGGTAGCTCAGTTCATAACCGAGCACCAGGGCCTGAGGCCAATAGTGAGGGCTGCGCTGTTGCCCGCTGTAGCCATGAGTTCGGTAGCTGTCGAGCCGGCTCTGGCTGAGAGGATGGCGATGGTCGGCTTGCTGGCGCTGGTCTCAGCGGCGCTGGTTGTATGGGCGGTCAGGCGGCGATACGGGCGGCCAGAGTATAGCTGATGATGTAGATAGGGCGGGGACGAGAGAGGCCGGGACAGGCTCGCCCCGCCCTGTCTCTGTTTGAATGCTTCACCAGGCAGGGTTGCCCGGTAGACCGGGTGATCGACTACTGTCCGTTGGTGGCTGGCCGCAGAACCTGATTACCTCAGCGAAGTTGTTGATCCTGGTTAGGTTGGTGCTCTCTGCAAAGCCGTCATAGGTGAGGTTGATCCAGGGCTTGTGGTAGAGATCGCTGAACTTCTCAGAGAGGGCGGCGACGATCCCGCCGGGCATGCAGCCATGGGGCATCACCGAGATCACGCCGGCGAAACTGGGGTTCTTCATCCATTCGATTCCCGCTCCTATGCTGAGCACGGCTTCGCTACCGCACTTCGGCGAAAGCCAGTGGCTCGTCTCTGCCAGCAGGGCCTCTGTCGATGGTTCCCTGCCGTCAGGTGCCAGCAGGTCGGAGAAATGCCCGGCTACGGCGTGGTCATCGTGTTCCCAGATACGCTTGACAATGTAGCTAATCAGAGCCTTGAGCAGTTTCCGGTCCCTGACTGCATCCTCGACATGACGGTAGGCGATATACTTCATCCACTCACCCATCGGTGAGACGACGACCTCCAGTCCGGCCCGCTCGCATTCCCTGACCAGGTCCTGGTTGGCGAACCTGTTGGAGCGCAGGAAGATCTCACCGTTGATGCCGACGAGCGGGTTACGGGGCTGATCGGGGCGGATCAGGGCCTTGAAATCCGGGGTTGCCCTTTGCAGCAGGTCCTTGATGCTCTCTTTCTTGCGGACGCGATCCACGATTCTTGCCACGTACTCGTCGAACATGGCGTCGGCGGCACCCTGCTCCTTCTCATAGGGCCGGCTGCGCCAGAGTAGCCTCTGGAGGTAGTCTATGGCGACACATCCCTTCCAGGCAAGACGGGCGAAGCGGGGACTGATGTCCGTGTCGCGGTACGCGTTGTTGGACACGGTGGTCCGTATGGGGAGGTCGATGCCCACGCCCTTGAGTATCCTGCGTTGTTCCAGCGCGTACTTACCGAAGCGGCACGGGCCGTATGCGCTGGCCATGACCGCCTCGACGTTCTGCAGTCCGGCGCCGTCCTCGTAGCTGAAGCGCAAAAAGTCACCCAGGGTCACCCGGTAAGGCAGGCACTCGACACCTGATGTCAGCTTGTCGGCGTACATCAGGTTGCGCTCGTCGGGCTCGGGCAGGACGAACGCCCTCACGCCGCTGCCTTCCAGAAGAGCGGCGACAAGCTCGATGTGCGGGGCCATCCTGGGTATGATGAAGGTCTTGGTGGTATCGATGACGGTAGATGCCGAACGATATATGTCCTGAGGGGGCACTTTGCGGGGGCCGGCAGCGTCGGCGAACCCCGAGATGGTGTCCACGTATGCCTCCAGGCGTGTCACGATCCCGGCCTCAGCGGCGTGCTCATCTATCTCCAGCTGACCGAGGGGCTTGCCGCCCATGATGTCCTCTACGACATGCAGGATGAAGGAGTTGGGGCCGCATCCGAAGTTGGTGAGCCACAACCCATAGAGCTGCGGATCCGCGGCGATGATGGCAGCGGCGGCTATGAACTTGTTCTCATAGAGCCAGTAGGGCCGATCTGAGTAGTCCCGGGGGTTGACCGAGTCGAGAGGCAGGAAGTCCAGCGGCACGGGGACAACCCCGAGGTGGGCCAGCTTCTCTGCTATGCCAAGGTTGGCCCCGGCGTCCTGAAACATGTAGGATCGGGACAGGAGCACGACTCCCAGTTGGCCGCTCTTACGGAGTTGCTCGATCACTTCCCTGCCCAGCACGGCCCGGTCGGCCTCGAATCTGCGCTGGGAGCCTATGCCGGCGAGTGCTGCCTCCCTTCCTTTTCGCCTGCTGAAACCCATCCTGACCGCGGCATCGGCAAGGCTGTTGACGACGTCGGCGTCCCCGCGGCTGAAGTCGATGACGGGAATCAGTATGCGGTCTCCCAGGTCGACTGCCTGCCGGATTATGAAGGGTGAGGCCTGGACCAGGGGGCAGGAGTATTTTTGATTGGCATCGTCCTCTTTTTCGCCCAGTCGTATCGCGCAGGGATAGAGGACGTAGTCCACATCCTTGAGCATGGCGGCGTGTCCGTGCAGGAGTTTGACAGGGAAACAGCTATCGGTGTAGCTCAACTCCACCGACTTCTCCGTAATCTCGTGGTTGGTCTGACTGGAAAGGACTACCCGGGCGTCGAGCGCATTGAGAAAGCCGATCATCAGCGGAGCGTAGTCATAGACCAGAAGCGCTCTGGGTATTCCCACCACGGGTCCGGATCCTGAGTCCTTCCTGTATTCCCGCAGGAGCAGCTGCTCCCGTCTATCGAAGAACGTCTCTATCCTGGCATGGCTGGCAATAGCGTCATATTTGTCACAGCGGCTACCGTAGTATGTCGATTCGGCGTCGGGCATCTCCATGCGGGTGATAGTGCAGTTGTTGTCGCATGCTCTGCAGACGAATGTCGTGAGCTTACACTCCCTGTCCACCACCTCCTGGAAGCCGAAGAACCCCGACTTCCCGCCGTCGGTGGCCTCCCTGGCCAGCAGGGCTGCGCCTATGGCGCCGCTGACCTCCTTGTGATCGGCCACAGTGAGAGTCCTGCCCTCGAGTTGCTGGTGAAAGGCGGCGACGACCGCCTTGTTGTAGAAGACGGCACCGGTCAGGATGACCTTGTCGCCCAGCTTTCTGTGCTCGACGACCTTGGAGATGTAGTTCTTGACTATGGAGTTGGCGAGGCTGGCGGTGACTATCTCGAGGGGGACACCCTCCTGTTGTGCCGAGGCAACGGCCTGGCTCATGAAGGCGGCACACCGGGTGCCCAGGTCGATGGTGTGGGGGGCGGCGAACGCCAGGTCTGCGAACTGGCCGTTGGTCACTGAGACTCCGAGCATCTCGGCCAGCTCGTCGATGAAGCTGCCCGTTCCGGCGGCACAGGCCTTGTTCATATGATAGTCGACGACGATGCCGTTTCTCTTGATAACCAGCTTGGAGTCCTGCCCGCCGATTTCTATGATATCTGCCTCTGCATCCAGTTCGGCAGCGGCCCTGGTCTGCGCGGTTATCTCGTTCTTAATCAGGTCTGCCCCGATGAACCCACCGACCAGGTATCTGCCCGAGCCGGTGACGCCGACCCCGGCTATCCTGACTCTGCCGGCGCCCTTCATGAGCAGGTTCTTGAATACCTGCCTTACGGCTTCCACGGGTCTCCCCGCGGTCATCAGGTAATGCTTGGCGAGCAGGCGGGTGCCCGATTCGTCCATGACAACGGCCTTGGTGCTGGTCGAGCCCACGTCGACTCCCAGGTAACCGACCTGTTCATCTTCAACCGAGAGGCCGTCCTGGCCGTCCTGGCCTGATACGGGCTCGAGGCCGGGCATCGCGTAATAGCTCTGCTTGATGTCGGTCTCCGGCAAAAGGACTCCCCTTGAGGTCTTGCCTATTGACAGCAGGGCCGAACCGATGGCCTCCATATGCAGATAGTCTTCAGGGACTATCACCTCAACGGGGTGCTCGTTCCTGGCCGAGATCATGTCGTTGAGCGACTTGGCCACCGCCGCGTTGGCGGCGACGCCACCCACGAAGTAGACCGGCTCCAGAAAGGGCCCCTTCTTCAGGGAAGCGACCATTCGCGCCACGCTTTCGCACAGGGCATAGAGCATGGCGTCGAGTGGGGCTCCCTTCTGCTGGAGGTGGATGAGGTCGGTCTTGGCAAAGACGCTACAGCGGGCGGCTATCCTGGGTGGAGTGCCCTGGCACTTCAGAGCCAGGGTGGCGAAGTCCTCCATGCTGATTCCCAGCCTGTATGCCTGTTGCTCCAGGAACCTGCCTGTTCCGGCGGCGCAGAGAGGATTGGACTCCACCTTCCAGGGCTTCTTAAGGCCGTCCTCGAGCTCGATTACCAGCGTGCTCTGACCGCCGATCCCTATGATGGTCCTGGCATCGGGGTGACGGTGAAGAATACCGGAGATGATGGCCAGCGAACTACTGTGGTGCGTCCAGCCGAGCTCACCCGGGATGGCATCTCTCCCCGAGCCGGACACACCGGCAGCGATGATGTCATTGAGGTCGATGCCTTCGCCCACCCGGGCGATAAGCGAACTGACGGCTGCCCTGGGCCCGGAGCTTATCTTCTGGGTGTCGAGGCGAAAGACTCTGCCGTCCTCATCTGTTAGTGCGAGCCTGGCATTGACGGAGCCGATATCTATGCCCAGATAGTAGCCCATTGCGCGGTGAAGAATTATAGCAGAAAACGCGCCTCATGACGAAATCTCCGGTTCAGGTGACGGGGCACCTGGAGCGATCGGGCTGTGAGCCTGATGCGGGTTCCGGTCACCCTTGACACTATGGGGTGCCTGAGATAGTATAGGCGCACGTTTATCGAAAGCTATGCTAGTACCCACTTGCTAGCTAAGTATTTGGAGGGAAGATAATGGACAAGATTGCCCAGGCCATGGAGAGGGCCGGATTTCCCAGCGGAGACAGTTATGACCTGCCTGCATCGGCGCAGACGTTCCCCGACGGTACCCACTACCGGGTCGAGCTGTCGGGGGTGGAGACGCCCAAGGTGCTGGTGGCGGCCATCGACGAGGCCAAGAAGCAGGGAGTGCCGTTCCACCGGTCGGTGTCGGTGGTGCGCGGAGCCTCCATGCTGACCAAAGAGGAACTGAAGGAGTTCGCCCGCATCGCACACGACAACGAGGTGGAGGTGATAATGACCCCGGGGCCGAGGCCTACCTGGTACACCGGACGCCAGATAGCTACGCCGGAGGGTGCGATCTCGGGGTTGCGCATGAGAGGCATGGAAACGGTCAAGCACTATCTCATGGACCTCGATCGTTGCGTCGACATCGGGTTCCGCGGGTTCCTGGTCTGGGACGAGGGCGTGTTGTCGCTGCTCGACGCCATGAAACAGAACGGCGACCTGCCACTGGACGTCATATTCAAGGTGTCCGTCTTCGCCGGGCACGCCAATGCTGCGGGGGTGAAACTGGTGGAGTCGCTGGGAGCGGGCAGTTGCAACCCGGTGGCCGACCTGACGCTTCCCCAGCTGGCATCGATACGGAAGGTTGTGAACCTGCCGCTGGACGTTCACATCCAGCTCTGGACCTCTATGGGTGGCTACAACCGCATCTACGAGACGCCCGATATCGCCCGCGTGACCTCTCCGTGTTACTTCAAGATGGAGCCGGGCCCGGGCCTGGGGATGTATATGCCCTGGGGAACCTCAGAAGACGGACTGGCAGAACTGGCGAGGGAGAAGATACGCTCGGCCAAGAATATCATCGAGCTCATAGAGGAAACGCAACCCGGGCTGAAGGCATCCAAGCACGGGGCGGAGGACCTGAGGGTGCCCTTGCCGGGGAGATAGAGCAGGCGTAAAGGAGGCCTGTAGGAAGATGACCAAGAAGAGCATACTCGATTTTACTGAGATGAAGCGGAAGGGAGAGAAGATCACCTTCCTGACTGCCTATGATTTCCCTATGGCCAGCTTCTGCGAGAAGGCGGGCATGGACATGATTCTTGTGGGTGACAGTGCGGCTATGGTCGTGCACGGGCTGCCGGGAACGGTGCCCATGACGATGGATCAGATGATCCTGCACTCGCAGGCGGTCAGGCGCGGTGCTCCCAACACGTTCGTGATCGGCGATATGCCCTTCCTTTCCTACCAGATTTCGAGGGAGAGCGCCATCGAGAACGCGGGCAGGTTTTTCAAGGAGGCCAGTGTCGATGCGATCAAGCTTGAGGGAGGGCGACGGGTAGCGAGACAGATAGAGGGGATAGTGGAGGGTGGCATGCTCGTGATGGGGCATATCGGGCTTACGCCGCAGAGCTCGGGTCAACTGGGTGGCTTCAAGGCGCAGGGACGTACGGCGGACTCGGCAATGGAGGTGGTGAAGGATGCCCAGGCTATCGAGGAGGCAGGAGCCTTCGCCCTGCTCGTCGAGGCAGTGCCGCCCGAGGTAGGCAGGATCATCAGCGAAATGCTGAAGATCCCGGTTCTGGGGATCGGCGCCGGTATGTACACAGACGGCCAATTGCTGATCGTGGGCGACATGCTGGGCTATTTCGAGGCCTTCACTCCCAAGTTCGTCAAGAAGTATGCCGAGCTGGCTGCCACGATTGAGAAAGCCTTTCGTGAGTTCGGGGATGAGGTGAGGAAGGAGAAGTTCCCGGAGGGGAAGCACTGCTACGGGATGTTGGAAGGCGAACACGAAAAGCTGCAGGCCATGCTCAAGGCAATCCTGCCGGGATAGGCGTCAGGGGTTATTGTGGGAGACGGGGGATGAGATGGGGTTGGTGAAAAGCGTAACCGCCGTACAGACGGTCCGTCGAACGGGCTCCAGATAGGGACGCTGTCCCCCGCAGTTGACTAGGAGCCGGCCAGTTCTGCTACCAGAAGCTCAAGGGCCAGCCTGTCCCCGTACCTGCCGGTCTTGATGGCGAGATCTGTCTCCAGCAGCTTGCGGTATATCTGCTTTATGCCTTCCAGGTCGTACAGTCTGGCCTGGCGGAGCGTCTTGTCCAGCGGGTAGCCTGTCAGTCCCAGCTTATCCTGGACCTGCGTGCGTGACAGTCCGGGCTTCAGGTCATTCGCCAGCGCTATGAGACGAAACTGCCTCGTGATCATGACGAGTATGTGAGTCGGTTCGACACCATCGTTGTACAGGCGGTGAAGTGTCCTGTGGGCCAACTCGGTACGGCCCTCGGCTACCGCGTCGACCAGCGCGAAGATGCTGGCCTCCTGTACGTGAGTCGAGAGCTTCCTCACATCATCTTCGTCGATGGCTCGGTCCCGGCAATAGAGAAGCAGTTTCTGAATTTCGCCATTCATCGCCCACAGGTCTCCGCCTATGAGTTCCGCGAGAAGGTCCACCGCCGCGGGGACGATCTTGCCTCCCTGTTCCTTGACCCGCTGCTGAATCCAACCTTTCAGCTGCTTCCCCCGCAGCAACGGGAAGGGGCTCACTTCCGCAACCGGCGAGAGCTGTCTGAGCAGTGGATTGCTATCCTTGAGTTCTCCATCGACAAGTATAAGAGCAGTGGTGGTCGGCATCTGCTTGATGTAATCGGCCATGTCTTCCCATTCCCCTAGGCCGCTTTGGGACTTCCCCTTGGCGGCGCGGGCCCGTCCCTGTTTTGCCTGAAAGCGGCTGAGCAGGCCGTCCACGATGACCAGCCTGTGCGATGACAGAAATGGAAGGGCGCCGCAGTTGTTCTTCAACTGGTCTAGAGTGAGACTGCGGCCGTCCAGCCTTACGGTACTGGTTGCCAGCATCTCGTCGTCGCCCAGTCCCGCCTTGATAGTCTCCAGGGCGCGGGTAATCGAGAACCCGTCCTGTCCATACAGAATGTGGAACATCCGCCTCGTATTCTACCATAGTGGCCGGTTCCTCCGGCAGAGTGTATCGTTCGTAGGGGTGTGGCCTGTCCCAGACTGTTTCCACCCGGGTTGAGATAGACTCCGCCACGGGAGCAGGGGTTGCTGATCGGCTGAAAAATGGTAGGATTATCGTGATGAAGATCGCCATCATCGGGATATCGGGGAGCGGCAAGACAACAGTCTTCAATGCCCTGACCGGGGGCAGGGTCGAGCCGGCCTCTCACGGACCGGGCCTTGCGCCGAAGACCGGCGTGGCCAAGGTGGCCGATCGGCGACTGCCCGTGCTGCATGGTATATTTCAGCCGAAGAAGGTGGTGCCGGCGGAGGTGGCCTACATCGATATAGCGGGGTCCCCTAAGGGCCGGGGTGGGGAGGGCCTGGGAGGCGAGTTGCTGAATCTTCTGACCACGGCCGATGCCCTGCTCCAGGTGGTGCGGACGTTTGCCGGTGACAGCATTCCGCATCCCGAGGGAAGCATAGATGCGCAGCGGGACATGCTGGCGCTGGACCTGGAGCTTGCGATCTCCGACCTTGCCATCATGGAGAGGAGGCTGGAGAAGCTCGAGACAGGGCTGAAGGGGGCCAGGGTCACGGAG
The DNA here is from genome assembly GCA_003552465.1 of Dehalococcoidia bacterium. Lineage (GTDB taxonomy): Bacteria > Chloroflexota > Dehalococcoidia > GIF9 > AB-539-J10 > RBG-13-51-36. The sequence continues at coordinate 11,259 of PULQ01000001.1, forward strand.
AGGGAAGCCCTTCTCAAGGAGCAACTCTTACTTCAGAAGGTCAGGTCGGAACTGGAGAGAGACGTACCCATAAGAAGACAGGGCCTGGCCCCAGAGGAACTGAAGATGCTGTCCAACTACCAGTTCCTTACCGCCAAGCCCATGCTGGTGGTGCTCAACGTGGGAGAGGACCAGATAGCGCAGGCATCACAGATGGAACGTGAGATCGGTGCCCTCTACCCGCAGTTTGCCGTGGCAGCGTTCTGCGCCAGGCTCGAGGCAGAACTCGGTCAGCTTGCCGACGCGGAGGCGGCCGAGTTTCGCGAGTCAATGGGGCTGAGCGCAGCGGCGCTTAACCGGGTGGTCGAACTCTCCTACGGTCTGCTCGGTCTGATATCGTTCTTCACCACTGCTTCTGCCGAACTCAAAGCGTGGACCATCCCCGCGGGCACTCCCGCGCCCAGGGCAGCGGGGAAGGTGCATACAGACATGGAGAGGGGGTTCATCCGGGCCGAGGTTGTCGGTTTCACCGATCTTGAGAGTTGTGGTAGCCTGGGCGAGGCACGTAGAAGAGGGCTGTTGAGGACGGAGGGCAAGAGCTACGTCATCCAGGATGGGGAGGTGGTTACCTTCCTGTTCAACGTGTAGCTGGCTCTGATGACGACGGTCTCGGGTGGCTGGTTCCGCCTCTTATCGCATGGTTGCGTCAGGGTTGGGGTAGCCTGCGGGCCACGTCCTGGCTCCGCTTGAGAGCCTGCTGCCCATCTCGATCACGACACCGTCTCCCAGAACACAGCCCCCGGGGATCTCGCTTTCCTCTCCTATGCGACAGCCGGATGCGATGAGGCAGTTCTTGAGCCTGGCCCCTCTTCCCACCCTGCAGTCCGGCCACAGTACGACGCCATCCAGGATGGCTCCCTCTCCTACATGGCAATTAGCGCCGAGGACAGCCGGGCCTATTATCAAGGAGTCTCTGGCAACGGAGCAGA
>PULQ01000050.1 GCA_003552465.1 Dehalococcoidia bacterium
ACGAGCATCGTCGGGGCGATGTCCAGAGGCTGGATAGGCATGGGGGCCGGGGTTGTCTTCTACATAATCGCTGCCATTGCGATCATCGGCGGAGGCGTGTCTGAGAATCGAGAAGGATAGACGGGTTCCTTGTGGCCCTAGCAGCCTGCCTGGCCGGGCAATAGGAACAGAGGACACCAGAGCGTCAGGGGGATAGGCTGGGTCTCAGGTCCCAGCACTCAAGCTCATAGAGGCCATCTGAAACAGAGGAGGTAGACAGAGATGATAAGAGTCAAGCTGATTCTCGGTGTGGCGCTGTTGGTTGGGGTGTCACTGTTGATTGGGACAGCGGCCAGATGTAACGAAGGCTCATTCGCAGCAGACAAAATGGTCCTGTCATACTATAACGCCATCAACAATGGTGACACCGCCAAAGCTCAGAGTTACATCTCACCTGGTAACCAGAGCATGCTGAGGTGCACTGAGGACCTCGTTGGTGCCATGGCCGGGAAGATCCATAGCGTGGAGGTTCTGGATACCATTCGGTGGTCAGAGGGCGCGTGGGGAGGCCCCCCGCAAATATTGGTCTACGTAGAGATAACCTGCGACTCGGATGTTCCGGCCCGTGTCCAGGGTTGTGGAACATGTGGTAATCAGGAGGTCCTGCTGGTCGAGTTCGACAGTGGCTGGAAGATAGAGTACATTTCGTAGCCTCTGCCCGAGTCGACTACAGGCCGGCAAGATCAACAACGCAAAGGCATAGAAACTAAAGGAGGATGGTTCGATGAAGAGATTTGTTGTTATAGGTTTGGTCTTGGCTTTGCTCGGTGCTCTGGGGAGTGGTTGCGATCGGGGATCACCTGACGAGGTTGCCATCGCCTTCTACAGAGAAGCCAACGCGGGTAACTACAAGAGAGCGGAGAGCTATCTGTCGTCCCACCTCATAATGTCCATCAACATGATGCAATCCTTGCCCGGCTTCGGCATGATCAGGTTGGACAATGCCATGGATGCGGCGACCAAGGGCGGTACGATTCAGCGGATTGAGGTGGAGCGCGGAGTAGAATACGTTGGCTCGGTTGCCCAGGTCCACTTGACGATCTACTACGAAGATAGGAGTCAAGCATCAGACATACTTACTTTCCAGAAGGAAAACAGACAGTGGAAGATAGTGCAAAGCGCTCTGCTACTGCCAGGGTTTGGGTCGGGTCCCTAGTGGGTTAGCATGTTTCGCCCAGAGTCGGGCGAACACCAGTAAGCTTGAGGTGATGACGAATATGGTAATCAGAGAGAGGGTAGTTCTGGTCTGGGCGGTTGTTCTGTTGGTTGCAGTGAGCTTGCCAGGGTGTACTGGCGGGCAGACGATAGAACCGCGCGTGGTGGATTTTTCGCCGTATGAAGAGCCAGAGGTAGCCTATATGGCAATACCGCCTTGTGAACTCTCGGCCCGTGTCTTCCCGAGCGGAGCCGTAGAAGAGAATGCTTGGTCCCATGCAAGAGGCAAGTGGATCTTGTGGTCGGGCGAGGTGATCGGCATCGAACCAAAGCTCAACCCGAGCCGCCTTGTCTTTTACTACCCTTATGAGGGTGATTGGGCGTCATTGAGAATATGGAGCGACCTATCCGTAATCGTTGAGTTTGGGGACGATGATAAGTCAACCGAAGCTCTCAGGCAACTCTCGGTGGGTGACCACGTCTACTACCGAGCTAAACTGGTGCGGCACGAGCCAAGCCTCTCACCCATTGGTCAACGGATTACACTGAAAGACGGTCAGTTAGTTGACAGTGAGGATCGGGCAGCTAGGTTGGTTGCCCTTTCCTATACCAGCTACGACAACTTGACCACGCTGATGTCACTTGCCGAGCAAACCGCCACCGTTAGCAATTATTTTGAACAGCGGCTTGAACTAGATTGGTGGGCAGTTCGGGGCGTGGAAATACTGTCGCCTATTTACATCAGAGTCCCTCAGAGTCCTGGCCAACCAAGCGAAGCAGTCCTTGCGCCCATACGAGCAGTCAAGATAGACGCTGAAGCGAGAGTTGAAACCAGCGTTGCCGCGGCTCTCAAATACCTGCATACTGCATCGCCCGCTGAAAAGGATTACCTCACAAGGTATGTGGATAACAAACGGGTGATTCACAGTGATTTAGTCGCCCAGAATTGTTCTGTGGCTCAGAAACTCTGGGAGGCATATGAATCGCAGCGACAGTTACCAGGGCTCCAGGAGTTGGCAAAAGCAGTTCTGGGTCTGATTCCTGGGATAGGAGACCTTATTGGGGCGATCTTGGGGGTTCAGGAGGCCATAGGATTCTATGCCGACTTGAAGGAGGCTGAGCAGCTTGTGGCCTCTTGCTACATTCTGCTGGGTGCAGTGACTGATGCTATGGGGCAGATTGCTGATGATGTTACCGAAGCAGCTGGCCTCGCGGTTGACTAAGCCAGAGCCCAGTAGGCTGGGTGTTTGGGATTGCAGAGGCCATCGTAGACAGACGCCTGGTAGCGGCCCCTTAAAGGCAGCACGTGAACTACAGAAGGCATTCCTTGCTGGGGAGGAGGTTGAGAAGCTCTTGGTTAATCTTGAGGAACTCAAGTCCGATGGTTCTGTTACCGACGAGCAATACGGTTACCTGA
>PULQ01000136.1 GCA_003552465.1 Dehalococcoidia bacterium
ACAACATGGCGATGAACAGAGCGGTGTACGAGGTAGCCAGAACTCAGATCAAGAACAACAAGATAACCGAAGGAATGCTCAACCGGGTTGAGGTGGCGATCCGCTGCTACGACCCGTGTCTGTCCTGTTCAACGCATGCCCTGGGACAGATGCCTATGCTGGTGCAGCTGGTCTCGGCCACCGGTGAAGTCGTCGACGAGCGCAGGACCGACTAGGCCGTAGCATGAGCTAATCGGCATCAGTCGCCCCGGGCGGGAGCGATCGAAACAGGTACGTTCTGTCGAGCCGCTGGGTCTGGTGGGTTGACATCATCATGGCGCCTGAAAGCCGGCCAGGCGATTGATGGCCGCTGACATGTCCGGTCTAGCATATCCGTGGTAGCAGTTCCCCCGACAGCATGTCCACAAGCCGGGATGAACCCAGCTTAGTCCTCATCAGCACTGTGCCCCGGTGGGACTCCGTCACCTCGCCGATAATGGCAGCATCGCCGCCGTAGACGTTTCTCCTCATCTCAGCCAACACCTTTTCGGCATCATCCGCATCGACTATGGCCACCAGTTTACCCTCATTGGCAACGTAGAGAGGATCGAAGCCGAGCATTTCACAGGCGGCCCTGACACTCGATTGTACAGGTATTCTCTCCTCCTCGATCACAATACCGACGTCGGACTGACCGGCCAGTTCGTTCAGGGTAGTAGCCAGTCCCCCCCGGGTCGGGTCGCGGAGGCAGCGGATGTTATGCGACGCCTCGAGCATTCCGGCCACCAGTTTGCTCAGAGGAGCGCAATCGCTCTCTACTGCCACTGAGAACTTCAATCCTTCACGCTGGCTAACGATGGCTATGCCGTGATCGCCGATGGTGCCGCTCAGTATAACCTTATCACCGCCCCTGGCATTGGCTCCAGAGATATCGGTCCCCGGCGCTACTATCCCGATTCCTGAGGTGTTGACAAAGAGCCTGTCGGCCTGGCCGTGATGCACCACCTTTGTATCGCCGGCGATTATCTCGACCTCAGCTTCTTCGGCGGCCGCCTTCACCGACCCGACGATCCGCTCAAGTTCACTGACAGAGAAGCCCTCTTCTATTATCAGGGAGAGGCTCAGGTACAGCGGCCTGGCGCCGCTCATGGATAGATCATTGACCGTCCCGCAGACAGCCAGCCGGCCGATATCTCCCCCGGGGAAGAAGATCGGGTTAACCACGTAGCTATCGGTGGTAAAGGCGAGACGTCCGCTGGCGTCGAAAACAGCCGAGTCATCCAACTTGCTCAACATAATATTGGATAACGAGGGCAGCAGCTTCTTCTGCACCAGGTCGTGACTCAACCTGCCGCCGCTGCCGTGGGCTAGAAGAATGACATCATCCATGGATCGCTCCTCTTCTCACCTGTGAACGCCATCCTCACCCGGCACGAAGGAGAGAGGGATGGCCACCGTACTGGTAGTGGGCAGCACAGGCACCTTCGCTGGACACCATGCAGGGACCTACAGGCTTCTCGGGGGTGCAGCCCTTCCCGAAAAGCGGGCAATCGGGTGGCGTTGTTACACCCCGGAGCACTTCTCCGCAGCGGCATCCTGGTGGCTCTATCACCGGAGTGTTCCTGAGAGCTAGTTCAAGCGTATCGGCGAACACCACGTCGGCATCAAAGCGCTCATATTTCGGGTCTATGCTCAGGCCGCTCCCTGGCACGACGCCCATCCCCCGCCAGTCGGCACTGTCGATCCGAAACACCTCCTCCATCAACTGCAGCGCTTCGCTGTTGCCCTGGGGCTTGACTCCGCGGCCATAGGCGATTTCTACTTTCGGCTGACCGGATTCGATCTGCGCAACCAGCCTGCTTATAGCGAGCAGGATGTCTACGGGTTCGAAGCCTGAGACGACACAGGCAACCCCGTGATCCAACGGTATGAACTCATACGGGCGGGAGCCTATTATGACGCTGACGTGCCCCGGACAGATGATACCGTCCAGCTTCACCTCACCCAGATCAAGAAGCGCCTTCATCACCGGCGGAGTCAACTTCAGAGAACAGAGGACGTGGAAGTTCGATATCCCCTCCCGTTGCGCCTTCACTATCGATGCCGCTATGGTCGGTGCTGTGGTCTCAAAGCCGATGCCGCTGAAGACAACCGATTTCCCGGGATTGACCCGGGCCATCTCGATGGCATCCATAGTGGAGTAGACAACCCGTACGTCCGCCCCCTCTGCCTTGGCCCGCTGTAAGCTGGAATAGCTACCGGGCACCCTCATCATATCGCCAAAGGTGGTGAGGATGACCTCGGGCGATCGTGCCAGCGCAATGGCCCTGTCCAGATCGGAGGTCGCGGTCACACATACCGGGCAGCCCGGACCGGGTAGCAGTTCCACAGTCCTGGGAACCAGCTGACGGATACCGTGCCTCAGTATGGCGTGGGTGTGCCCACCGCAGAACTCCATCAGCCTGATCGGCTTCTTAGAGGAGACGGAGATCCTGTGGGCTAGTTTTGCCGCCAGTCGGCTGCTCTGGTACTCGTCAAGAAACTTCACTGAAGCCTGCTATCTCTTCCAGGAGCTTCAAGGTCTGCTCGGCTTCCT
>PULQ01000103.1 GCA_003552465.1 Dehalococcoidia bacterium
ACGGCCCGCGTAACCTGATCCCGGTTGCTGGGGACTGGAACAACGATGGACGGACCACCGTGGGCTTGTATAACCAGGCGACAGCGCAGTTCTTCCTGCGGAACGAGCATGAGGGAGGCTTCGCCGACATCGAGTTTAGCTACGGCCCGCGTGACCCTGGTAACCTGATCCCGTTGGTCGGCGTCTGGTGTGAGGCTTTGGCGGATGCAGGGAACACGGGTACGGGTCTTGCAGCGCAAGAGCTGGGGGCGGTTAGCTCTCAGCTTGTTGCCCTGAACGCACCCAACCCGGTGACCTCGGGCGTCACCACGTTCGTCGCCCAGGGGCTGAACGTCGACCGGATCCACGTGCAGGTGTTCGACGTCTCAGGTCGGATGCTGTGGCAGGACCAGGCCAGCGGAGCTATGCTCACCTGGGACACGCAGGACGCTACTGGACGGCCGCTGGCAAACGGCCTCTACCTCTACAACGTCCGGGCGCTGGTGAACGGCCAGTGGGTGTCCTCAGGCATCCAAAGGTTGCTCATCGTCAGATAGGCGAGAGCTTCGACCGATAGGCAGAACACGGGGCGGGCCCACAACGGGCCCGCTCCTCTTTGGTGCGCGCCCTCAACCGCGGCGACCTGCACGGACTCGGGTAGCAGGACGGCATGGTTGCCGTACTGTCCAAGCACAGGGTAGAGTGCCTGCACCATGAGATCTCGGACGATCCGAGCGACTGAACGCGGGACTGTAGCCAGGAAGCCGAGGCTGCCGGAGCTGCGGTTGGCCAGGTGGGCTCTCCTTTGTCTGCTGGTTGTCGGACTGGGTCTTCTCTCGATGGCGGGTCCTGACAGCATGGACCATGTCCCCGGCGAGCTGCTGGTGCGGTTCGCCGAGCGCGAAGATACGCAGGCGGTCCAACAGCTATCCGCTGAGCTCGGCACACGTGTGCTTGCCACCTACCCCGTCGTGGATGGCTTGACCCGCATCGCCCTTCCGCCGGGGCTCAGCGTCGAGCGCGCGGTTGAGCTCTACGAGAGCGATCCGAACGTTCTCTATGCCGAACCGAACTACATCTACCACGCGCTCCCGCACGCGCATGCGACGATCCCGAACGATCCTCACTTCGACCTGCTCTGGGGCCTGGAGAAGATCGGCGCGCCGAACGCATGGGACGTGACCACGGGGGACAGTTCCGTGGTGGTGTTCGTCTTGGACACAGGAGGAGACTACGATCACGAGGACCTGGTGGACAACCGCTGGCCCGGGATTGGCTACAACGCGATCGAGAGCAGCGGCGATCCCTGGGACGATCACGGTCATGGCACGCACGTTTCCGGCATCATCGGCGCGGTGGGGGATAACGCGCTGGGCGTGGTCGGCGTGAACTGGACGGTCACCCTCGCTTGGGCCAAGTTCCTCGACCAGGCCGGCAACGGGACGACAAGCGATGCCGTGAAGTGCTTGCAGTACATTCTCGACCTCAAGGTCAACCACGGTGTCAATGTCGTCGCCACAAACAACAGCTGGGGCGGGACAGGACATTCACAGGCGCTGCTCGACGCCATCGTCGCCCACCGCGAGCACGGTATCCTGTTCGTCGCCGCCGCCGGAAACGATGGGCGTGACAACGACCAAATCCCGAAGTATCCTGCCTCCTACCGCGAGCCGGGGATCCTCGCCGTGGCCGCGAGTACCCCGGAGGACTCCCTTGCCGCGTTCTCGAACTACGGCCACCGGACCGTCCATCTTGCCGCCCCGGGCGAGGCCATCTACAGCACCCTGCCCGGAGACACCTATGGCTACAGCTCTGGCACCTCCATGGCCACGCCCTTCGTCACGGGCGTGGTGGCCCTGCTGGCGGCCCAGGACCCCAGCCGCGACTGGCGTGCGCTGCGTAATCTTGTTCTCAGCGGCGGAGATGCCATCGCCGCGGCCGACGGCACAACCATCACCGGGCGCCGCCTGAACGCGGCTGGCTCCATGGCCTGTGACGGTACGCACGTCGAAGCGGTCCTTCGCCCGCTTGGCAGTACGCTCTCCGCTCAGCCGGGTGATGAGATTCTTCTCGAGTACCTGTTCATCCGGTGCGCCGATCCAGTTGGTCCTGTGGAGGTAACTGTTTCCGGTCCGGTCTCCAAGGCCGTCACACTACGGGACGACGGAGTCACGCCCGACCTGGCGTCAGGCGACGGAACCTTCGCGAGCACCTGGACCGTCCCCATGGATGGGTACGGCATGTATGAGTTCGTTTTCCCAAACGGAGATACCGTCGCTGTTCATGTTGAGGGAGCTCCATGCACCGCAGAAGAGTATGGCGTCGGTCTCTACAACCAGGAAGAGGGCCGGTTCTACCTGAGGGAGGAGCTGGCAGGCGGCTTTGCTGACTACGAATTCGCCTTCGGTCCTGAAGATGTGGAGCCCGGTGACCTCATCCCTCTGGTGGGCGACTGGAACGCAGACGGCAAGCACACCGTTGGGCTGTACAACCGCCAGACGGCCCAGTTCTTCCTTTGGGATGATGATGAGCACATCGAGTTCCGTTACGGGCACATCAACCCCGATGACC
>PULQ01000119.1 GCA_003552465.1 Dehalococcoidia bacterium
TATCCAGCGGCTGGGTAGCGTTGACGACGGCACCTCTGCCTCCGACTATGATCCGCTTGAGGTTGAACGCAACATGGGCATCAACCTTTCGCTGCTCTCGTTCGAGTGGAACAAGACGAAGCTGAATCTCATCGACACTCCCGGATATGCCGATTTCGTTGGCGAGGTCAGGTCGGGACTGAGGGTTGCCGAGGGGGCGGTCGCTGTTGTGTGTGCCGCTTCAGGCGTGGAGGTCGGCACAGAACAGTTGTGGGGTGACGCCGACAAAGCATCGTTGCCGCGACTTGTATATGTCAACAAGATGGACCGCGATAACGCCGACTTATTCGCCGCTGTTGAAGGCATTCAGGCCAAGCTATCGCCGCGGTGCCTGCCGGTTCAGTTGCCGATAGGTTCGCAGAGCGACTTCCAGGGAATCGTAGACCTGATAGACATGAAGGCATACACCGGAAAGGCCATGGAGGAAGGCGAGATCCCCGCAGACCTTCGTGAGCAGGCAGAGGCCAGCCGCGAAAAACTGGTGGAGGCGGCGGTGGAGATCGACGACGACCTGATTGGGAAGTATCTGGAAGGGGAGTCCATAAGCAACGAGGAGGTCTTCTCGGCGATAAGGAAGTCTACCGCCGCAGGCAAGCTGGTGCCCATCCTGGTCGGCTCTGCCATGCAGGGTATCGGCATCCAGCCTCTCCTGAATGCCGTCTGCAACTACCTGCCTGCGCCGGACGATGCGGATGCCGCCATAGCTAAGAACGTGTCCTCCGGTGCCCAGGAGGACATCAAGCCCGATCCCGGGGCACCCTTCGGCGGCCTCGTCTTCAAGACCAGTGCAGACCCCTATGTGGGCAAGCTCAGCTATTTCAGGGTCTACTCTGGCGTAGTTGCCAGCAACTCCCAGGTCTGGAACTCCAGTAAGAACAGCATGGAACGGATAGGCCAGCTGTTCACCATGCTGGGTAAGACCCAGCAACCGCTCTCGCAGGTTGCCGCCGGGGATATCGGGGTTGTCGCCAGGCTGAATGTTACCACCACAGCAGATACCCTGTGTGCCAAGGAGCATCCCGTCATCTTCGACGGTATCGACTTTCCGCATGCCAGTTTCGCCATGGCGATACAGCCTCAGACCAAGACAGATCTGGACAAGATGAGCACTGCCTTGCCCAGGATCTGTGAAGAGGATCCTTCGCTACAGACGAGTCGCGAGCAGGACACCGGCGAGTTCCTCATCTCCGGAGTTGGTGACACCCACCTGGAGACGGTGAAGGAGAAGATGCGGCGCAAGTTCGGGGTGGCGGTCACATTGGAGACTCCTAAGATCCCGTACAAAGAGACGATCGCTATGCAGACCAAGGCCGAGCACAAGCACAAGAAGCAGTCCGGAGGACACGGTCAATACGGTCATGTCATGCTTGAGCTGGAGCCGTTGCCCAGAGGCAGTGGTTTTGAGTTCGCCGAGAAGATATTTGGAGGATCGATACCGCAGAACTTCATCCCCTCGGTCGAGAAGGGCGTCAATGAGGGCAAGCACGAGGGGGTGCTGGCCGGCTATCCCGTGGTAGATGTGAAGGTCATCCTCTACGACGGCAGCTTCCACTCGGTGGATTCCTCCGATATCGCCTTCAAGATCGCCGCAGGCCAGGCCCTGAAGAAAGGGTTGTCCCAGGGACAGCCGGTGTTGTTGGAGCCGATAATGAAGCTCAAGATAACCGTCCCTGAAGCATACACCGGTGACATAATGAGCGACCTTAATGCCAAGAGGGGACGGGTGCTGGGCATGAATCCCTCCGGCGGCTTCAACGTGATTGATGCCCAGGCACCGTATTCCGAGCTGGTTCGCTACGCCATAGACCTGAGGTCCATGACCCAGGCCCGCGGCCAGTTCGTCATGGAGTTCGACCATTACGAAGAGGTGCCGGCCCATCTCGCCCAGAAGGTCGTCGAAGAGATTAAGAAGGCGGCCAGGGGTGACTGAGAAAGCCAGCAGGCTTCAAGACTACGCTTGAGCAGCGCCGCGCGACCCCGATTCGCCGCTGGAGCCAGCCGCAGTGGATGCTCTCAGGCTCCTTCAGCCTCCAACTGCCTGTGCATCTCCGCGCACCTGTCGAGCCAGAGTTCCTGGTAGTCGGCCGGGGGCACGATCCTGTCCTTGAGGTCTGCTATCGTGCGGATGCCTGCCTCCTCACACCAGTCCAGGCAGATCTCATACGCCTCCCAATCCATATCATCCTCATCCCGGTAGACGGTGACTTCCGACAGCCCGCTTAAGAGCGCAGCCAGGGCCCTTGTGTGGCCGTCGGTGAAGACGGTCTTGCCCCGTAGCTCCTTGACGGGAATGGGGGGAAGCGTACCGGGTGTTATAGGAGCGTAGCTCCTCATCACGTACGATAGCTTCTCCGAGTTGATGAAAAGCTGGCTCGGCTGTATGTCATCGAGTCTCATCGTGAATACCGCGGTCATGTGTCGTCTCGTCCATGGAGCATAGCTGTGCAACTGGTGTGAGTGGTATTGTAGCAACAGACGGCTTCTTCCACTACTTGAGTCCGCTGAGGCTCTACCAGTCCATGGTCGGGCACAGCGGCAACCGGGGCCGGGCCTACGAACCGTTCCCGCCCGCAGTGATGATAGTGGTGGGCAACCTGTTTACGGGGTGGGGATAGACGCATACCTCGGCCCCGTAGACATCCTTAATGTTAGCAGCCGTAAGGATGTCGGACGGCGTACCTTTGGCATACACACCGCCTCCGTTGAGCATGACCATCCGGTCGCAGTATTGCGCTGCGAGGTTCAGATCATGCAGGGCCACGATCACGGTCAGGCTGTGCTGGGAGCAGAGGCTCTTGACCAGGTTCAGAATGCCGACCTGGTGGTTTATGTCCAGATTCGCCGTAGGCTCGTCGAGGAGGATGGCTCTGGGCTGCTGGGTCAGGGCACGGGCGATGACCAGCCTCTGTTTTTCCCCTCCGGAGAGTTCACTCACCCGGCGCTGAGCGAACGAGTCCGTACGAGTTGCCTCCATTGCCTGCCATGCCGTGGCCACGTCCTGTCCGCCCTCGTAACGCAGAAGTCCCAGGTGGGGAGTCCGACCCATAAGCACCATTTCGAAGGCAGTGAATGTGCCGGGCAGAACCGGGGTCTGCGGCACAGTCGCAACAAGGCGGGCCAGTTCATTGGGCCTGATAGTCGTGATGTCGCGATCATCGACCGAGATCCGTCCCGACAACAGGTCGGCTACCTTCGTCATCGCCTTGATCAGGGTCGACTTGCCCGATCCGTTGGGCCCGACCAGCGCCAGCATCTGGCCCGGCCCGGCCTCCAGGTTCACGTTCTGCACGACGGCCTTTTGATTGTAGCCTACGCTTACACCGTCCAGTTTGATCATGGCGTCCGGTTCCTTCAAAAGAAGGCAAGCCCCTTTCTCTTCCGCAGGAGATAGAGAAAGAAGGGCGCCCCACAGAAGGCTGTGATCCCCCCCACCGGAATCCCGGCAGGAGACACGAGCGTTCGGGCCAGAGTGTCCGCCAGGATGAGGAAGATGGCTCCGACCAGCATGGATAGCGGAAGCAGGAACCGGTGGTCGGGACCCCAGACCAGCCTCACTGCATGGGGCACGATGATGCCCACGAATCCGATAAGCCCTGTGAAGCAGATCGCCGCCGAGGTTGTGAGGGTGGCGGCGCCCAGGAGTATCAGCTTGACCCTCTCCACGTTGATACCCAGTTGTTGTGCCTGCTCTTCGTCGAGCTGCATCACGTTTAGCGGCCGTGCGTGAATCCAGATGATGACGAAGCCTGCCAGGACCGCGGGAAGGACCACCCATACCTCCGACCACTTGGTGAAGTGGAGTCCGCCCAGTAGCCAGAACACAAGCCCCTGCAGTTGTTCACCGGCGATGGTCATAAGATACGAGGTGATGGAGGCCAAGAACGAGCCCAGAGCCACTCCGGCCAGGATGAGGGTGGTGGTAGGCATGGTCTTGCCCACCCGGCCGAGCAGGTAGACTACGGTGACTGCCCCGACGCCTCCGATGAAGGCAAAGAGCGGCACGGCCCCGAAAGCAACCCACGTCAGTGTAAAGGGAATGAGCATGGCAACGGTAGCTCCCAGTCCGGCTCCCGAAGCCACTCCCAGGAGATAGGGGTCGGCCAGCGGATTTCGGAAGAGGCCCTGATAGGTGGCTCCGGCCACCGCCAGTGCTGCCCCCACCAGGCCTGCAAGGATAATTCGAGGAAGCCTGATATCCAGGATTATCATGCGCAGGCTTTCCAGGGTCAGGGTTCCTCCCGGAACATCGGGGACGGAAGGCGTGATATTCACGAAGGGCAGTTGAGAGACCATCACCTCGAAGGCAGTGGCGATGGGTATGGGAACACTGCCCACTCCGGTGGCAAACAGGATGACCACTATCAGTAGTGCGCCGAGCAGGAGCATGGAGTAGACTCTGCTTCGCCGGCGAATCCCGATTCCCGCTGGATAGCGGGCGACGGGCTCGCTGAGCGCCTCCGATACAGTGCGTGCCATCCTCGAAAGTCCCGCTAGTATTCGATGCCTTCCCTGCTCTGTATACCCTGGCTGTAAGGATGCTTGATCTCCATTACCTCGCTCACCAGATCTGCTTTGTCGACTATCCTCTGTGGAACACCCCTGCCGGTCAGGACAAGCTCAAGCTTCTGAGGCTTTGCATCCAGCAGAGAGATCACCTCGTCCTCCTTCAGAAAGCCGTCGCGCAGGGCGATGTTCAGTTCATCGAGCACCAGCATGTCCCACGATAGGTCAAGCAGAAGCTCCCTGATGAAGTCCAGCCCCCGGCAGCACTCCTCGCACACCTCTTCGGGGTCCAGTTCCCTGTAGAAGTGAGGGTGCTTCCTCGCGAAGAGGAAGATGGTAATCCCGAGCTGCTCCATCGACCGGTACTCTCCGTATCCGAACACGTCGGGATCCTTGAAGAAAGATATGAAACCCACCTTGTGACCGTGCCCGGCGGCGCGAACTGCCTGGCCGATGGCAGCGGTGGATTTACCCTTGCCGTTCCCGGTGTAGACCTGTATCAGACCTCTTTCTCTCATCTCGGTGTCCTTTCCGGCTGAAAAGCGAATACTGGCTGCAGGTCAGCCCTCGGGCTCATCGAATATCTCGGGGTGGATGAAGTAGGCAAACCAGTCCAGGGCCTTCACCAGCCGGGGACTTGAGCGCTGGACCAGGTTGTCATCGGACCGGTAGATCCTGCTGTTCAGCCTGGCATCAATGCCGTCGAGTTCGGTAGCGTTGTTGGCCCAATCGAACGACCAGCTACTGGCGATGATGACCTCGGGGGTGAGGTAGATAACCCATTCCACCTCGACCATGGCGCCGCTCTCGAAGTATTCCGAGAAGACGTTCACACCGCCCGCAATCGTAATCAGGTCGTCGATCCAGGTGTTCCTGCCCACGGTCCACAGGGGATCGTGCCAGGTGATGTAGAATACGCTTGGTCTCTCCTCGACGTCAATGAGTGCTTCCTCCACTTGTTCGATCCGGCTCTGCATTTCGCCGATCAAGTCAAGCGCTTCCTCTTCCTGCCCGGTGATCTGCCCCGCCCTGTCTATGCTGGCCATCACCTCGTCCAGCGTCTGGGGCGCGAGGGCAAACACCGTGAACCCGTGGTCTTCGAGGGCGGGGATGGCCTCGTGCCTGTGGATGTCGGTAGCCAGTATCAGGTCGGGGTTGAGGGCGATTATCTTCTCAATATCCGGCGGGTAGTATGCTCCCACCTTCTCTTTATCCATAGCCTCCGGAGGATAGTCGCAGAAGTCGGTCACTCCCACCACGCTGTCTCCCAGTCCCAGGGCAAAGAGAATCTCGGTGTTAGCCGGGGCTAACGAAACTATTCTCTCAGGCGTTCCCTCAACTTCTACCAGTCTTCCCAGGTCATCGACGAGCGAGGTTCCGTTAGGTGTCGGTAGGGGGTGTTCAGCAGTACAGGCGGTTAGAATCAGCACGAGCGCGAGAGCCGCACTCAGCACCACTCCAACCCTCCCTGTAGATCGCGCAACCACGCGCCTGCAAAGCGTCCTCAAGTTGTGCATCGTCCTCCTTCATACAAGCATACTAGAGTTTATGCAACTGCAGTTGATTAGGCGCATTATAGACGGCCGCAGAAGCGGTTGTCAAGGCTCCGGGGAAGTTGCAGATCACAGGAGACCTGATACTATGTATGATAGGGATGTCTTTGGGAGTGCAACCTTTTCGAACCGTGCGCGTTATACTGGAAAGGCCTACAGTGAAGAAGAGGATTCTGGTCGCAATAGCCACAGTCGTCGTCATGGTTCTCGCAGTCGTGGCCTGCAGAGTTCCTGCCTATGACCCCGAGATACGTAACTGGTATGATCTGCATGCTGCCAGGCATCATCTGGACAGGAGCTTTGCTCTCATGAACGATCTGGACTCCAGTACTACCGGGTACGAAGAACTGGCAGGCCCGATCGCCAATGATGGTAAGGGATGGCAGCCGATCGGTGGTTCGCGACGTCCGTTCAGAGGCACGCTCGACGGACAGGGATATGGGATCTCCGGCTTGTACATCGACAGGCCTCGCGATACTCATGTAGGTCTGTTGGGGTTCGTGGCTGAAGAGGGAACGATCAGGTGTGTGAGGCTAACAGGCGTCGATGTTACAGGACATGGCCACGTGGGTGGCGTGGTTGGTACAAACCACGGAGAGGTGGAAGACTGCAGTTCAACGGGTTATGTGCGTGGCGCGGGTTACACCGGCGGTCTGGTTGGGGTAAACAGAGGCTCGGTATCGAGATCCTATTCGGCGGGAAGCGTGAACCCGGACACGCACTTCTTCAGTGCTCTATCACTGCCTCCAGGATATGCCGTCGGAGGGCTCATCGGCTGGAATAGAGGCTCGGTGTCAGACTCGTATTCAACGGCTCACGTGTTGGGACTCCCCGGGTGCGGACTGGTCGGAACTAACTTCGGCGTAATCTCGAAGGCTTACGCGACGGGCAGTGTGCATGGAGACAGAGATGGCTATGGATTGGTCAAGGGTTCCCGCGATATGGTATCGGATTCGTTCTGGGATGTTGAGACTTCAGGCACCGAACAGAGTGGCGAAGGTACAGGCAAGACAACCGCCGAGATGATGGACATAACGACCTTCTCGGACACTGCGACAGACGGCCTCGACGAGCCTTGGGATATCATCGCAGTTGATCCGGGTGATAGGAATGAGGCCTACACCTGGAATATCGTTGACGGCGAGACGTATCCCTTCCTCAGTTGGGAACCTGTTGATTGAAAACACAGGATTTCAGCATTTCGGGCAATCCAGCCAGGAGGAGGCCGGTGTTCTGCGCCGGCGAGCGATAGACGGAAACTTCCGGCCGGATGACACTACGGGCGACGCGACACCATGTATAGTACTCCAGGATGCTTCAGGACGTGCAACTTTTCCGGACAGTGAGCGTTACAGTAGAAAGGGCTCCAGTGAAGAAGAGGCTGCTGACCGGACTGCTCGCAGCCACGGTTTTACGACGAGAAAGGCAGCCGGAGAAGGTGTCAGGCTTGAGGAGAATGGCGAACTCGGTACGATGTAGCCGGTTGAAGTGGGCAGGCATCCTGGTGATCGCCATCGGGTTAGGTATAGCGGCATTCTACCTGGCCTGCCCCGACATCACTGTTACCCATCCCGATGGTGGAGACGAGTGGGTGACCGGGCAGACATACGATATCAGGTGGGAATCCAGAGGTGTAAGGAGGGTCGACATCTATCTGGCGGCACATACTGAACCTCGGATGTCGAAGCCTCTCTGCACAAGGATTGCCACCGACATTCCTGCATCCAGAGGAGCGTTCGCCTGGAGCATCCCCGAGGATACTGATCCTCAAGACACGGTATGGATAGTTATAGTAAGAGCAGGGTTTCATCCCATGGCAGGTCTGCCTGAGATGCCCCCAACCGGACATGTCGCCGGGTGGAGCGGCTCGTTCGACATTGTCCGGACTCCCTAGTAGTGTCCCAGTAACCCGCGGTCGCGGGCGATGTTCTCGAAGAACTTGAAGGTCAGGAAGCCGAGGCCGAAGTAGACAGCCGAGTTACCGACCAGGAACAGGACGTCGCCGGGAGGAAGCTGTAGTAACGTCTGCTCACCGATCATCACCTGCCCGATAAGGCGCGTTCCCAGGGATAGCGGCAGAAATCTCATGAAGGGCGACCACCCGAAGGGAGCGGCGATGAAGATCACCAGCACGAACTGCAGGATCTGGAGGGCCGATTGCACACGTTTGAACACCAGGGCCAATCCGCCCATGAAGAACCCGATCCCGTAGACACCGGCGATGGTCAGCAACACCAGCGGTATCAGGCTGAGGATATCCAGGTTGAGCCACTTGCCGGTGGTGGCCATCATCAGGAGCAGCACGATGAACACCGTGAACACATTGATGATGAAGTGGGCAGCCACGCGGGATATGGTGACCCAGCCGAAGCCAAGCGGGCTCATGTAGAGCTGCTCAAGTGTGCCCTGCTGAGCTTCCTCGATCATCCCCCACGAAAGCGTGCCGTAGGCAACAAGCGCAAAGCTCCAGACCATGAAGCCGACCACGATTCCTTCCAACGTCTCTCCCATGTCGGCCGGGGTACCCCCCATCAGGGCCATCGAACCGTAGAAGATGAGCAGGAAGATGATGAACATTGTGACGATCATTGAGATCGTATCGAAGTAGTAACGCTTGAGGTAGATGTACCTTATCTTCAACTGGGCCATGAACACTGCCAGGTACCTCATTTCAACTCCCCCTTCACGATCGCCAGGAAGATCTCCTCCAGGTTGGGCTCTTTGTGGCCAATCGACTTCACCTGTATGTTCCCGGCCTTGAGAATGTCAAGCACCTCGTAGAGTTCTGATCCTTCTACGAGGTCGGCATCGATGTAGGTGCGATGATCGGTGGATGAGAGCGCCAGCAGCGGAAACCGCTCTTTCAGCTTCATCTCCAACTCTTTCACCAGGTGACCCTCGAGTTCAAAGCGGTACGCGCTCACCTGGAAGAGCTTCATGAGGTTGGCCACCCGGTCGTCGACAACGACCCGCCCGTTGTTGATGACGATAACCCTCTCGCAGATATCCTGTACGACGTGCATGTCATGTGACGATAGCAGGATTGTGCGTTCGCCGCGGGCAGCCATCTCCTTCAGGACGTTCCTCAGTTCGTACGAAGTCTCGACATCCAGGCCCAGGGTCGGCTCGTCCAGCAGTAGGATCTCGGTCTGTCGTATCAACGCGCAGGCCAGGGCCAGCTTCTGCTGCATTCCCCGGGAGAGCATGCGTGCCGAGGTCTTCTCCTTGTCCTTGAGGTCGAAGAGCTCGATCAACTCGTCGATGTATGCCTTCACCTTCCTAACCTGATGTCCCTGGATCCCGGCGAAGAACTCCAGGTTCTCGCGCGGCGTTAGTCGCCAGTAGATGTTGCGGTTCCCCTCGAGCAGGGCAGCGACCCTCTCCATGGCCTTCTTCGGTTGACGTTGGGCCTCGACTCCGTTGAGCCATATCTCCCCCGAGGTCGCCTTGATCAGGCCGGCAATGCACTTGATGGTCGTGGTCTTCCCCGCCCCGTTGGGTCCCAGCAACCCGACGACTTCGTTCTTGTCGACCGAAAAGCTCACGTGGTCGACCGCCATCACCGGCTTATCACGTCGCCTGGGGTAACGTTTGGTCAGATCCTTAACCCGTAGTACAGTTTCCATCTACATCTCCGGAAAGTCAGCCGACATTAAGCTCCTGGGGCTCAGCCCGAAAGCATGATAGCGAAGGCCGAGCTCCCCATTATACATGCCGCTCCTCCACCGTCTCGGCCTTACGAAAGCTAATCACATAGAAGAGCCCGCGCCAGATCCACCTGAGGTCTACATCGGTGATCCCATCGGGAAGCAGGTCCATGGGAGGCTTGTTGGCGTACAGGGTGTTCTGCTTGAGCAGCCAGCGCCCGAACCTGGTCTTCTCCTTGCCCGGGACCAGTCCTTCGTCGCCGATAACGATCTTGCCTCCAGGTCTGGCTACACGCACGATCTCGGCCAGGGCCCTCTCCTTCTCACCGAACGTGTTGATGCCGCCGAAGTGAAGGATGGCATCGAACAGACCGTCCCTGTAGGGCAGATAGCCGGCGTTGCCGAGTCCGAACTCGGCCGGGATCCCCTTCCTGGCCATCTTCTCACGTGCCACGGCGAGCATCCCGGGAGAGAGATCCATAGCGAACAGTTTTCCCGCTCTGCCGATTCTATCAGCGATGAGCGGAAGGCTGCTGCCGGTTCCCGCACCGACCTCCAGGACGAGATCACCCGGCTTGAGTTCCAGGGGAGCAACCAGATCTCGACGACGCGCGCGGGGCTCCCAAAGTGCGCCCGCGAGCATCATGAGCCGGATGATACGGTCGTACGAGGCGGCGATCCGCTGATACTGGTCGAGGAACTGCCTGTCGATGTCGGGCAGCTTCTCAGGCTCGGGGTGGACCAGGTTGGGAAGGCCGTAAGCGATCTCGTACTCCCTGTCGCACTTCCCGCAGCCCAATCGCCCTGATACCACTATGGACTCTTCCCTCTCCTCAGGCTTAAGCTCCAGTTCTCCCTTACACGCGGGACAACAGAGGTACTCGACGGCGTTCTGGTTCACACTGCGTTCCTTTCGTCGCTCTTCTAACTAACAATCAGCCCCCGGCAAACAGCTTCTCCCTCATCAGTCGTGGCGGAGGAGATCCGCAGGACAGAACGGCATCATGGACCTCCTTCAGCGATGCGCGAGGATTTATCCTCTTGTACTCATCGATCAAGTTCACGATCTCCAGCTTCCCGATGAGATAGCTCATGGGCTGGGTGGGACTCATGGTGTAGCGCCGCACCTCGGCCTGGGCGTTGCTCCTCTCCAGGCTGGCATTCTCCACCAAAAAGTCGATACCCTGATCCACGGTCATCTTCCCGGTGTGAAGAGATACATCGAGGATGATGCGGGCCGCCCGCCACAGCTGGTCGGAGAGTCTCCCCAGTCGCTGCATTGGCTTGTCGACGTATCCGAGTTGCTCCATCAACTCCTCGCAGTAGAAGGCCCAGCCTTCAGGAAACAGGGTGGAGACGAATCCACCGAGTTTCCGCGGCATTGTGCCGACGGTATTGGCATAAACAAGCTGGAGGTGATGGCCGGGATATGCTTCGTGAAGAGCGGTGACCGGCAGCTTGGCATAGTTATGCCCCTTGAGCTTCTCCTCCTGTTGCTCGGGCGGACTGGATGGGTCGACCGGGGTGACAAGGAAGACACCCTGCTGCACCTTCTCCAGGGGTCCGGGCATCATATATGCTGCGTAGGGAATCACTCCGCGCAGGAAGGGAGGGGTAGGCTCGATCTTGAGGGTTTCACCCGCGGGGATCGATACGATGTCCTGAGCCGCCACGAACTCTCTCACTCTGGCCATCTCGCTTCGGTAGACATCGAGTAGCTCATCGGCCCCGGGATGATCGGCTTTGGCCTGTTCCAGCAGTTCCTTGACCGTCTTCTCCGGGTCGATGTCCCGGGCCAGCCTGTTCATCTGCTCCTGCGTCTCCTCAAACAGCTTCCAGCCTGTCTTGAGGAGTCCCTCAGCGTCGTAGTCCAGCATGTGGTCCTCACGGAGCAGTTCCTCGAACATGTCCTTCCCGACCGCGAAGTCGCCCTTCGCTGCGGGGGCCACGCGCTGCTGCAGGAACTCCACATAATCCTGCACAGCCTTAGCCGCCTTCTGACTGGCCTCGTTCAACTGAGGCGCAAGCTTCGGCGTCTGCTGAGCGA
>PULQ01000133.1 GCA_003552465.1 Dehalococcoidia bacterium
CCTGGCGCCCCTACGACCCCTGCATGTCCTGCGCCACACACTCGTTGCCCGGGCAGATGCCCATGGAAGTGACCGTCTATGACGCCGGGGGCAACGAGGTCAAGAGGCTGAGCCGGGGCGTGTGAGTGTGAGCCCTCACATGTCGATATGAAGATCCTGGTTCTGGGGATGGGCAATCCCATCCTCTCGGATGATGCGGTGGGGATCAGGGTAGCCCGGGAGGTGGAGAGGACGCTCGATGATCCCAGGGTCACTGTAGCTGAGTCGAGTCTGGCCGGGTTGGGGCTGCTGGACTGTATCGTAGGTCACGACCGGGTCATCATCATCGACGCCATTCAGACGGAAGCGGAGAATGCGGGCCAGATCTACCGCATGAGCCCCGAAGACTTCTCCTGTGCCAAACGTCTATCTTCACCCCACCAGATAAACCTGATCACCGCCCTGGAACTGGGCAGGCGGCTCAACCTGGCAGTTCCGCAGAAGATCACCATATTCGCTGTTGAGGCGGAGGACATCGCTACCTTCAGCGAAGAATGCACGCCCTGCGTGGAGCAGGCGATTCCGGCAGCCGTCGAGATGGTGCTACAGGAACTGAAGCCGTCTCCCGGTACTCCGGACTAGTTCGCCTCCTCTGCTGTACAATTCATGGTAACAGGAAGCATGCTCTGGTGTCCTGTTATGCGATTGCGGGAGGTTGGCGCTGTGAAAGAGATGAACCTGTGAGGCCGATACTGCGGCTCTGAGCGGGAGATGACGAAGTTGAGGTCTGTGCCATCCGGTAAGGCTCCTGAAAAACGCGGTGGCTATCCGCTATGAGCCTGCAGGACGGAAGTCGCTCTTGCCTCCGCTCTTGCTGACAAGGCGGATGTCGCCTATGGTCATACCCTGGTCCACTGCCTTGCACATGTCGTAGATCGTCAGCGCGGCAACAGCCACAGCGGTCAGTGCCTCCATCTCGAACCCGGTCTTTCCTATCCCCCTGGCCGTGGCTGTGATCTCAATCCCGACGAAGTCGGTGTCACTCTCCGGGATATCCAGTTCAACTGCTACGCTCGTGAGATGCAGGGGATGGCAGAGCGGTATCAGGCCGGGAGTCTGCTTGGCAGCCATGATGCCGGCGGTCCTGGCCACGGCGAGTACGTCTCCCTTTTCCAATTGGCCCTTGCGGACGAGTTCCAGGGTGGAGGGCCTCATATGGACCCTGCCCCGAGCCACCGCCCGGCGTTCCGTGTCACTCTTGTCTGTGACGTCTACCATACGTACCTGTGGTCGTTCCATTCTCAGCCTCCGATCCGGGACATCTTCCGGTTTGTAACTCCCCCAGCTCCTCCTGTCTTGAGAGGGGTGGCATTGCCTGCCTCAAGGTGGTGACGCTCCGGCTTGGAAGCGATCGCCTTGAGGACGAGTTCCCGTAGCTCTTCCGACGTGGCATTATTGCGCAAGGGCGTTCTGAGGTCAATCTCATCGTCGGAGAGAAGGCACGGTCGTAGTTTTCCTTCGGCGCTGAGCCGCAGGCGGTTGCAGCGGGAGCAGAAGGCCGCTTCGCTTAGAGGAGTGATGAAGCCTATCGTGCCCGTGGCTCCGGGCAACCGGTAATAGGCAGCGGGCCCGTTGCCGGTCGGCGGCACCCGGGGTTCCAGTTGGCCGAGCGTGGCTATTCGCTGCTGCACCTCTGAAGTCGGGACGAAGTCCACCGCGCTGTTGAAGGGCATACGCTCGATGAACCGGACGTGCCACTCCTGGTCGACGGTCATCCGGGCGAAGTCAAGAATCTCGTCGTCGTTGACGCCACGTATGACCACCATGTTTATCTTGACGGGGAGAAGGCCTGCGCCTCTGGCTGCCTCTATGCCATCGAGAACGTCCCTGAGTTCCCCCAGGCGTGTTATGTCACGGTACTTGCCGGCATTGAGGGTATCCAGGCTTACGTTGACCCGGGTCAACCCGGCCTGCTTGAGTGCCGCGGCCTGCTTACTGAGAAGGGTGCCGTTCGTCGTTAGGGACACCTCTTCAACGCGCTGAACGCCGGACAGCATTTCCACGAGCCGGGGAAGTCCCTCTCTGACCAGGGGCTCGCCGCCAGTGAGACGTATCTTGCTGATGCCCGCCTCAGTTGCTGCCCGCACAACGCTCAGTATCTCCTCATAGGAGAGGATGTGGTTCCGGGGTATCAGGGGAATGCCCGAGGGCGGCAAGCAGTAGATGCAGCGCAGGTTGCAGCGGTCGGTAACCGATATGCGCAGGTAGTTGATGCTCCGTCCGCAGGAATCCGGCGCTCCGGTCATCGGTGGGCGCTCCTCTCTATGACATGGACGGCGGTGGCCTTGAAGTCGGCGACGACCGCGGCGCCCTCTTCCAGTCCGAGTTCCTCTGTCGACAGCCGGGTGACAAGGGCGACAAGAGCGAAGCCGCAGTCAACCTCGACACGGCTGAGGGGGCCCGATGAGGCTACCCCGGTGACCGTTCCCCGAAACGAGTTCCTGGCCGAGCTCCGGTGAGTGGCGGGGGCGAGGGTGATATCCTCAGGCCTCACGCAGGCGTGCACCTCCCTTCCGACGGGCTGGTCGCTAACGGCCTGTATCGTTGTTCCGTCGGGGTCGCTGCCTGTTTTGACCGTTGCTATGCCTTCGGCGCTGGCAACCACCTTTCCTTCGATGATGTTCTCCATCCCCACGAAGCCGGCCACCTCTTCGCTCCGCGGTGAACGGAATACCTCGGTGGAGTTGCCCGTCTGGACAAGTCTACCGTCGATGAGCACGCCTATCCTGTCCGCGAGGTACTGGCCCTGGGACATGTCATGAGTTGCCATGATCATGGTCGTGCTTCGTTGTCGGGCGATGCTTCTGATCAACCGCTCGATTCTGGATGTGGAGACCGGGTCGAGGTTCGCTGTCGGCTCGTCCAGCAGCAACACCTCGGGTTCCAGTACGAGGGCCCTGGCCAGGGCCACCCTCTGCGCCTCCCCGCCCGAGAGCGTTCGTGCATCTCTACCTTCGTAGCGGTCAAGCCCCACCGTCTCCAGTATGCTCCCGACCTTCCTGACGGTCTCGGTCTCCTTGTTCCCCCTCCATCTCAAGCCACAGGCAACGTTGTCGTAGACGCTCGAGTCGAAGAGCTGGGGCTTCTGGTGTATCAACGACATTCTCCGCCGCATCTGCAGCCTCTGTTTGCCCGACCCGGGGACGGGTCTGTCGTCGAAGCAGATCTCTCCCGAGGAGGGCATCTCCAGGAGGTCTATGATGCGCAGAAGCGTCGTCTTGCCGGCACCTGTAGGGCCGATGAGGGCGAAGGTCTCGCCCCTGGAGATGCTCAGATCCAGTCCCTTTAGCACCTCTCTATCGCCGTATCTGTGGGTGAGAGCGGTGATCCTGATCATTGAAGGCGGACGGCTCATTGCGGTCTCCTCTGCTGCAGCCTGTTAAGGACGATGCTGATCACCAGTGCCAGGAAGAG
The DNA here is from genome assembly GCA_003552465.1 of Dehalococcoidia bacterium. Lineage (GTDB taxonomy): Bacteria > Chloroflexota > Dehalococcoidia > GIF9 > AB-539-J10 > RBG-13-51-36. The sequence goes on from PULQ01000133.1 coordinate 3,454, forward strand.
AAGGATGATGCCCAGAGCCAGGGCAAGTTCGAGATCGCCTCGCTGTGTGGCCAGCCAGATCGCTCCGGTCATCATCCTGGTGTATCCGTCTATGTTGCCGCCCACCATCATGGCAACGCCCAGCTCCGAAAGGGCCCGACCGAAGCCGAGCAGGAGTGCGGCCAGAACGGCATACCTGGCCTCTCTGAGTACCAGTAGACCGAGTTGTGAGCCGCTCGCCCCGAGCGAGGTGGCCGTTTCTAGAAGCTCCTTTCTTACACCACTCAATGCGGATATGGTCATTCCCAGCATGATAGGGGTTATCAGTACCATCTGGCCGACGACCATGGCCTGAGGAGTGAACAGTATGCCGAGTTCACCGAGAGGACCGGCCCTGGAGAGGAGGACGAAGACAAATAAACCTACGATCACTGTGGGAAGGAAATACAGGGTCTGGACTATGTTGATCAGGGCCCCCTTACCGCGAAACTGACGGAAGTGTATAAGGGTGCCCAGGGGTAGGCTGATAATCGCGGCCAGAAGCGAGGAGGTACCGGCGATCCTCAGGGTCCTGGCCGCTATCTCAACCACCTCGGCATCGAAGGACACCAGCAATTGTACAGCCCTGATCAGGCCCTGCCAGATCTCAGTCATTGCCGATCCCTGCTCTGCCCACTCGTTCCTGATCCAGTGTTTCGCATATTCGATTGTGCCGTGGCTTCATCAAGCCTACTCTCCAGGTTCTGCTCCGGCACAGGGGGAAAACAGCGGCACCCCGTATTCATCAACTCCATAGCTACCGATTATGTCCTGTATATCGGGTGAGGTCAGGAACTCCACCAGGTTACCTGCCATCTCGGCATTGGTTCCGGGATGTCTGTCAGGATTCACCGCGATGACCGAGTATTCGTTCAGCAGCATGGCTCCTGTCTCGACTATGGGCACCAGTTCCAGGTTGCCCTTATAGGCCAGGAAGGTGCCGTTGTCGGTCAGCGTATAGGCGCCCTTCTCATTGGCCATGAGCAGGGTCGGCCCCATTCCCCTCGCTGCCTTCACATAACCGTCCCTGGCCTTAGACCAGCTCGATTCCTGCACCTCGTGATACGCGAAGCCGGCCGCCTGCCAGATCGCCTTCTCCTTAGCATGGGTTCCCGAGTCATCTCCTCTTGAGATGAACACGATTCGGTCAGGGTCTTGCGCGCCGTCCTCCAGCAGCTTCCTGAATGCGTCCTCCGGCTTGAGGCCTGCTATGCCTGCCGGGTCGTCTTCAGGGCCTACGATCATGAAGTAGTTATACGCAAATGGAACCCGTTCTACTCCGTAGCCCCCGGCAACGAACTCCTCTTCGCGGGTTCTATCGTGTATAACGACGGCATCGACATCTCCCCTCTTGCCGTGATCAAGTGCTATTCCGGTGCCGACACGGAAGACATGGAGTTTCACTCCGTGTTGCTCTTCGAATAGGGGTTCCAGGTGTGCCCACAGGCCTGTGTCGTAGAGGCTGGATGTGGTCGCTATCTTAAGGGCGGGGACACGGGGCGTGGCGATAACGCTGACAATCACAGCAATGGCTATGACGGCCAGCACAATGACCCTGGTCTTCATGCTTATCCTTTTCAACAAGGCCCTGCGTGTTTTCGTTGACTCGTGGTATGTGCGCCTGCGAAGATCACGGACAATACAGGTGCAGGAATGAGCAGGAACAAAAAGAGCACCGTAGAGAAGAACGGTGCTGCAAAAAAGCCTGACTCCATGTTCCCTCCTTTCCTAGCGTGGGAGGCACAGGCATTTCTACCTGTGCCCTCGAGGCCTCTCGGCCTACCGTCTGCCCGCCATGGATCGAACTTTAGGCGAGGCAGCTCGGAGAGAGCTAGTACCTAATCCAACATATGTTACCGGCGATCCGCCAGTCCGGCAAATCCATTATGCCCGGACCGAAACAAAGGACCGCCGGGCCTATCGGCCTATTCGCCTTCTGAGGGTTCTTTCTCGGTCGCAGCCTCTTCAGGGGCTTCGGCCACTTCCTCGGCCGCTTCCGGCACCTCTTCCGCCACTTCCTCCTCCATCTTTGCGACGTGCCGCCTGCTGATCTTCACGATGACCAGCTCCGGCTCGTTGAGCACTGCTACACCCTCGTCGAGGACGATATCCTTGACTCTTATTGCGTCTCCCGGCTCGCTGAGGGAAGAAACATCAACTTCTATGGTGTCCGGTATCTTGCCGGGCAGACACTCAACGTGCAGGGTGTCGAACTCCTGGGCAAGCATGTTCTCCTTGACCTTCAGCGCCGGCGCTTCTCCGATCGCCACTACAGGTACTTCGAGCTTTATCTTCTCTCCCATCCTCACCTGGTAGAAGTCGACGTGAATCAACTGCTTGTTCCGCCAGTCCCTGCCATAGTCGCGAATCACGGCCGTCCTTGCCCTCTTCTCGTGGTCGATCTTGAGACTGATGAGTCCCGTATGGCCGGCCTGACTCAGCACCTGCTCCAGTTCACGGGCGTCGCACTGCAGGGGCAGTGACTTTGTGCCGTGCCCGAACAGATGTATCGGGGTGATCCCCTGGCGGCGCAGGTGCCGAACCTTCTTGCCCAGAATGTCCCGGTTGGTTGCTTTCAACTCTATCTTGTCCATTTCAGCCCCGCAATCATACCAGAGAAGGCAGCCCCCCGCAACAGAACGCACCCTGGTGTTAGTTCCCTCCATCCTGCCACAGTAAGTCGTACGACTGTTCCTATGGCGGTTGAACTCCCAGTTTCTCCTGCTGCTTCAGTCGTCTCCTCACCAGGAAGAAGTAGAGGATGGCTCCTAAGAAAATCAAGAATATGATGAGGATGATCCAGAGTGTCTTGTTATCGAATTGTCTTCTTGCGGCGTCTATCAGCATCCATAACGAGAATGCTAACAGCAACAGGAAGACCGGGATGAGCGCAAATACCCGTCCGACTATGCCGCGAACATATCCAGGCCCCAGTCTCTGGTGAAAGTCGGTGTCAACAAGCAACCAGGAATCATCGTGTTTCTCGAAAACATAAGAGTTCGACAGTCCTGACACACTCCATCCAGGTCCCTCAGCCGCATATCTCCCCCTCACCCTGACCCGGTCGTCTCCCAGATCATCATACGAGCTTATACTCTGTTCAAACTGAATGCTCTTGCCCGCAATGCTTTCTTCAATCTCGCTTCCCAGAGTCGGTTCGGCATTGGGCGATATTATGTTCAGAATCGTATCTGCATCGCCCCTGTTAACTGAATCGACAATCAGCCCTATCTGGTCACGGATCTCATTCTTGTCGATGGTGAGGCCATTCTCCGGCGCTTCCGTAATGGCATAGAGGTTATCATCACGCGAGCCGACATATATGGTGTCGTCGGGTCCTATGACGGGGGAGGAGTCGACCTCACCCCCAGTAGTGAAGCGCCACTCCTTGCTCCCATCGGGGTTTACGGCATAGAGCTTGTTATCTATGGAGCCGACGTAGATGGTGCCGTCAATCCCTATGGCGGGGGAGGAGGCGACCGATTCTCCAGTGGTGAAGCTCCACTTCTCAGTGCCGTCGGGGTTTACGGCGTAGAGGTCATCATCATCGGAGCCGACATAGATGGTGCCGTCGGTCCCTATGGCGGGGGAGGAGACGACCGAATCTCCGGTGGTGAAGCGCCACTCCTTGCTCCCATCGGGGTTCAGGGCGTAGAGGTTATCATCATTGGAGCCGACATAGATGGTGCCGTCGGTCCCTATGGCGGGGGAGGAGGCGACCCAATCTCCGGTGGTGAAGCTCCACTCCTGGCTGCCGTCGGGGTTTACGGCATAGAGCTTGTTATCCATGGAGCCGACATAAATGGTGCCGTCAGCCCCTACGGCAGGGCAGGACCAAATCGGCCCTCCCGTAGTGAAGCTCCACTTCTCGCTGCCGTCGGGGTTTATGGCATAGAGGTTATTATCACGGGAGCCGACATAGATGGTGCCGTCGGCCCCTATTGCGGGGGAGGACCGGATCCAATCTCCAGTGGTGAAGCTCCACTTCTGGCTGCCGTCGGGGTTCAGGGCATAGAGCTTGTTATCTACGGAGCCGACATAAATGGTGCCGTCGGCCCCTACGGCAGGGCAGGACCAAATCGGCCCTCCGGTAGTGAAGCTCCACTTCTCAGTGCCGTCGGGGTTTACGGCGTAGAGGTCATCATCATCGGAGCCGACATAGATGGTGCCGTCGGTCCCTATGGCGGGGGAGGAGGCGACCGATTCTCCAGTGGTGAAGCTCCACTTCTCGTATGGCATCCCGGGACCGCTGTAAGGACTCTGCCCGGTACGCTGGGGGTTCTGGCCGAACATGGGCCAGGGGCTATCGGCTGGCTGGGCCCGGGCGCTGCCGAGCAGGATAAAAGGGGTAAGGGAGGACAGCAGCAGGCAAAGGATAACGCCCACAGCTATCAAAGATTTCGACCTGTTCATAGTTCACCTCCTGACTTATGATTCATAGTGTATGACAGTTCACGTCTTCCAGAATCCTAGTCCATGCTACATCATCCTCCTCCTGTGCCGTCGTGAAGGCGCCAGCGGCGCCGCCCCGGCTGGCACGGGCACAGAGCGAATCCCTACAGGTTTTCCCTATCAGTGTTCCTGTTATCATCCTCGTTCATCGCCCCGTTCAGTGTCTTATCGTCGTCCTCTGACAAACGACGGGCATGCTCTTGTCCAAACCGCCGGCCCTTTGTATTTGCCTGATTAGTCACGCTTCATCGCGCGTTCAGAAGACCAAGACGACCGCCCAGTGAAATGGGCCGCGGCATTTGGTTTCGCAGACGAGGGCAGCTCCGTGTAACGAACAGCCCGGTTCACGTGTCCACATGTGGAGGAGCTGATTTGGTGAGGACTAAGGCAGTCCCCCGACGCCCACGCTTGACCACCGGCCTTATTCTGTTTTCAAAGTACCAAGTTCTATATTGTAATGGTAGCATCATCATCCACGGGATTGTCAATAGTCAGTCTCTTATGCGGCGCGACACCGGTGACTACTACGTGGGCAAGAAGCGACATCCGCCTGGATGGTGACCGAGTAACAGTTCAGGCCTCTAACGTTCCGGCTGAACAATGTGGCTGATTGCTATTGGGCGTCGCCAAGCCGATGGTTGAAATTTTACGGCCTAATGTATAAGATACAGTAGGATCAATGGGGTCTTGCACTGAGAAGAGAGGAAACCAAAGCAGAGAGTAGTAGTCGGACAGGCCAACTAAGCGAGTACGTCAAGCATTATCCTGAGGGGGATATCGGTGGGCTGGGATGTAAGCGCATCGCAGTAAATAGAGGCCATAAAAAAGATAAACGAGGAGTGTGATTATGGGTCTTATGGATAAACTTAGAGGTATTGCCCGGGCCAAGCCGGGGATTACCCCTGTAAGAAGAGACGAGTTGATGGAAAAGCTAATGGGTTTAAACCATGAGCAAAACCCATTTAAGGTCGAGAAAGGCGAAGATGTTGATCTGGTAGCAGGTTGGAAGATAGTTGATGCGTCGTGGTACGAGGTTTTTGCTAAGGCGAATCTCGAGAAGACGCACAAGATTCTGCTGGCCCTGGATGAAGACAAACGGGAAGTCAAGATGCTGGAAGAGAGCTATAGTGTGGAATGGCGTTCGGGAACACCGAGTATTTCCATGAAAGCTGAAAAGTTTCAGGGCCGTACCAGTAGTACAAGCTCCGCTACCCGCTATGCTTTTCAAGGGGCGAATCCTTTAAGCTTTGAACAGGTTTACCACTACCGCTTTGATGTATCGGAGATGAAAGATCCTATCAAGGAGGTAGTAATCGGTGCAGGCTGGGACCTTATACCCGTAATGCTTAAGAGGAGTTTGACTTAACTCAAGGCTTTGATATATGGAGATGCTAGCAGCACCAGCTGTTCCTGGCAGTCTTCTCCTCCGAGAACAGGGACACGTCCATTTTCGACGGGGGATGCTTCTTGAGTCCTGCCCCACGGCCAGCCGTAGCGTGCGCTACTAAAATGGACGTGTCCCTGATTTGGCTGATGATGCAACCTTTCTTGGCCCTGTGCGTTATACTGATACAGGGGGCATTATGCTGCGGGGCAGCCGCGACCCTGAGTGTGCGTTTCGGGAGCGGCCCACCGATAGCGTAGAATTGCCGGGCTGGATGGAGGATCTGAAGGATGGTGATATGAAATGAAGATGGAGAGACGGCATGAACCTGAGAGGCAAGGGCGGGGGCGTATGAAGAGAGGGTTGATTGTCGGGCTGGTGGTCCTGGGTGTGCTGGTCCTGGTAGCTACGCTGGTGGTCACGGATGTGATCCGCATGGGTACGGTGACGCTGCACCTGGACCGTGAGGCGTATCGTTCTTATCACACTGCCACTATGACCTTCAGGAATCTCTCCACGAGCGTGGTGGTGCACGGGTATCTCTTCGAGGTGCAACGGTTTGAGGATGGCGACTGGGTTAGAGTTCCGTTTCAAGGCTATTGGCGGAGTATCGGCCTGACTCTGCGACCGGGACAGTCTTTCGAGCAGGAACTGTCTCTGAGGCAGGGTTTCGTTGAACCGCCTGAGCCGGGCAGATACCGGGTGGTCAAGGAGTTCAGGGTCCGGCCGGCGCTGGATGGAGCGTTCCGTGCAATACATGGAACGGAGCATACCCTCGTTGCCGAGTTCCATATAGAGGGCTAGCCCTGCGACCGGCAAGGCGCCGGGCTTGAGGGAGCCGGCTACTCCCATCCGATCCTTCCGAGAAGAGGGACACGTCCATTTTTCCCCCGATGTCACCTGCCACTCCGGGTGACAGGAGATCAGTCCGAGAGAAGTATCACTGTCAGAAAAACGGACGAGTCCCTATCTGCACTCGTCTGTTTATCAAGGAAAGGAGTGCAACCTTTTCGGAAATCGCGGGTTATAGTATAGAGGTATTGCGTCATCAGCCCGGCACAAGAAATGGATCTAGAGCGGGAGAAAGAGCTAGTCGAGAGAGCCAAGCGCGATACCGAGGCCTTCGCTGAGCTCTATGATCATTATTACCCCCGGCTCTTCGGCTATGTCCTGAGAAGGACAGCCAGCGTTGAAATCGCCCAGGATGTGACTTCAGAGGTGGTGTTCAAGGCCATGAAGAATATCCGACAGTTCCACTGGCGGGGTGTTCCTTTCTCTTCCTGGCTTTACCGCATCGCCACCCATGAGATCGCCAATTACTGCAGCAAAACCAGACAGGGGCAGTTTTCGCTGGAAGCAGTATCCGACTCGATTAGCATCGACAATTGCCCGGCTGAGTCCGACGTCCTTGAGGCCGAGGCTGACTTGAGAAGGCATGAGGAGTACCTCGCTTTACACGCAAACATATCCAGGCTCCCGGTCAAATACCAGGAGGTTGTTACGCTGAGGTTCTTTGAAGACAAGAAGATCAACGAAATCGCGCAGATCCTGGGAAAGCGGGAGGGGACGGTGAAATCCTTGCTGCACCGGGCCTTGAAGAAACTCGGGGATATGATGGAATAGAGTGCAACCTTTTGGGCGAATGCACGGTTATAGTGATTAGAGGGGGAGTCATGAAAGAAGAGGAGTTAGTCAAAAAGCTGGAAGGGGTCGAGCTGCCCGGGACTCACCTGGAAAGCCATCGACAGCGGCTGAGGATGGCAGTGCTCAATGCCGGCTACCTTCTTGAAGAGGAACCAAGGGTTACTGCTCTGGCTCGGGGGAGATCCAGGGTAAGCAGAGGCATGGACACGCTGAGGAGGGGTCTGGTTTCGCGACAGCCGGTGTGGAAGACTGCCGCGGTCTGCATAGCAACGGTAGCGTTGATTGCCGGGCTGGCAATAGCACTACCGCTACGTATCGGGCAATCGCCTGAAGCATTGGCTGCGTCCATTGTCCGTAGTAGCCCTGAGGTCCGGGCTGCTGTTGTGGGGAAGCCCGTAGTAGGGGTGGACCCGGTAACAGAGGACTCAGTAGTGGTGCTAACGGCAGGGGTAGTAGGGATGGAACTGACCGAGGAAGACGGGGACAGTGCAAGGGTGCTGGTGAAGGGAGACTGGGGAAGGTATGCCGTAGCTGACGTGAACCTGGAAGTCAGGGAGGTGACCCGTGTTTATTCATTCCCCGAGTTCAGCGATGAGGAGAAGGCTAGCGCCATAGAAATAGCACGGGCAGCCCCCGGGGTCCAGGAGCTTCTTGATCAAGGAGGTAGGATTGCTGGGGTAGTTGCACTCCCTACAGGTGATGCTGACGGTGCCATGAGTTTCACGCTAG
>PULQ01000110.1 GCA_003552465.1 Dehalococcoidia bacterium
AAATACTTGAAGGAGATATCTACCGGGTACAGAGTGATCAGAACGTATGAGTATGATATTAAGTGTATCGCCTCATCCGCTGATGGTGAGATCGTCTACGAGTGGTCCTGCGATGACGGCGAGATTGTCGACTACTCAGAGGATGGATCGACCATTATCTGGACTGCTCCTGACAGGTCGGTGCACCTTACAGTGACTGTGAGGGTACTTGATGGCGCGGGCAACTGGGTCGAGAAGAGCATCGATTTCGACGTGGTTTCCTGCGAAGGGTGTTATGTCTGGTGAGGCCGCGAAATCAGGTTGAGGCGCTGGGCTTCACGCAGGATGAAGCAGGCCCGGCCCGACAGGAGGGAGAGTGATGACAAGAAAGAGTTTGATTGCAGTCATACTGGTCATATCGGTCGCGGTGGCGATCGCGGTGGTGTCTTGCACAGATGAAACAAGCGATCCCCCGGGTACCACCGATCCCCCGATTATCACCGCTCTCGAAGTCACGTCTGACAGGGTCCTTCCTTCCGGGAGCACCGAGATTGTTTGCGTCGCATTCAGCCCTGATGGAGATGAACTGAGTTACGAGTGGTCCTGCGATGACGGCGAGATAGAGGGCCCAGGGGACACGGTCACCTGGACGGCTCCCGACGCAGAAGGTGACTACACCGTCTCGGTCATCGTATCGGACACGCGCGGAGCCACAGCTACGGAGTGCCTTGTCATCGTCGTGACAGCGAACGAGCCACCCAGGATTGACAACCTGACTGCAGATGCAGAATGGGTGCATCCGGAAGGAACCCTGCTGGTGTACTGCGAGGCATGGGATCCCGACGGCGACGAACTCACCTATGACTGGTCGCAGAGCGACGGACAGATAATCGGGACAGGGCCTGAAGTCACCTGGAGCGCTCCAGCGGATTACGGGGAGTACAGGATTATCGTGACCGTGGATGATGGCTATGGGGGCTCGGTAACGGAGACGATATATATCAATGTCATGCCGGATCAGCCTCCCGAGATCGAGCCTTTTCACATAACACATAAGGAGTGCAAGCTGGAGAAGCACGACGATTGGACTTACACAGTCGGGAATCTGGAGGAGTACAGCATTGAGTGCCTTGTGTCGGACAGAGTGCCGGGTACCGATATGGAGAGGTTTTACGAGATCTTCTACGAGTGGGACTGGGACGATGGCGAGGTGTCCGGAGTTTCTGATGATGGCTCTGTGATTACCTGGGTATCACCGAACACATACATCGACGTTACAGTTACAGTCACTGTATCCGACATCGCGGGCAACACGGCCAGTAAGAGTGTGACGCTCAAGGTGACCTGCTCGCCGTGCAAGCGCTGGCCATCGTGTTAGCGAGGAAAGGGTTGACTATGGCTGAGAATGCAGCTCGCAAGGCACCCCATTCGAACGGGTTGTTGCCGACGCGGAGTGGCTCACGAATGCGGACGCTGCTCTGAGATGATGTCTAACGATGTCTAGCAGGTTGACCGGCTTCATCAGGAACACCGTCCAGGACCGCTTCAAGAGGTACCTGATCATCTCCCTCATCATTCTGGGAGTAGTTCTCGTTCTGACAGGCCAACATCGGCCGCCGGTTATCCAGGCCCTGGAGCTAACTACGGATCGTCACGAACACTGCTACCTGATACAGGACCGCGCGCTCGAGTACAGGGTTGGGCGGGAGCAACTATACGATATTGTGTGTACTGTTTCGAACGCAGGAGGCACGCTGATCTACGAGTGGAAATGCGATGATGGCGACATAGAGGGGGAAGGCCCTGTAGTCACGTGGACCGCCCCCGACTCATCCGGTCATGTTAGGGTGAAGGTGACGGTACGCGATCGAGCTGGAAAAGAAGCAAGTGAGAGTGTTATGCTTATCGTCGTCAGTTGCTCGCCATGTACTTTCCGGGGGTGCCCGTAGACGTATGGCTCCCTTGGGTTATGACAGTCTCGTTACAGGAACCTGTTCGTCCCGAGCTGAGTCCCCGGCAGACCCGGCAAAAGCAGGAGAATGATCTGAGGTGATATCCAACGGTGTTTAGCAGGTTGACCGGTTTTCTGAGAAACACGTTCCAGGACCGCTTCAAGCGGTACCTGATCATCTCCCTGGTCATCGTGGGAGTAGTCATTGCCATCGTGGATGAATCGGCTGTCGACCCTCTTCCCGATGACGGTTACCCGGTCCATTTCTTCCACGTTACCGGATGTCCGGGTTGTGCAGAGCAGAAGGAATTCCACCCTGAACTGAAGGAAAGACTCCCCGAGATATCAATAATCGAGCATGATGCCCTGCGCGATAGGGAGTACAGGCTGCTACTGGAAATGCTGGACGACAGGGGCGTGGAAGATACCCCTCTCTTCCCGGTTACGATCTTCGGGAACCAGGTCTTCATGGGGTGGGACTCGGAGGAGACGACGGGGCGTGACATTGAGGAAGCTCTTGTTCAGTGTCTTGACGGAGAGTGCCCGCCCCCGACGGTCAGAGACCCCGAAGAGGGGATCGACCTGCCCATATTCGGCAGGATCGTGTTTGCCGAGCACTCGCTGGCCGCCCTGGCCGTGATCCTGGGGCTTGTCGATGGCTTCAATCCCTGCGCCCTGTGGGTGCTGCTCTACCTGATATCTCTGGTGGCAACCCTGAAGGACAAGAGAAGGATATGGCTTATCGTTGGCTCCTTCGTCCTTGCCTCAGGGATCCTGTACTTCCTTCTCATGACGGCATGGCTGAATCTCTTTCTGTTCATCGGGTTCTTCAGGCCGGTAATGGTGATCATCGGTCTTGTGGCTCTCGGCGGCGGAATACTTCAGCTACACGACTACATCAAAGCGAGGGGCGAGGTTGTCTGTCAGGTGACCGGTGAGGAATCGAGAGCCAAAACGATGGCCAGAATGGAGAGAATCGTCGCCTCACCGATAAGCATCGCCACCATACTGGGGATAATTGCCCTCGCCTTTGTCGTCAACTCCATCGAGTTCGTGTGCTCGGCGGCGATTCCCATGGTGTTTACCCAGGTGCTGGCCCTGGCCAACCTGTCCACACTCCACTACTACGGCTACATACTCCTGTACGTGTTCTTCTTCATGCTCGACAACCTGGTCATCTTCGGCTCGGCCGCGGTTGCCATGACCTCCAACCTGGGAGTGAAGTATGCCAAGTACGCCCGGCCTGTAGGTGCCGTAATACTCATGCTCCTCGGCGCACTGCTGCTCTTCGCTCCCGATCTGCTGACCTAGCTATCGCTCAGAAAAGGCCAATCATCCTCAGCCCGCTGTAGATCAGAAAGGCTATCAGGACATATCTCAGTTTCTTCGCCGGCAGGGCATGCGCCGCCCTCACTCCTAACTGCGCCACGGGTATGCTGGTCGCTACCAGGCATAACCCTACCGGGAGCAGGTTCACATAGCCAAGCGAATAGGGCAGAAGACCGGGCACTCCCAGCCCGTTAATGATGTAGCCGACGATACCGCCCAGGCCAGCGAAGATTATGGAAGCCACGGAGGTGCCAACGGCAAGGTGCACGGGGAACTTCAGTGCCAGCACCAGCACGGGAACCTTTAGCACCCCACCACCCAGCCCGGTCAGCCCGGTCACGACGCCTATAGGTAAGCCCAGGGCCGCTACCAGCCACGGTTTCTCCCGCGGCTCTGCCCCATCCTTAACCAGCCTGGGCATGAGCCCCAGCGCCATCCATACAGCGATCGCCAGAACCAGCCCCCCGAATCCCGTCTCCAGGGCGGCACCGGGAATGCGGGCGGCCAGGAAAGAGCCCAGCAGAGCACCGGCCAGGCCGCACAGACCCAGGTTCAGAGCGGTCTTCCATTGGATAGCCTTCCTCCGATTATGACCCAAGGTGCCGCTTATCGCTGTAGGCAGAATCACTAGCAGGCTCGTTCCGAAGGCTATGAGGATCGCCGCGTCCGGATCTATGTCCATGGCCAGGATAACCCAGTAACTGGCCGGCACCATGATGATACCACCACCGATTCCGAGTAAGCCGCTGGCAAAACCGGCACCGGCTCCCACGGCCAGTAGTATGAAGACATGCGCAGGTGTCAACCTCTTCCCTTCCCCGGCCTATCCTCGAGCCAGCCGACCCTGACCTGCCCCCGCTCGAGATCCGGATAGACCTCTTTCTCAGAGACATCCTCACCGCTCTGCATCCGCTCGCGCACCTCTCCTGTGCTCCTGTAGGGAGAAGGGATCGTCCCTATCGGCCTCAACACCAGACGTAGATCCTCACACATCGAACGAGTTTCCCGGGTCGGTCTCCATTCTGAGCAGATTATAACATCAGTCCCGGGCACGCCCGACAGGCATGGGCGCTGCTATGCAGGTTGGAGACCTCTATTGCTAACTGCACTCTGGCGGCGTCTCCGCTCATCGTCGGTCGGGTCGCCGCAGGATGCTATAATCTCAGAAGGAGGGAGAGATGGCTTTTCGAAGTGACTTTGTCTGGGGTGCCGGGGCAAGCTCGTATCAGGTAGAAGGAGCAGCACGGGAAGACGGAAAGGGACCTTCGGGATGGGACGAGTTCTGCCGGCAACCGGGGAAGATCTGGAGCAACCACTCCGGCGAGACGGCCTGCGACCACTACCACAGGTACGGCGAGGACGTGAGCCTGATGCAGGAGATCGGCCTGCACGCCTACAGGCTTTCCATATCCTGGCCCCGCGTCATCCCGGGAGGGACCGGAGCCGTGAACCCGAAAGGGCTGGCGTTCTACGACAGCCTGGTCGATAGGCTGCTCGCTACGGGCATCGTTCCTTACATCACCCTGTTCCACTGGGACTACCCCTACGAGCTTTATCGCCGCGGCGGCTGGTCGGCTCGCGATAGCTCCGACTGGTTTGCCGACTATGCCGGAGTAGTAGTCGATAAGCTCTCGGACAGGGTCAGACACTGGATTACTCTCAACGAGCCTCAGTGCTTCATCGGCCTGGGGCACCAGTTCGGATTCCACGCTCCGGGAGACACCCTGGAGTTCGGCCGGGTGTTGACGGCCGCTCACAATGCGCTACTGGCCCACGGCAAGGCCGTGCAGGCAATTCGCACCGGTTCCAGGACGCAACCCCTGATAGGTTTTGCCCCGGTGGGCCTGGTCAACACTCCGGCGACTGAAAGCACCCTGGACATCGAGGCCGCAAGGCGGGCCATGTTCGCAATCACCGACAGGACCTGCTGGAACAACACCTGGTGGACCGATCCCGTGTTCTTGGGACGGTATCCCGAGGACGCCCTGGCGTTGTTCGGAGCGGACATACCGGCATTCGACGATGGGGATATGAAGACGATCTGCCAGCCGCTCGATTTCTTCGGCGTCAACATATACTTCAGCCAGCCGACCCGCGCCGGCGAGGACGGTCGGCCGGAGATCGTGCCGCTCCCTGTAGGCCAGGCCATGACCGCCTTCAACTTCCCCGTCCTGCCAGAGGGGCTTTACTGGGGGCCGAGGTTCTACTGGGAGAGATACGGGCTGCCGCTCCTGATAACCGAGAACGGAATGGCAAACATCGACTGGGTTGCGATGGACGGCGCTGTCCATGACCCGCAACGGATCGACTTCCTCCGGCGCTACCTCCTCGAGTTGCGCAGGGCATGTGTAGATGGCGTAGACGTCCGGGGCTATTTCCAGTGGTCGATCCTCGATAACTTCGAATGGACCGAAGGCTATAAGCAGCGTTTCGGACTCATCTACGTCGACTACCCTACGCAGAAGAGGATACTCAAGGATTCCGCCTGCTGGTACAGGGATGTCATAGCATCGAATGGGGCGAGTCTCGATGCCCTCTAACCGATAGACGCTGGAGGTCGAACTCCAGCTTAGCTGGTAGACACGCAGGATCTGGTGTCCTGCAATAACGGCCGCATCAGGTATGCAGAGTTACTGCAACCCGGTTGCGGCCCCGGAGGTAGCGTTTTGTCAGGAAAGACACCGCGAATATACGGCAGACTGGCTCCCTGGTTTCACCTGTTGACATCGCCTGATGACTACTCCGAAGAGGCGGAGTTTTTCCGCCGGACTATCGTCGCCGCGTCCGCCACACCCCCGGAGACACTGCTCGAGTTGGGCAGCGGCGGCGGCAACAACGCGTCTTATCTTAAAGCCAGCTTCAAGATGACCCTGACCGACATATCACCGCAGATGCTGGCGGTGAGCCGCACCCTTAACCCCGAGTGTGAACACATACAGGGTGACATGCGTAGCATCAGGCTCGGACGGGAGTTCGATGCCGTGTTCATACATGATGCCATAGCATACATGATCACTGAGGACGACCTGAGGCGGGCCATCGAGACGGCTTTCGTGCACTGCCGGAACGGCGGCGTCGCCCTCTTTGCCCCGGACCATACGCGCGAGACGTTCCTCCCTTCGACCAGGCACGGAGGACATGACGGCGAAGGAAGAGCCATGCGCTACCTGGAGTGGGTTCACGACCCCGACCCGGCCGACACCTCCTACACCGTGGACTTCGCCTTGCTCCTTCGAGAGGGCAACGAGGTTCGCTGCGAATACGACCGGCATATCTGCGGGCTGTTCGGGCACGAAGACTGGCTGCGCGTTATCGGCAGCGCCGGGTTCTCCCCCCGGGCTGTACCTTTCGAGCACAGCGAGGTAGAGCCCGGCAGCAGCGTTGTCTTTCTGGGCATCAAGCCGGAGAGATAGTCCAACCGGGGTTCAACAGCTGTACACAGGCCACCCCCCACATCGGCTGTCAGAGGATCCATTTGCGCCTGATGTTGTACAGACAGAACAGAAAACCCGATACCGTTTGTCCTGAAGTGTCCTAGACCCGCACCGCGCCGGAGGGGGGTGGTGATGGTGTAGAAAACCCAATACAGACGCAGAGAAATAATCACATGGAGGGATGCAATGATTGATTTAAGAAATGCCAACTTCGAAGACAGGGAACTCCGTTGCGTTGAGTGCAACCGGGAGTTCATCTTCACCCGTGGGGAGCAATACTACTTCGCCAGCAAACAGTTCCCCGACCCGCGTCGCTGCCCCGAGTGCAGAGAGATCAGGAAGAGAACAGTAGCGCCGCCGGAGGTGTTCAATGGGAAATAGCACCTTCGATGCAGCATGGAAGCTCCACGTTGGAGGCTTTCACATGATACCGTCGGGCGGGGGCGAAACTGGCAAGGCTCCGATCGTGGACTGGGCGGAGTATCAGACGCGGCAACCAAGCGACGACCAACTCACAGAGTGGAACGAGACTCTCAGCCCGCACCTGTGGGGGATCGTTACCAACAGCACGGTGGCAGTCATCGACGCTGACGGGGAGGACGTTCGACTCGAACTCGAGGCCGAGTTGGGGGCCTGCCACGTTATCACCCCGCGCAAGGGCGGGCACTTCTATGTCAACACAACTGATCACCCATTACCGACAAGGGCGGGGATACTGCCCGGAGTGGATATCCGGGGCGAGGGTGGGTTTGTTAACATCGTGGGCGGGGAGTACCAGGTCCTCACTATGCCGTCGCTAGATTCGCTGATACCGTATGATCACATACCTGACCGCATACTTAACGCGTTGAACGGGCAGAAGCGACGCCTGGAGGACGGACAGCCTATCACAGAAGGCCAACGAAACGACGCCTTAGCTCGCATGGCGGGGGCTATGCGGAGGCAAGGCATGACTGAAGATGAGATCGAAGCTGGCCTGAGTGCAGTCAACTGCTCACGCTGTGACCCGCCACTGACAGAATCCGAAGTCAGGAAGATCGCTCAAAGCATTGCCACTTATCCTACTAATAGTGGCTATAAGAAGAGTGTTAATACTCTCCCTGGGGCTGCCAGTTTAGCTACGGAACGTTACAAAAGCGTTACACAAAACGTTACAGAATCAGGCGAATCCCTGGCGCAGAGGGTTGAGGAATGGGTGAAGGAAACTTCAGGTTGGTTCGACACGGCGGAGCTAGACCGTGAGCTAGGAATAGCTACGGCGGAGGATAAGCAAAACAGGCGCCTGATAATGTATCGCTTAAGGCAGCAGGGGCTGATAGCGTTACATCCGCGTTACAACAAAAAGTCACGCTACGTTGATAAAGCGTTACGCGCCATCGATTTTAAGGCTGTGGGGAAGAGGACACCACTGGCAATAGGTTGGCCGTTTGATATTCAGAAACTGGTAGATGTCTATCCGGGCAGCGTGGTCGTTATAGCCGGTGCATCGAACGCTGGCAAAACTGCCTTCATGCTGAATGTGATCCGCCTGAATATGTACGATTTCCCGACATACTACTTTAGCTCAGAGATGGGAGCAGATGAGCTTGCAATCAGGCTAGAAAAGTTCCCTGGCATAGAGATAAACGATTGGAACTTCACCGCAGCCGAAAGGACATATGACTTCGCGGATGCAATCATCCCTGACGCTTTGAATCTCATCGACTACTGGGAGTTCATCGACGGCAACTTCTACATGATTGCAGAGGGTTTGCGGGCCGTATGGGAGAAGCTAGGCACAGGCATTGCAGTTGTGGCCCTCCAGAAGACGGGGGACAGAGTACTCGGGCGAGGGGGAGCCTTCAGCCTGGAGAAACCGAGGCTTTACCTGAGCATGGACTCCGGCAGGCTCACCGTCGTCAAAGGTAAAAACTGGGCGCAGCCGACCGTGAATCCAAAAGACCTGGCAGTTAACTTCAAACTAGTGGACGGTTGTCAGTTCGTCACTACTCGAGACTGGTACAAGGCGGAGTTGTGATGTCACAATATAAGTGCGACAAGTGCGGAGCAAGGGCAAAGGCCCAGGTGAACGGGAGGGCATATCTGTGTCAGGAGTGCATTACTGAGTTCACAGAAGTGTGCATGATGCGCAGGCTGCCTGTTCTACACTGTGTCAGGGGTGAGTCCCTGTTTCTGACTGTACCATCACGACAGGGGCCGAGCAGGAACTGAGCATGGATAGGTACACACACGAAGAGTATCAAGCGGCTGTTCGCGACTGGCTAGAGCAGACTCAGAACTGGGTTAAGGGTCGCGTACTGGAAATCGACCCTGTGTTTGTCGAGGAGGTTGTCGCGGATACGGCCGCACGTTGGGTTCAGCAATGGGAGGCGGGGGACTGCCCGGGTATCGTCACGAAGCAACACCTGGGTAATACTATCCGGCAAGTTATACGGTTCGACATTCTGGACAGCATAGACGCTAAGAACGAGGAACGCCCGTATAAACCCACCGATGATGAGGTTATCGAAATCAGCAGGCTCATCGCTGACCGTGGATGGGGTGACTATGACACTACTTCCGCCCGCGACCTGGGCGCTCATTTCGTGAAGGGGCCGCCCGTCAGACTTCGTTACATGAAACGTCGCTTCGATGAGATACGGAGCAGTCAGGAAGAGCAGATAATGCGATGGCTACAGGTCGGCGGGTTAACTGTTGAGGAAGTGAGGGACAAGTTGAGCGTGGAGACGGGGCGTTCTGTGAGCCTGAGCTACATCTACGCTGTGAGAGCGCGACACACCTGGAGCGCGAGGGAACGGCCGGACCTATACAGAAAAGAGGGGCAGTGGCCCGCTAAGTCACGGGATGCGACCAGGAAGCCCGATGTACTGCAGTAGATTTTCACTCCAGGACCGCCCGAAAGGGGCGAAATCTTGTTGAACAATACCGAAATAAGTAATGAGGGGTAAAAGATATGAAAGAAATCAGAGTTAAGGACACGATCACCGCGAAGCTCAACCTGCACGCGGTTGACATGAAGGTCGATAACGACGAACTCGCCGAGCAGGCGTTGCGGGTGATTGCCGATATGCCCCGGGCGCTATTGTATAGGCTGCTGCTGTTCGCGGAGGGTGTGGACCTGCCCCTCTCGACGGTGATAATCAATACGCTTATATCAGACTGGGCGCGCTACACCGCACAGGGAGAAGTCGGCATAACAGGACCGCGTATGCTCCATGAGTATATGTCAGCAAAGACCCCGGACGGGAAGCGACATGCGATAACAGGACGGGACCTCTTCAAGGCGCTGCGGGATATCTACAAACAGGAGATAATCGATCTGCGGATCGCCTACCTTGTCGAACGCGAGAAGAACGCACCGCTTACTGAGGCCGAGAGTCAATTCCTCATCGACAACAGAGCGGGCCGGGCATGGCGGGATAGCCCCCTATACGCGGAGGAGCAGAAGACCCGGGCAGAGATTCAGAAGCATATCGACAGCGGAGACGTTGAAATCATCGTGGACCAGGAGCCCAACAAGTCATGAGTCGGGCAGAGGACATCGCCTCCCCAAGTAACCGGCCCCTATCACCCCAGAGGGCGAAATCATTATGGGTGCTACATAACCAGAAGGGGCAAACCATACCAGACCTAGCAGAAGAGTTCAAAGTCACTCCTGGGTTTGTGAGGTGGAAGGTGAGCAACAACAGAGGAGCAACAGACAAGAATAGTTCACATGGGGGATAGGCGGGTCAGATTCTCCCAACCGCTCGCTACAGTAACCGATGGTTCAGCCACGGGCAGGAAAAACCCTCCTCGGTTCAAATACCGCAAAGCTGACAAAGGGCGCTCCGTTCGTGAGTCATAGGCTAAAAAGAGGGTAATTATGAGCAAGAACATATCAATAGAAGGCAAAAACATACCGATTCCAGAGCACCTGGAGACTACTACAAAGAAGTGGTTCCGGCAAATAGTCGAAGATTACAACATGGAATCACACCATTTGAAGCTTCTGACGCTGGCAGCGGAGGCCTGGGATCGCAGTGTTATGGCTCAAAAGGCCGTCAAGGAATGGGGCATCCTGTACGTCGATGATGGTAAGCCTAGAGTGAATCCTGCGATCAAGGTAAAGGAACAGGCGGAGATCATCTTCGCCCGACTGATTCGGGAATTATGCTTAGATGTGGAGCCGCCGAGATCTCCCGGGCGACCGCCGGGGTTATAGGAGGGAAGGATGCCAAGCAAGAGAGTCGCAAGTAAGAAGTCAGGGCATCGCCTGCGGATGCTAGCTGATGCTGCATGGCAATATTGGAGCTTCGGGCATCTGTCAGAAGGTGAGAGTTTCGAGAATGAGGAAGAAGAGCGCGCCTGCTGGCGCCTGGTGAGGAACCAATACCTCGAATGGTATCCGCCGGGAAAGGTGGATAG
>PULQ01000148.1 GCA_003552465.1 Dehalococcoidia bacterium
GCGTAAGGGAGTAGTTGGCAGGATCATAGAGGTCGGGGCCTTTGAGCAGTCCCTCCCTCCTCAGCATCCTCTCCATCTTTGTGATGCCCTCGTCGGTCAGGGTGACAGTACGGCTGCGCTCATCTATGGTGTAGTCCTCTTCCCTGCTGAGACGCGAGGCCAGCTGCGCGAATGTGTAGTACTTCTTAGTTGCCTCTTCGGCTGCGCCGCTGATGATCAACGGCGTGCGTGCCTCGTCGATGAGTATGTTGTCGACCTCGTCGACGATGGCATAGTTCAGGGGGCGCTGCACGCACTGAGATAGATCCAGCACCATATTGTCCCTGAGGTAGTCGAAGCCGAACTCGTTATTGGTGCCGTACGTTATGTCAGCCTCGTATGCCTCTCGACGGGTGACCGGGCGCATGTGCGACCACCTCGGGTCGTCAGCTTCGTAACCAGGATCATAGACGTAGGACGGAGCATCCTGACCGATCGTCTGCTGCGCGTTGATCGATGCTACGCTAACGCCCAGGGCATGGTAGATCGGGCCCATCCAACGGCAGTCACGCCGTGCCAGGTAGTCATTGACGGTAACCAGGTGACAACCCTCCCCGGTAAGTGCATTGAGATAGGTGGGCAGAGTGGCAACCAGCGTCTTTCCTTCACCGGTCTTCATCTCGGCTATCTTGCCCTGGTGAAGCACGATGCCGCCCATCAGCTGGACATCGAAATGTCGCTGCCCAATCGTCCGCTTGGCCGCTTCTCTAACAGCGGCAAACGCCTCAGGCAGGATATCATCCAGGCTTTCGCCATCGGCCAGCCGCGCCTTGAACTCGTCGGTCTTCGCCCGCAGGTCAGCGTCGCTGAAGGATTCGAAGTCGGGCTCCAGCCTGTTGATCTCATCTACATAGGGCTGTAGCCTCTTGAGTTCTTTCTCGTTGGAATCGAATAGACCCTTGAATAGCTTGATCATGTCTCGACCTTGCGGTTAGATGCCGGCCGCTGAACGCTAAGCCCTGATCGCTGGATAACGACTGGCTAACTCCCGACCATCACTCAAACATCGCCCCCACAGACGAGCCGGTATGGATGCGATGGATGGCTTCGCCGATCAGCGAAGCCATGGACAGGACGGTGATCTTGTCCAGCTTCTTGGCGCCGTTCACCGGAACGGTATCGGTGACCACCACCTCCTTCACCGGGCTGGCAGCTATTCTCTCGATAGCTTGTCCGGAGAGGATGGGGTGCGTGCAGCAGGAGTATACCTCGGTAACCCCTCGCTTCAGGAGGGTGTCTACCACCCCGACCAGGGAACCGGCGGTATCGATCTCGTCGTCAACGGTCAGCGCGCACATTCCCTCGACATCTCCGATCACGTTGAGAGTCTCGGTAGCGTCCATGTTTCCCACACGTCTCTTTTCAATGATGGCCAGAGATGCCCCGAGTTTGGCTGCGAGGTCACGCGCCACTTTGGAAATGCCGATGTCCGTGGCCACAACCACCAGGTTGTTCAGGGCCTTCTCTCTGAAGTACTGGCCCAGTATCGACCGCGCGGTCAACTCATCGACAGGAATGGTGAAGAAGCCCTGGATCTGCGGTGCGTGAAGGTCGACGGTTAGCAGCCTGTCGGCACCGGCAGTCGTTATCAGGTCGGCAATCAGGCGCGCGGTGATCGGCACCCGGGGCTGGTCCTTCTTGTCCGTGCGACCGTATCCGTAATAGGGGACAACGGCCGTGATCCTCTCCGCCGAAGCCCGTTTCAGAGCATCGAGCATGATCAGCAGTTCGACCAGGCTCTTGTTCACCGGACAGCAGATGGGCTGGATAACAAATACGTCGCGTTGCCTCACGTTCTCCAGGATACGAACGAATATGTTCTGGTTGCTGAACTCAAAGAGCTCCGCTCCCCCCAGCGGAATACCCAGGTAGTTGCAGACGTTGCCCGCCAAGGACGGGTGGGCGGTGCCGCTGAAGACCTTCAGTTCCTCCATTGCTGCCTCTCTCTGATGTTGATCATGTCTCGATTATAACATGAAACCATCGTGCTTTCGCCAGCCATGGATCGTGGAAACAGAAAGAAAGGCGGGAGGGTCTGCCACAAAGGCTGTGTCTACCCGGCAATGGGGAACTGTCGGCAGATATCGCGCACCTCCTGGCGTACCTGCTCCCGGGTGCCCGCATCGGAGGCTGCGGACAGCACCTTCATTATGAGGTTCGCTATGCGCTTCATCTCGTCGGGCCCGAAGCCCCTGGTGGTGACGGCCGGGGTGCCCAGCCTGATGCCGCTGGCAATCCACGGTGGCTTGGGATCGAACGGGATGGCATTCCTGTTCACCGTTATGCCCGCTGCCTCCAGGGCCGTATCCGCATCCTTTCCTGTTATCCCGGTGGAAGAGAGGTCAACGAGGACGATGTGATTGTCCGTGCCCCCCGAGACGATCCTCAAACCGTGACTCTGGAGTTCGGATGCCAGAATCTTCGCATTATCCAGCACTCGCTTCTGATAGTCGACGAAGCCGGGCTGAACGGCCTCGTGAAAACACACTGCCTTGGCAGCGATGGTATGCATGGCCGGACCTCCCTGCATACCCGGGAAGACGGCAGCGTCGATGGCCGAAGACAGCTGCTTCTGACACAGAACAAGGCCGCCCCTGGGTCCGCGCAGCGTCTTCTGCGTCGTAGCGGTACTGACCTGGGCATACGGCACCGACGAGGAATGGAGCCCGGCAGCGATTATCCCCGCGATGTGGGCTATGTCCGCCAGCAGCATCGCGCCCGCCTTATCCGCTATATGGCGAAACCGCTCGAAATCGACTATCCGCGAATAGCTGCTCGCACCGGCCACTATCAGCCTCGGCCTGTGTTCCAGAGCCAGCTTCTCGACCTCATCGTAGTTGAGCGTCTCGGTCTTGGGGTCCACACCATAAGGGATGAAGCGATACAGCTTTCCGGAGAAGTTGACCTCAGCTCCGTGTGTCAGATGCCCGCCGTGGCTGAGAGTCATGCCCATAACGGTGTCCCTGTAGTTCAGTATCACCGAATAGGCTGCCATGTTGGCCTGGCTGCCGCTGTGTGCCTGGACGTTGGCATGCTCTGCGCCGAACAACTCCCTGGCCCTGGTGATAGCCAGGTTCTCGATCTCATCTATGTGAACACAGCCGCTGTAGTAGCGACGACCCGGATAACCCTCGGCATACTTGTCGATTATCGGAGAACGCTGGGCCTCTAGAACAGCCTGGCTGGCTATGTTCTCAGAGGCGATGAGGTTTATCGTACTGTCCTGCCTCTCAGCCTCCGCCTCCAGGATCCGTGCTAACTGGCCGTCACCCTGCGCCAGAGAATCTGCTTTCCCCGTGTTCACGATCGTGCTATAATACTACTCTACATTTCCTGCCCGGTCAACAACCGGGACTGGTGCCACCGGGTTCAGCAAACACCATTGACAGAGCGTTTTTGCAGTGATAGATTAACTTAGCAGTTGAAAGCGAGGAGTGCTAAATGGCCGTAGGGAAGAGAAGAGAGACTGTTCTCAGGGTCATCGTAGAGGACTACATCACCGGGGCGGCGCCGGTGGCCTCCAGGGCCATTGTCGATAGATACGGCCTCAAGGTAAGCCCGGCTACCATCCGTAACGATACAGCTTACCTGGAACGGGAAGGTTATGTCGTCCGTCCCCACCACTCGGCGGGAAGCGTACCCACGGACAAGGCCTACCGTTATTACGTGCAGTTGATAGGCGAAGAGGTCGAGCTCCCCGCCGTCGATGAGTACCTGACATACTACATACTCCGTGAGGCGAGGGAGGGACTCGAGCACTGGCTGAAGACCGTGGCCTCGCTGCTGGCCGGCCTTCTCCAGAACATGGTCGTCATAACCTCGCCCAAGCCGGTCCAGTGCCGGCTGAAGCATTTCGACCTGGTAGCCCTGCAGGACTTCATGGCTCTGATGATCGTGGTCCTGTGCGAGGCGAGGATAAGACGACAGGTCCTGTCGTTCAACAGGAGGATCAGCCAGGATGAGCTGACCACAATGGCCAACAAGCTGACCTCTACATACGCCGGGTTGACCTCCGCCGAGATCCTGGGAATGCAGGAGCAGTTATCCACAGAAGAGAGGCAGATATCTCTGCGCGTGGCAGAGGTGATAGACGCGGAGGACAGGCTGGAGTACGGCGAACCCCATCTGGAAGGCCTGCGGCTGCTGCTTAGCCAGCCGGAGTTCACCAGCAGTCCCAGCATGCTCGGGATCCTGGAGGTGCTGGAGGGGCAGGATTGGCTCAGGAACATCCACAGCCAGGAGTTCACGAAGGGAGAGGTCAAGGTGCTGATCGGCCAGGAGAACCCGGAGCCGGCGCTTCAGGGCTTGAGCCTGGTCGCCAGCCAGTACGGGCAGCCCAACAGCGCCAGCGGCATAGTGGGAGTAGTCGGGCCCAAGCGCATGGATTACGCCCGCACCATCTCTTCTATCAACTGCCTCTCCGCGCTGCTCAGTGACAGGGCTACCGAATACACCTAAGAGGAGGTCCAGGCTTGTTTGAAGGCAACGAGGTATCTGAAGAGGGAACCGGACAGCCCGAAGACGTAGAGGCGCTGAGGCAGGCTCTGACTGAGGAAAAGGAGAGGGCCGAGAAGTACCTGGCCAGCTGGCAGAGGAGCCAGGCGGACCTTGCCAACTACAGGCAGCGTGCCGAGCAGGAGAAGAAGGAGACGATCGAGTTTGCCAACAGCGTGCTCATCAGCAGCCTGTTGCCGGTTGTTGACGACCTGGACAGGGCGATAGCCTCGGTTCCCGCGGAGCTGGAGCAATCAAGCTGGACACAGGGAATAATGCTCATCTATAATAAGCTCAAGTCAACCCTGCGGTCGCAGGGTCTCACCGAGATAGAGGCCAGAGGAGAACGTTTTGATCCGCGCCTGCATGAAGCCGTAATGCAGCAAGAAGGGGAGGAGGGGGTAGTGGTCGACGAGACACAAAAAGGCTACAAGTTCAGAGATAGAGTCATACGTCCTAGCCTTGTGATAGTAGGTACAGGACAGGGCAGGGATGAGACCGAGCAAACTAATCAGGAGGAGGAACAGCAATGGGAAAAGCTATAGGCATTGATCTGGGCACCACTATGAGCGCCGCGGCAGTAATCGAGGGCGGCGACCCGAAGATCATACCGAGTTCTGAGGGAGGCAACCTCGTGCCCTCGATGGTAGCCATTGGCAAGACCGGAGAACGTCTGGTCGGGGAGCTGGCCAAGCGCCAGAGCATAGTCAACCCCGAGAACACCATATTCAGCATCAAGCGTCTTATCGGTCGTAAGTTCAAGGACTCCATCGTGCAGAGCGACATGGAGCGTTTGCCCTATAAAATAACCGAGGCCTCCAACGGCGACTGCCGGGTCTTGATGGGAGGCAAGGAGTACAGTCCCCAGGAGATATCGGCCATGATACTCCAGAAGCTAAAGGCAGACGCCGAGGCCTATCTGGGAGAGACGGTGACCGACGCCGTGATCA
Source organism: Dehalococcoidia bacterium (assembly GCA_003552465.1). Classification (GTDB taxonomy): domain Bacteria; phylum Chloroflexota; class Dehalococcoidia; order GIF9; family AB-539-J10; genus RBG-13-51-36. The sequence goes on from PULQ01000148.1 coordinate 5,484, forward strand.
CCGTGCCGGCCTATTTCAATGATAGCCAGAGAAACGCCACCAAGGATGCCGGCGTTATCGCGGGGCTCAACGTCCTGCGTATCATCAACGAACCGACGGCCTCCGCGCTGGCTTACGGCATGGACAAGACTCAGGACCAGACCATCGCCGTGTACGACCTCGGCGGCGGCACCTTCGATATCTCCATCCTGGACCTGGGTGAGGGCACCTTCCAGGTCAGGTCGACCAACGGTGATACCCACCTCGGCGGCGATGACATCGACCAGAGGGTCATGGACTGGGTGTGCGATGAGTTCAAGAAGGAACAGGGCATCGACCTCAGGCAGGACAAAATGGCTCTGCAGAGGCTGAAGGACGCCTCTGAGAAGGCGAAGAAGGAGTTGTCCACGGTAGCACAGACCGAGATAAGCCTTCCCTTCATCACCGCCGATGCCAGCGGCCCCAAGCACCTGAGCATTACCCTGAGTCGGTCCAAGCTGGAACAGCTGTCCGCCGACCTGCTGGAGAGGAGCATCGAGCCCTGCCGCCAGGCATTGAAGGATGCCGGGCTAACCGCCAACCAGGTCAACAACGTGATCCTTGTCGGCGGCCAGACCAGGATGCCCAAGGTCCAGGAGACTCTCAAGCAGTTCTTCGGCAGGGAGCCTGTCAAGGGGGTCAACCCCGACGAGGCAGTCGCCCTGGGCGCCGCCATCCAGGCGGGAGTGCTCAAGGGCGAGGTCGGTGAGGTCCTCTTGCTCGATGTGACGCCACTTACACTCGGCATAGAGACGCTGGGAGGCGTTGCCACCCCGCTCATTCCCCGCAATACCACGATACCGACGTCGAAGAGCCAGATCTTCAGCACGGCGGCTGACAATCAGCCGAGCGTCGAGATACACGTTCTCCAGGGGGAGAGACCAATGGCTGCCGACAACAGGACACTGGGACGTTTCATGCTCGACGGGATCCTGCCGGCGCCGCGGGGCATGCCCCAGATCGAAGTGACATTCGATATAGATGCCAACGGCATCCTCAATGTAAGTGCCCGTGACAAGGGCACCGGCAAGGAACAGAAGATAACCATCACCGCCTCAAGCGGCCTCAGCAAGGAGGAGGTGGAGAAGATGACAAGGGAGGCCGAGCAACACGCCGCTGAGGATACCAAACGCAAGGAGGAGATAGAGGTACGCAATAACGCCGACAGCCTCGCCTACACCGCGGAGAAGACGTTGCGCGATCACGGAGACAAGCTGTCCGCCGACGTCAAGCAGGATATCGACGGCAAGATAGCCGCCGTTAAGAACGCCCTCCAGGGACAGGACGTGAGCACGATTCGCAACGCCATGCAGGAGCTCTCGGAGGCCATGCAGAAGGTCGGAGAGTCGGTCTACCAGCAACCGGGGCAGGCTCCACCCGAGGGGCAGGAACCCGGTGAAGGTCCTCCCGAGGGAGGAGACGAAGGTACGGTTGATGGAGAGTTCCGCGAGGTATAGTCGGTAGAGACCCCGTCGACCCTCCCCAAGGGGTACTATCGACAGCCGGCGGTTTTTGGAGTAGACTTGATTATGTTATTCTGACGAGTCGAGACGATCTGAACGACAGGTAGTCTCCGCCGTACCGGGCGGAGATTGTCCTTAGAAGAAGCTCGACTCTCTGCCATCGCTTGAGAACGACAGGGAGCGGCAGATCAGGAACAATCGGTAAGCGAAGAATATAGCAGCAGGGATAGCTGGAGGCCGGGTGCTCCCGATGACGAGACAAGAGCGTCGGGTGCCCTCTTTTGGCTGTCTGTCCCGGAGCTGACGCAGGATTAGAGTATCACCACCCAAGGAGGAAGAATGGCAGTGGCTAAGAACAGCGAGTTATACGAGAGATTGCAGAAGGAGAAGGCAGAACTGCTGGACAAAATAGAGCAGATAAGAGCGCGCGGCCAGCCGTCGGCAGAGAGAAGGGAAGGCAGTCCCTTCGGAAAGCGGGAGGAGGGAGCCGACGAGGCCTCCGAGTTGGAGAAGAGACTGGTCCAGGAGAAGAAGCTCTATGACGCGCTAGCCGAAGTGGAACACGCCCTCGAGAAGTATGATGCCGGTACCTACGGGACGTGTGATTCCTGCGGCCAACCGATTGAGCAGGCCCGCCTCGAAGCCATGCCTCAGGCAAGCCTCTGCCTTAGCTGCAAGTCAACCAGGGTCAAGGATTCAAGGGGAGAATGGGTTCCCAAGTAGATCAGGGGGCTTCATAACGACGGATCTTGTGGACAGACATCGGCCGGATGCTGCTTCCGGCATGCGCTGGCAAGAGCTAAGGTTATTCGCAACCATCGCCGTCCTGGTGGTCGGTCTCGACCAGGTAAGCAAGCTGTTGGTCAGGACAGGTCTGTCCCTGGGAGACCAGGTACAGCTGATACCGGGCTTCCTCGACCTGGTTCTGGTCAAGAACTACGGTGCCGCCTTCGGCATATTGCAGGGTCAGACGGCCCTTATCATCAGCATTAGCGTGCTCGGATTGCTGATCATCTCGGTCTTCCTCCACCAATTCCCGCCCGTTAACAGACTGGGCATAGCCGCATTCTCCCTGATCATGGGCGGCACTGCCGGCAATCTGGTGGACCGCATCCGTCCTCCTCACTACGTGGTCGACTTCATCCGCGTTCACCTGCACCCCAACTTCTCATGGCCCGCCTTCAATGTCGCCGACGCGGCCATGACCATAGGAATCGTCGCTCTGATCGTCTACTTCTACCGGGAAGGGCTGTTCCGCAGAGCACATGAACGGACCCACGAGCCAGGTGACTGACAGGCTTGAGTTCAGTCCGCTTGTGTCCGACGTCCGTCTTGACCGGTACCTGACACAGGTCCTCCCCGGATATTCGCGCGCCCAGCTCAAGAAGCTCATAACACAGGGTGATGTCCTGGTGAACGGGCAGAAGCCCAGGGCAAGTCGCAGGCTGGCTGAAGGCGACGTGGTAACGGTGGAGCTTCCACCCTCCCCCGGCCTGCCTCTCCCCGAACCGATTCCCCTGGCTGTCGTCTACGAAGACGCGGATGTGCTGGTCATCGACAAGCCGGCAGGATTGACAGCCCACCCTGCACCGGGCCACCCGGACGGCACTCTGGTCAATGCCCTGCTGTCCCGCTGCCCGGAACTGGCCCTGAGCAGCGGCGATATCATGCGCCCGGGCATCGTCCACAGGCTGGACAAAGATACGTCGGGATTGATGGTCATCGCCAGGAACGAAACGGCACGTGAATACCTGGTCGCGCAGTTCAAGAGCCGCTCGGTAACCAAGGGCTACCTCGTCCTTGTCAAAGGACGGCTGTCCCCGGATCAGGGCATGATCGAAGCGCCGATCGGGCGGGACCCGCACCGCAGGCGCAGGATGGCGATCGTTGATGAAGGAAAAGAGGCCACCACCCTGTACCGGGTGCGCAGGCACCTGGGTGACTACACCCTGGTCGAGGTTACCCCTGTCACCGGCCGCACGCACCAGATCCGCGTCCACCTGTCGGCCATCGGCTATCCGGTGGTCGGAGACACCACCTATGGAGTCAGATCACCTCACCTCTCCAGGCAGTTCATCCACGCCTTTCGACTCGGATTCCATCTACCATCCAACGGGGAGTACCGGGAGTTCACCTCTCCCCTACCCCCCGACCTGGAGCGGGCCCTGCAACTCCTGGGAGAGTCGTAGTCAGCCCGATCAGGCGCATCCTCGCACCGGGGGAGCAAGAATAGGGACACGTCCATTTTTCGCTCCATGTCTCGTGTCGCTCCGGGTGACAGGCAATCATTCCGAGAGAAGCATCCGGGTCAGAAAAACGGACGTGTCGCCATTTCTCACACACTAGTTAGCTGTCAGGCAATCCCAGCCACTGCATCCGTCTTGCGACCTTAGTCTCCTATCAACCATCGACGACGGTGATCTCTATAGGACCAGTAGCTATCCTGCTCCTTCTCAATTCTTTCACTCGTTCGGTCATGTCATCACGCAGGAAGCGTTCATAGTTCTTGCCTTCAAACAACTCTTCCCACGGACATTCATTGGCAAGTAGAGTAGTTGCAGCAATTAACTCGTACTCACACGGATGGTCTATTCTCCACGCGTCTTCTACCTTCATTGTCTGTCCGGGTTCAAGTGGGGTTATCACTGCGATACTAAGGTAGGCTCTGGGATGGGCGAAGAGGTCATTTGCCACGTGTTTTCCGTCACCGTCGACTATGTAGAATCGAACAACAGGGACCCCATGGAACAACCGTATGTCCCCCTCTCCTATATACTCCAGCGTTCCTCTCAAGGTGAAAACTTCCCCGGCCCTGATCTCCTCAGGGACTTCCACCGACAGGATGAAGTCTGATGTTCTGACTTCTTCGACAAGAGCTCCGTCTAGTGGTTCAGTCCGACCGGCGCTCTTCTCGCTTTGATCAGCGGTATCCTCATGTCCTCCAGCCGGGACTACACCGCCTAACGCCAGACCCACCACCACTAGGATTACCCCTAGAATTGCGAAACGCCGTTTCATGCCTCACCTCCTGTGGAGTCCTTACGACCCTGATCCTTGAGCAGTTCCACCGGCTCGGCCGGAGTTGCCTGGGTACTGGTTGCCTGCACCCCGTCAACCTCAACTGCCCTGCTACCGAGAAGAATGGTGGTTCCAACCGCAATTCGGATGGGGAGATCTTCACCACCGAGATCTTGTAACTCTCTCACTAACTTGTCGACGATCTCCAAGTCCCCATCCCAACGCTCCTCGTCCAACGTAACCTGGTAGTATCCGTCTATCCAGTAACCACGTGCGATGATGGGGTAGTTCTGGAACAAAGACTCATCCCCTGATTGCGATATATGAAACTCCCTCGCCATGTCAAAGTCAGGAGTCCCCGTTCGGTAAATACCCTCGGGTATGTGGGACACAACCTCCTCTGACAAGGTATCCGGTGACCTACCGGGGTGAAAACCAGGTGGGTCGGGCAGGCTGTCCGACGGTTGCCCTGCGAGCGCTAAACCTGGAATCAATATGGCGAACGCCGCTATGATACCTATGACTCTCTTGGACATCTCCAATCCTCCTTTCTGCTCCTTGTCATGCTCTTGTTCTTGCTTGCCGCTTGCAGCATGGACTTGCGCAAAGTCTTTCTAGTGCCATATCACCCCCCTTAATGCGGTCTCACCTGTAACCTCATAGATGGTCTGCATTGGTCTCATCTCTGTCACAGACTGTACCTGTACCTGCACAAACAGGACAATTTAGGACTGAATAAAACTCACTTATTCTTTCCGAACTCAGTTCTTCATAAGGGTAGTCCCACCGGTATGGACAGATACGCAAGTGGTGGTCTTGTTTGGCATCTAACGTTGACTTCAACTCATCAAAGTTCACTTCGGCAACATAAAGCTTATTAGTTTGAGGGTCGGGGTATATCCGGTAACGCCAATGTACATCCGCAGGCCAGGTGTAGATGTTCGCAGTGGCAGTGACCCGTTCCCCACAAGACCGCAGGCGCA
>PULQ01000031.1 GCA_003552465.1 Dehalococcoidia bacterium
CCAGACCGCAAACCGACCCTCAGGCATGTCCGCCCACCCCACGCCGAACGGAACATCAACCCACTCTCCATCCTCACTCCTCTGAATGGCAAACGGGGTACCGAACTGGACTGATCCCGTGCGCAGACTCCTGATGGTCAGAGTGACGGTCTCATCCGGACGATATGTCTCCTGGTCCAGGCACAGGATCACGGTGCCCAAAGGAGTAGCACCGGTAACCACCACTGTCGCGACCACAACCAGCAAGCCCAGCACCGCCAGCGCTACAAACAGACGCCTCTTCATAGCTTCTCTCCCATGTATTTCTCATTCACAGCACATCAACACGGGCCCGAATCCACAAGCTGTCCGTCTGCCCCTCGCGCCTCGAATCTGTCGGCTCCCCATATCACTGTAATCCACAACGTCGGTGTCAGGCAATCCGAGCCACTGCACCGGTCTTAGGACCTTGATCCCCTCCTAACCGTTGATGACGATGATCTCCATAGGAGCAGTAGCTATCCTGCTCCTTGTCAGTTCTTCGACTCGCTCGGTCATGTCATCACGTATGAAGCGCTCATAGTTCTTCCCCTCAAACAATTTCTCCCAAGGGCATTCATTGGCAAGCAAGGTAGTTGCAGCGATCAGCTGGTATTCACCCGGATGATCTACTCTCCACATGTCCTCCACCTTCATTTTCTGCCCAGGTTCAAGTGGCGTTATCACTCCTATATCAAGGTAGACTCTGGGATGGGCGAAGAGGTCATTTGCCACGTGTCTTCCGTCACCGTCGACTATGTAGAATAGAACAACAGGGGACCCATGGAACAACCGTATGTTTTCCTCTCCTATATACTCCAGTGTTGCTTTAAGGGCAAAAGCTCGCCCGGCTCTGACCTCTTTGGGAGCTTCCACTGACAAGACGAAATCCGATGTTCTGACCACTTCGCGAAAACAAGCATCCAGTGATTCAGTGTGATCAGGACGCTCATCATCCGCTCCAGCTAGCGACTCAGTATGGTCAGCAGTCTCCTCATTCCCTCCAGCGAGGACTACACCGCCCACCGCCAAACCCACCACCATCAGGACCACTCCCACTGTTGCGAAACGACGCTTCATGCTTTTCACCTCCCTGTGCGAAGCAACCGTTCTCTAGAACCCCCAGTATGCCCGCCTTCTATGCGTGACAAACAGAGACACCTCCGTTCTCTCACCCCATGTCGCCACTGGCCCCTGCCTCTGTTGGGTCCCAGTCCATCACCGCTCAGTCACTGGTATCAAGCAAGGCTGCTACTCGTCGTTATCAACTATGGTGAATTCGGCCGTCTCTCCGTGCCACCTGAGTCTATACGTGCCGGGTCTAGCCTGAACCACGTGATCATCAAACGTCCAAGATTGAACATGTTCTACACCATCTAAGCCATCCAGTACTCCCGCTCTGACCTCTGCAAGTACCGCATTCGCCAGCCAAGAGGTGCTGACAACGCTTCCTCCGGTCTCCTCTATGAATGCTATGACACCCGCCTGGGTCTCGTGGGCGTGCTCCTTCAATGCTTCCAAGAATTCCTGTCCGGTCAGGCGATCTTCGTTGGCAAAAGGCGTCAGGCTGATCCAGACTGTGACGAGTTCCTGGTCATGCAGCATCTCCCAGATCTCATCAGGGTCGGTGATGTACTCGGTCTGATCCCAGACGTGTGTTGCAGTTTCACCTGGCTCCATGTAGATCATGACGCACAGCCAGGCCCTATGGCCAAAGACATTCACCTCCGCCCACTTGCCATCTGCATGTCTCTCAACAGTCCAGACCGGTTCGGCAGTCCCATATACCACGCGCTCACCAGAATGATTCTCGAAGTTGAACTCTATGCTCTCGCCGATACCGTAGCTATCGTCATCGGTCCAGACCAACACTCGGACCTCAGATTTGACCTCTTCCTCTTCGAAAACGGCGGTCACGGTCACATCTGCGGCCGGCATAGTGAAGGTAGTTTCTCCTGCGTATTCATCGTCGAACACACCCGTAGTTGCCGTCCACTTGATGAACCGGTAGCCCGACTCAGGTTCGGCGACCAGTTCAACCGCTGCGCCTTCCCAGTAGCCGAAACTGCCTTCGCTGGGCGCGTGTACCTGCCCTCCGTCGGTGCCGGCGATAGTGAGGTTGTGGTAGACGAGTTCGTTTACCATGCAAGGGGCACAGCTCATCACCCCTCCACCCAAGGCTGTGATAAGCAGCAGGATGGCAACACCCGCCAGGAAATGTCGTCTGCCGCAACTCAGCATTGACCTCATGACTCAACTCCGCAGCAGCATCGGTCTTCCGCGCTCCCTTCCGCCTGTTGCACGCCCCTTTCTTCCATAACGCAGGAAGCCGATAAAGGTTGCAGCATTCTGACACCATGGAATCCGGTGGCTGCCCGGGTGATGAACCCGATCGCGCTGCACAGGACAGGCTCTGGTGACCCAGACCGCACATTCTGGGCTAATGTGTCATGCTCTACTGAACGTCCCCTCGTCCATGACGATTCGATCATCGCTGACACGGCGGCATCCCAAGAACCGACTGGGCTATGGTCAGCCTTTCTGTATGCTTACTCGCAGCATGATATCACCGTTCTCAAGGCTCTCGAGTACGTCCATGCCCTCTATCAGCCGACCAAAGACCGTATGCTTACCATCAAGATGAGGCTGAGGGGCATAGGTTATGAAGAACTGTGAGCCGTTGGTATTCGGGCCCGAGTTGGCCATCGAAAGCGCGCCTGTCCCGTGCTTGTGGTGGGTGATCTCGTCATCAAAGCGGTAACCTGGACCGCCCCTGCCGGTGCCCTCGGGACACCCTCCTTGAGCCATGAAGCCGGGGATAACCCGATGAAATGTCAGGCCATCATAGAATCCCTCGCGGGCAAGAAACACAAAGCTGTTGACCGTTATCGGAGCATCACCAGCAAACAACTCCAGAACCAGATCTCCCTTCGCCGTCCTGATCGTGGCCCTATACTGCCTACTGGGGTCGATAGTCATTGCAGGTGAGGATAGATAGGTCTTAGGTCCCGGCGAAGGGGCTGCGTCTTGTGCAGGTGGAGGAATATCCGTCGCTCCCTCAGCACTCGACCCCTTTGTCCACACACTGCCGTCTGCGAGAGATATGATGTGCCTGTTCACCGTGCCTGTCCAAGCTATGCGGCTGCCCCAAAGCTCTGTCTGAAGATGTATTGTGTTACCGGACGACGTCCACTCACCCATATATGAGAAGCCCTCATCCAGTAATCGCAAATAGAAGGTTCCGTTACTCTCTAGGTCAATGCAGACCTTGCCGATTTCCCATTCCCGGAAGGCTCCACTGCTACTGGTACTAGGTTCGGTCAGGACATACGAGCCAGGGACTGGCGAGAAGCCGAGCCCCAGAGGTGGCAAGACGGACTGGCGTGTGACTATCACTGCTACGACAGCGATAGTCAAGAGGCAACTCAGTATGATCACTGCTCGCTTCGCATTGCTCATTGTTCTCCTCATATGACGACTATTGCCTGCCAATGTCGATGAACTCGCCTACATGCGGCAGCCGGGCATGTTACTACGAAGTGATCGCCTTGTTTACCTCAATCGAGCAACCCACCCTGTTGTGCAGTTCTACCCCCTACAAATCACCCTATTAGACCGGCATGCTACACCCTAGCCGAGCTATGAAACCGACTGCCAGCTCAAATAGGGATAGGTCTCGCAGTCAACGATGTTCCACCTGTAGGTGGGGTTGCGCTAGTGGGTGTCAGCTACGGCTACCATATCCCACGGCTCGTTCAGCCCTTCTGTCTCTATATCTGTGAGGGTAACGATGTCCTTCATCCCCTAGGTGGTCTTGACCGTCCCACCATCGCCCTCTTCCAGCTAGTGGGAGGTGGTATTCTGCGGGCACCCAGCAACCGCAATCTTCACGAATCGGATGTTGACCACCAATCATCCATCAAGTCTTCTTTGCTTGGATCATCTTCCTCATGGATTGCACCATTTTCTCACACTCGGTCGACGGAACCTCGGACAGGCTGTCCCTGAGAGTCTGGTTGATCAGATATGCTGATGGTATGGTCACCTCAACGGAATCGCCGCTTGATACCTTCAACCTGAATGTCTCGAAGTCTGACTTCTTCAGTCCCTTGTCTTTTGGGTCTATGCGATCATAGGTGCTCGTTTCAACTATCGTGATGTCTCGGTAGTATATCTCCCCGGTTCTTTCGTTCAGGAATTTGCCTCGCAGAAAGTCGAATGCACAGCCGTACGAGGCGAGGTAATGCTCGGTGGGGTAGAAGACTTGGAGACGCCAGGCGCTGTGTCGAACCCTGCTGTAGTAGAAGTGTGCGTACTTACAGTTCGTCTTTCCTCTTCTATGCTTGATGTCCTCATTTGGAATACCATGGGCGTCTGGGCATGTACCTCCGCGCCTCCAGACCCAGACAAAGACCTCATATGGGTCGGTTATCACTTGGCTTTCGTCCAGTCCGAGTTTGGTTTTGGACCTTGTCAGTAAGTCATGCCTATCAGCCTCAAGCCAGTCATCTATCTGATCGTCTGAGGGTTTGCCAGATTGACTCACAAGTATCCCCATGACCCCACCAGCTATCAGAGTGATGCCTACTACGATTGACACGACCGAATAGTCGTAGCGAATGCCGATAAGGATGGCGATCACTCCCAAGACTACCAAGACGATGGTCCAAGCCGGGAAGTCCTTGAAGTACTTCTGGATCTTCTTCCTCTTAGTCGTCTCATCCATCTATTGTCTCCTTCGTGGCCATTGATGCTGGTACCTCCGAAGTCCCTCTGCGATGCGCGCTGACTACGGGCTACGCGTAGCCCCTCAGCGGTACTCGCAGTTCCCAGCACTCTCTTCCAGAGATGATCCGCCCGACGCACACGTCGATACGCTACTGCCCCCACCCTTCACCAGGTTCACTAGGTCTTGATCGCCCATGATGATGTGCTCCAACATCTTGACAGTTTCAGCATGATCATCAGACTTGCCTCTTGCCTCGTCAATCAACTCCTCGATGGTTGGTGGCTTTATGGTTAGACCGTTACACCTGTAGAAGTCGTGCTTCACCAGTGCCCACAGATAGTAGTACTTCGACCTAGTGTCATCAATCATGATGGCGGCATTCAAGTACCGCTCGACTTCCTTGATTTCTGCCAAAGTGAGTAGCTTGGGCCGCTTGCCTCTCAGAAGAGCCAAGGCATAGTGATAGTAGGAATCGGCACTGTCAGGCACTTCTTCAACCGTCTTGGCGAAGCTCTTGATCGCGAGGTCATATAGTCCTAGGCTCAGATAGCAAATCCCCATAGCGCTGCATAGCTCTCCGTCATCTGGGAAGTCCTTAAGCAGTTGCTTGTAATGATCGACGTACCTGCCAGTGCCTGCTCTGTCAAACTTATCCAGATAGGCCAGTGAGGTCACAATGAACTCAGACTGGCAGTACTCACACTTGCCAGCACACCTTTGCACAGGCGCCCCGCACTGCGGACAAGTCAGTACCCTCACATCTCTGTCTGTCAACGTCTGTCACCATTGGTGGAGTTGATCGATGCTCCAATCTACGGCAGGCAGATGACTATGCTACACACATATCTGCTAGGTTTGACTGTATGCCCTCTGCGACGGAAGCCTTGATCATTGCTCTTGTCAGAGCCTTATCCCATGCACCTCGACCATGTTTCGCCGGGTTTCAGCGCATCGTCGGAAGTCAGGGAATCTGATCTACTCCCACTTCTAACGTCGTTGTAGCCTTAGAACCCCAAGGACAGGCAAAGCCGTCTGAGTTCTACTCCTTCCTTGTCCCTGAAAGGTCGTCCACCGCCTGCGACATCTTCCTAACACATTCTCGAATACGCAATAAGACTCCCTTGCGCTCAGCTTCTGGGGTACCATCCAGGCTGCCAATCGCGGCCCCCAGTTCATCCAGCGCATTGTCCAGGTGCCAGCTTTCCTGATTCAGGGCCGTCCTAGCAGAGATCCGGCTACGGAGCTGATTACGGAGTCTCTCAAGCTCATCTACTACCTGCCGTTGCAGACCACCCTCTTCTCCTTGTGTCGGCAGGCGCCGCAACTCGAGCAGAGCTCCCTGGACTCTATTCAGCACAGCCCCTCGTTGCTCTCCGGAGCGGGCCTGAATGACCTTCTCCTCTTCCCCTTCCTGTCCGGTAGACCACATAGGAACTATTGCCAGAATGAGCAGTACCCACTTACCGATAACCACCCACAAGAAAACCCGGTCAAGACTGCTGTGGTTGAAAGCCACGAGGAATGCAGCAACTATTACAGCACTTGCTGCGAAGAAAAGGCCAACCGTGCTTACAATGCCGATGTGCATCGCAATTGGCAGTCTACTGGTCGTCTTCTTGGTGGAGAGCAAGAGGTTATAGATCAGATATGTCCCGGTCACTATCACCATCAGAGACATATCGGCCATGGCTATCCAGTATGAGTAGCGCGGTGCATCTGGAGCGAATGTAAGAAAAACACCGACGGTGAAACCCAGAGCAGCGAGCATGGCTGCGCCCCAGATCAGGACTTGTCTGCTATTGCCGGCCCTCTTCATCGATTGACCTCCAAAGAGCTTTCGTATTCGTCAATATGGGCATTGAGTCTTGTACGGACGGCTCATCATAGGGCTTTGCCACACTGTGCACAGAACTTAGCCTGTGGTAAGGCCTGAGCACCGCATGAAGGGCAGGGCGTCCCCGAGGGAACCTTCATACCACAATTGGCACAGAACTTGGAATCACTTGCTACAGTTGCACCACAGGAGGGGCATACAGACAGCGCCGGAAGGTTAGTCCCACACTGACTGCAGAACTTAGCACCTGCCGAGAGTCTTGCTTGGCACTTAGCGCATATCAACTCAGCCGAGGATGGCAAAGGTGGCTGTGTAATCGGCTGAGTTGCTTGCTCCGCCATCTGACCGAAGGGCCCAGCCATCTTAGAGCCTATACCAAGCCCTATTCCAGCGCTCATCAGCGTTCCGGCTGCGCCGGGATTCTTTGCAGCCTCTTCCATGACGTCCAGACCGCGAACCATCTGATACCGTTGGTCACCGAGACGCTCGATCTCGCGAGCCTTAAGGTCAATCTCCTGGATCCGTTTTAGCTCTTCTGTCGGGATAGTAATGGAGGAGATGAAGAACTTGAGCAACTCTAGGCCGTACTTGGCGAACTCGTCCCTCAGTCGCTCCTCAACTTGCTGGGAGATCTCATCAATGCTGGCCGTTATGGCGGCGACGGACACATTCCTGTCTACAGCATATTTCGCTACAGTGTCTTTCACTCGAGTCAGGATCACACCCCGGAAGTATTCTAGCACCGTGTATCCCTTCCACTCCGGCATGGTTCCCACAATCTGCGTAACAAACACACGTGAGTCGGCGATACGAAGACCGAACTGACCAAAACAACCAACAGGAATCAGGACTCTGTATTTGGGGTCTTCAATTGGGATGGGCGTTCTGGTTCCCCACTTGTAATCAAGACGGGCAACCAGATTGACAAAGAATACCTCCGCCGCGAACGGGGTTTGTCGGCCGAACGGCAAGTTTACGAGCTTCTGCAACAACGGCAGGTTCTTTGTCGATAGCGTATGGGTGCCTGGACCAAACAGATCCAGAGCTTGCCCTCCCTTGAAGAACAGTGCCTCCTGACTCTCGTTCACTATGAGTTGCGCGCCCATGGTTATGTTATCTTTGCGATACTTCCAGACTAGCCAATCTAGAGGCCCATCGTACTTGATACGATCTACGACTGCCATTGGAGTTCCTCCTTGTTCATCGTATTAGCAGTAAATCTCTGGTGCCAAGACGGAATAGCCCCACTTCGAAAGTGGAGACATTAATGCTGTTGCACGGCGTTAAGACCTCTCGCCGTTCTGCTTTCTTCGTGTAGTACCTAGTGACTGCTACTGGCAGTAGTACCAACCCCAACGGCCTGACATATCCCCCAGCATAACCCTTTGCTGAGGAGACAAACTGCTTCATATGCTTGAAGGCTGCGTCGGGACCCATTACGGGAACCACCGCAGGTGTTGAATGTCCGATCGAGGTAGGAGACTTTGTCGCTTCATAGCACTGACTACTAAGAGGATCGCTTGCGATTACGACATAACACTCTCTGTTGTGACGCGCAGCCTCCAAGAATACAAGACCCTCCACAGCTTGTCCCTTCTTGAATATCACTCCCTTCTGCTGCGAGAAATCTAGCTCGGCAACCCAAAATGGCAGCAGTATTCTCCTCTCGCCTTCCGCTGATTCAGTGCCACCAAACAGCGAGGAACGTACCAAAGCCTTCATCCTGCCCTCCACCCAACCGAAATCCGAGACTATCGGCAAAGACGCTTCTCCAGCCATCGAATCCACATACAGAGCAAGATTCGACAACAAAGCGGAAAGCCACCTCAGATCTGAAATAGGCCCCTTTGCCTCCTCGACCAGCTGTTCCACTGTATTGATAAAGCCGACAAATGATTCGCCTGTCTCAGCTCCGCATTGACCAAACAGCCTCACGCAAGTAGCAAGAATACGGACGCTGTATGCGTCGATACGAGTGCCTTCGCTGGCGGGGATTGTCTCTTTCGGCTCCCTTCCTGCCGATTCTATCTCAACCGCAGCCTGCTCAAGCTTTGTGGCTGCTAACTCTAGATTCCCGACTTCCGCATCTGTCATTACGCCCTCTGGGCTAGACATAAGACGCTCCAGGGTCTTGACAGCCTCCTCTGTTGCTGCCATTCTGATCGCCAAAGCCGAGGAAAACCGAGCCAAGGAAGGGTCGACAGATGCCGATAATTGGCTGGTCCTGCCGTAGAGTTCGGCAAGGGCGCGCAGGTTTGTCTTGGCTTTATCGAATCCATCCGGCGTAGAAGCTGCTAGATGATGCCGAACGTTTGCTAGGTAACATACCTCGAGACATCTCACCTCCAGCAGATGCAGTTCATGATTCTCCCTCTCCCCTATGGCAAAGACCTTGATCTCCGGCGACTGCACACGAGCCGCGGTTTCTTTGAGTCTGTCCACCAAGTAGCTCAGGTCTGGGGTAGATTGAAGAGCTTGGTGGAAGGGAGATGAGGCGAGCTTGCCGATTGGGGAGAACGTAAACAGCGGTTGATAGCGAGTCATGGTGAACACGTCGGTGACACGTTCGCCTGCGGACTTGAGCTGAGGCAGAAGCTTATCCCTAAAGATGAACCTGCGAGAGGCCTCGTCAACCGTGGTGCCCATCCCTGCACTACCAGCTACTTGGGAGATCCACTTGCGTATGTCATCTCTGAGGCGCTCCGTTTCGTCGGCGGCTGCCTGAAGGGCAAAGGTTCCTCCGCAATACTCACAGATAGTGTTGACCTGGGACGGATCAGCGGGAAGCGGCAAAGGAGCCATACAACCCGGGCATTGCAGGGCGACAGCATCTCTCCCCAAGGCAGACACAGCAGCTGAAACAGGTTCCTCTTTGTGGCTGACTTGTGCACTGAACTTCGCCTTGAGTTGGTTGTAGGTTCCAATGTCAACCTCGCCAAGCGCCAACCGTCGGTCCAGTGCATCCAAAAGCTTCTGCAGTTCAGTGTTGTCCATGTCCAAACGTTAACGCGTGTTACCGTCATACGGACTCAGCCGCCTTGACTCGCGTATGATTCTAGTGGGTATGTGCTGCACGTTCAAGTGAGCGCAGCCTATCATTATGGTTCTCTAGCACTTCCTCGTGAGCCTGCAACACTTGAGTTGCCCATTCACGGACTTCATCGGCACGCATTGTGGCGTACCGATCTGCTTGGTTCTCAATAGAAGACCCGCAAATGGTGCATATGGTTACATGACCCTCCCTGTCAATCATGCGCAAGTCCTCGTTCGAGTTCTCCAATAGACGCTGGTGAAATTCTTCTGTACTAGCAGGATAATACATGTAAAACAGGTCTCGGCCCTGCATTTCTCGGCCGCACATCCAACAGTGACTCTTAGATGACACCTGTGCGATATAGCCGTCGACCGTTTCCGACCAATCGGTGGCTAGGGCTTGACGGAACTCTGCTGCAGACTTCTGCAGCAGATCGTGTGCTTGTGTAGGTGAAGTCATCACGACCGCGAGTGCAGAGTGATAATCAGACAATGCCATACAATAGAAAGCACGCATCATGCCTTTGTCCACTGGGCCTTTCAAGTTCAGCCTCTCTGCTATCTCAAGGGTAGAGTTGCCCAGTTTCATGAGGACGTCAGCCGCCTTGGTATACTCAGTGGTCTTGTCGGCGCTACTGTCGCAAGCTTCCGCCTGGCGCTCGTGCAGCAGAGCAGTGAGTTCAGCAATCAGGGGAGCAGTCTGGACCATCTCATCCTGACTTCCTATGCGCGGGACTTCGCCTATCGGTTCTAATGCCTGGATCACTTCAGGAATAGCGGACAGGTCGCGGCCATTAACCAGTTCGTACAGTGCGGCATTGGCGTGCGCTAAGCAAGCCATGCCACCGTTGCCCTCCTTAAGAAACTTCTCGCCCGCAGCGGCAAAATTCTTGGCAGCAGCGGAATAGTCGGGCGGTTGAAGGAGTACCCCCTTCTCGTAGGCTCTCTGGTATTGCTCCTGGCCGCTAAGGCCAATCCCCATCTCCTTGCCCAGTCCTTTGACCTTGTCTAGAAAACCCATCGCTGTACCTCCATTAACCCACAAATGGTGATCCGGGCCTTGCTTATCATGATAGTCTATATATGACGACTTGCTCTGTCAAGCCCCACACGAGTGTTTGTCAGACGATTCTCAAGAACAGCAACCCCAGCCATGTCACCGGGCACCCAGAGTCGGCCACTCTCAGGCTGGTCAAATGCCGCCACATGTAGCGAGACAAGAGATGGTTGATCCGGTCTACCAAGTCAAGAGTTCATCGACCTGCCTGCTGCACAATGCCGAG
>PULQ01000162.1 GCA_003552465.1 Dehalococcoidia bacterium
CACGGGCCCGGCGCTAATCCCCTTTTCCTCTTTGCTGGGCCTGCAGTCTCAGGCCAGGTTGATGATCTAAGCTGAGTCGCTACGACAACGACACGGGCGTCGGATCCTGCACATTGCGATGGATTGTCAAGCCACGTCTGACGTAGGATTATCCCGGCTTCTATAGTTTTGCCGAGGCCAACCTCATCAGCAAGAAGATATCGTTGTACGGGATCCTCAAGTACCCGCCGAACTACGTCGACCTGATGTGAGTAGAGTGCGATCGAAGCCGAAACCAAACCAGTCAACCCATGCGCGACCGCCCTCTGACGGACTATGCACTCTACGAATTGTTGTCTCTTATCGTGGAAGAAGGGGGTCTCGTGGGCGCGCGCAATCAAGTTCTCAATGGGATCCACCGGAGGCCCTAAGCATCGAACAAATACGAACTCCTCGGGCACATAGCGTGCTTCGCCCCCCGGGAAGTGTACATCATACTCTATGCCCGTCTTTGAGTGCTCCTCACATCGTCCCATTATGCGCCCCATGTTCCATTCTGTTTCTCGTTCATCGGTCACATAGCATCGGGTTTGTGTCGAGGGATAGACTCGGTACACACTGTCGATTCCATAGTCTCGAACGTCACGTTGTGAGATAGATGTGAACCACTCAACTTGAGCAGTGGATTGGGTCAACTGCAGTAGCTTTCCCATGCCCAGAGTTCCACCCTCAACCGCTACAAAGCAACCGATGGGAATCCTTGAGTTCATACCACCAAACATCTCCGTTCTACGCGTCTACCATGGGGAGATCTGCAGTATTCCGCGGTATTGATGGCATGAGGAGGTAAGATACTCTGCGGACGCAAGACCAACTCATGGGTGATCTGTCTCCAAGAGACAGTGGTAGACCTGCCGAATTCGAAGGTGTAGAAGACTCATGGTTCTCCATAGCCGATATGCAGGTCAAGCCTGTTTTGCATCGCCTCTGCGTTGCCGGTTCACAGGGCTACATGATTATACCACTGCGTCCTATTCCTGCATATACTATCCACTCTTTGCTGGTTAGACAGGTAGCACGGGGGTGTCTATCTTCTCTTGGTTACTGCACTGCCCGCACCTTGGACGCGTTAGCCAGACGGTCGGTTCACCCCATGGGCCTGGCCATGTACCTGATCTCCATGTCATGATACAGGAGTGGTCTGTCTATAAGAACCTCTGTCTTACACTGACGACAGGTAGACAGGTTTATGCTCGCGTTCAGCAGAGCTGCCTTGTCCTGAGGGCTGACCTGGGCGTTGATTGTGCTCCAGACCAGCACCTCATTTCCGGTCCCGCAATTGGGGCAGTTGATTTCCTCGTATTCGTGCATAGTCATTGACCACCTCCTTGACTTCGCTCAGTAGTTGTTCTGCAGCCAGAATCGTCAGCCTGTGGTTGAGTCGCCGCCTCCGCGGGTGCCTTGATCAGGCGGAGCGGGCATACGGCGTTGTGGAAGAAGACGGCGGAGACCGCCCAGCCGTAGATGAGAACGTCTGTCAGCGAGAAGGCCGACATCGCGCCGATAACGTAGGCGGCGTGGTATCTTCCCTCCAGATACCCGGTGGCGAACTGCATGGCTGCGAACACGATCGTCACGGCTCCAAGTGCCCAGTGGAAGAAGGAAGGGCTGCGATGGTACTTCCTGGCCCAGTACACGAGGTAGAAGACCAGCAACCCGGCACCTGCCGCGAGTCCGCCCGCATAGCGCACTATCGTCATGGGAGTGCCGGTGGGCCATTCGGGCAGGGTCACTGACGGGTTGATGCCCAGGAAGCCCAGTTGGAGTTCGCTGAAGGGCACGCCGACGGCCAGCGCGGCCAGTATGTGGGCCGCCTCATGGGCGAGGACTGAGGCTGCCGCTATCCCCACCGTGTACAGCATGAGATAGGTGCCTTCCCGGCGGCTCAGCCTCAGTCCTCCAGGCCCTCTGATCCTGAACAATGCCTTGCCCACTTCTACCCTTCTACGTAGCCCGTGGCGTTGCAGACCGGGCACTCGTCGGTCTGGCGGACGCCCATGGCGCCTTTGAGCATGGGCGGCAGGTCCTTCCTGGGTATCTGCCCGCTGCCCTTGCACTTCGGACATTGCACCGGACGCTTCATTCTGGTCACCTCCTTTCGTCTCGCGATCCCCTCGGGAACAAGATCATCCTTATGATCATCACCGGAATCCCTATGATGACGGTCACCACGAAGAGCCTGCTGACTATGGCCACGAGCAGGTCGAGGTCACGAAGGCCGATGAGGACCAGCACCGCTGCCCCGAGCAGCAGCGGCGGGACCAGCATCGCCGGCAGCAGTCTCCTCAGCATTCGTCCTCCTCCGGGTCCTCCAGAAAGACCGGCACCCCCGGCCTGTGATTCCTCTCGATGTCGAATCCCAGGCGGCGTCCGTTCTTGCCGTTGACCCTGGAGATGGCCCGGTCGATATCAGCCCTGCTCAGCTTGAGGCAGGGTGATGTGGACTCCGACGCCTCTTCCGGCGATTCTATGGCCAGGCCGTAGACTATCTCCTGCAACTGGGCCGGCGTGCAGTGCTCGGCCTTGCCCGCGATGTATTCCCGGGTCCGCCCGTCCACGGGTATCTTCCGGCACAGGAGTTCGACCAGCTCCCTGCGTTCCTCGAGCGACGGGAGAGAGAGCCTGATCACGCGGTCAAAGCGTGAGGGCCGCCGGCTGATGGCCCTGTCCAGCGCCTCCCAGTTGTTGGTGGTGGCCACGGTGACGATCTCCTGCTTTTCCTCTACACCGTCCAACACGTTGAGCAGCGAGAGCAGTGCCGGGCCGTGCTGGTAGTGATACTCCTCCCTGTTCAGCCCGATGAGGTCGATGTCCTCGATGAACACGATGCAGGGGCTGAGGTCCTCCGCCATCTCATAGAGGTCGCTGATGTACTCGTCGGCGCAGAGTTTGTAGGCGTTGGTGGTGATGCAGGTGATGCCCTCGGCCTCGGCCATGAGGGCCTTGCAGATCAGCGTCTTGCCCGTGCCGGGCTCGCCCGCCAGCAGGACCCCTCTCTTCCGGGGTATGCCGTATTCCACCCAGTGTTCTCCTCTCCTCAGGAAGTCGGCGGTATTAGCCCTGACTTCCCTCTTGGTGGCGGAGTCCAGGACGATATCGTCCCAGGACCTGCTTTTGACATTGAGGAAGTGGACGCGTCCGCTGAACTCGATCTTCTGGCCGCGGTAGAGGTTCTCCTCTTTGGCGATGGTCAGGATGCCCTCGACGAAGGCCTCGATCTCATCCTTCTTCTCGACCGGACCCTCTACCAGGACCGAGCCCTGGTATCTGGGGTTCACATCGACAGTGAGGATGAGGCGGTGGCCGTCCCTCTCTATGAGCATTTGGCCGCAGACCAGCAGGTTCTCCCGCCGGTCGCAGCCGGTGCTGACATCGATGTAGATCGGTTCGGGAGCGCCATGACCGAGGGTGGTCGCCACGCTCCAGTTCTGCCGCTCCAGATAGCGGTGAAGCGCCCAGGTGGCAAGCTCCGCGTAGTATCTGGGCATAATGCCCACCGCCTGGGCCCGCCTGCTCTCGCCCAGGAACTCATCCATGATCTCCCGGTTCTTGCGCCGGGCCCTTCTTCTCTGGTGCCGTCTCCAGGCCAGGTACGACGGCATCTCCTCCTCATCATCCTCTTCCTCTGCTTCAGCCTCTGCCTCGATAACGACGTCCGCCAACCGCTCTTCTGCACTCATCTCCCGCTGGCAACCTCCTATGCTGTTACCCATTGCGGCGTCAGTCTAGCATTCGGATGCGACAAACCATGTCAAAGAACCGCCGGTCTTTGGCGGTTTTCACGAGTGGGAACTTAAGTACTATTGACATTGTTCTGCGGGCCGGCAGATAATACGGAAAAGACTGGTGCTGGTGGAGTCAGTCATGAACGATAAGCTGGGCAAATGGGAGCGGCTGATCAGGATATGGATTCTGCTGGCGTCCAACCCCGCGGGTTACACCGTTAAGGACCTGGCGGGCAGATTCGGCGTGAATATCCGCACCATCTACCGCGATATGCTGGCGCTGGGTGCAGACCTGCATGTGTCCGTCTACGATGACAACGGAACATGGAAGATCCAGGGCGATCGCGTTCTGCCGCCGATACAGTTCACACTCCCCGAGGCGCTGAACATCTTCCTGGCCGCGCGGCTGATGCTGAGGTATTCCCATCGGTATGATCCGTACGCAGAGGCCACCTTCACCAAGCTGAGTGCGGTGCTGCCGCCGACGCTGGCCCGGCAGGTGCACAGGACCATGGACTGGATGCATAAGCTGGAGAAGGACGAGAAGCGCCTGCGGGTCCTCTCGACGGTGGCCGAGGCCTGGGTGTCGCAGCGGAGGCTCAAGATAGTGTACCGCTCGCTGCCGGCCCAGAAGGCAGCGGCGCGGATCATCGAGCCATACTATATTGAGCCGGCGGCGCCGGGGCATGCCAGCTATATTCTGGCTCACTGCAACCGCGCCGGGAGACTGCGCACCTTCAAGATAGAGCGGATAGAGTCGGCGGAGCTGACCTCCGACCACTACACCATTCCGGCCGACTTCGATGCCAACGAGTTCTTCGGGTCGTCCTGGGGCATAGTGGTGGAGGGGGAGGTCAAGACCATCAAGCTTAGGATTGCCGACCCGGAGATAGCCAGGATCATGAGCGAGACGGTCTGGCACCCGTCCCAGGTGGTGGAGAGGCGGAGGGACGGGTCAACGATAATGACGCTCCGGCTGATGGATACGGTGGAGCTTTGCTCCTGGATACTGAGCTGGGGGGAGGGAGTGGAGGTGCTGGAGCCGAAGGAGCTACGAAAGGAGGTGATGAACACGGCAAAGAATATGGTGAAGGTTTATGAGAAGGGGTAGGCGTTTTGACATGGTTTGTCGCGGGGGTGGACAAGAATGCAGATAAGGAGGTCTGTCTGGACATGCCAAGGAACTACTGGATAACGTCCCCAAATGTTGATGGGTCGGGGAAGTGCGTAGAACAGTGGAAGAATGAGATTCGCAGACGTCATGTGACCATAATGGGATGGGACCCCAATGTTGTGAGTAACAAGATGGGATCACGTTTCGCAGGCATAGGTCATCCTTCAATCCAGATCGGAGATGTTGTTCTTATCGGACGCAGCCGTACGCGTCGAGAGATGGTCGCCGTGGGCATAGTTGACAGCGAATACTGGCCAGAGCGTCTTGAGCCGCATCCACAGAACGACCTGGTATACCTCAGACGTCTGGAACCCTTCGTCCTGCTGGAAGAAGTGCCAGAGCGTCTTCCTCTGGACAGGGTTCTACCACATAGTAAGGCAATGACAGAACGCCCACTGTCTCTCGATAATCGCGATCACAGGCAGGTGATTGACTGGGTTGACGGGATATTGGGAGAGAGCCATGCGAGGCTCACGGGCCAGGGTAGGCATGGCGGCTTTCCACGCCAGCCTGACATCGAGCACCGTCATGCAGTGGAGAACGCGGCACAGGAAGCTGTCACAGAATTCTACACCCGACAGCATTATCGTGTGGATGACGTTAGTGCCAATAGGTCTGGGTGGGACCTGCTTGCTGAGAAAGGACAAGTCAGGCTAAAGATAGAAGTGAAAGGCCTCTCTGGGACGGTTGCACACGCCGAGCTTACTCCCAATGAGTACCGCCTTATGAAGGACGAGGACAGTTCATATAGGCTTTGTATCGTCACCAGTGCGTTAGAAGCTAGTCGCCGCATCCAAGAGTTCAGATTCGACTCGGCGAGACGAGTCTGGGTCGATCAGCATGGGAAGAGACTTACTGTCACCGAGAAGCCAGGGGCAAAGGTTGAAGGCTAGCAGAGGCCGTCACAATGCCGAGTGGTGGAATCCGGTGTACTTGGAGGCTCTGCATCTAAGAGGACCAAGACGGTAAGGTGGCCGCCGGCAACGCCAGTCTCATGGATGCCTATCTTGATATCGAAACCACGGGCTTGTCCTGCGAGTATGCGGGGATAACGGTCGTGGGCATTTACCTCGTCAATGGTATAGATGATAGGCTCGTGCAGCTGGTGGGGATGGATGTGACGGCTGGTAATCTCCTCGAGTCACTTGCCGGGGCGAACAAGATCTACACCTACAATGGCAGCAGGTTCGACCTGCCCTTTATCCAGGGCTCGCTCGACGTAGACTTGGAGGGTCTCTTCAGTCACCACGACCTGATGTTCGACTGCTGGCGGAGGAATCTATACGGCGGTTTCAAGGCCGTTGAGCAGCAGATGGGCATCCCACGGAAGCTCCAGGGCGTCAGCGGCTGGGATGCAGTGCGGCTGTGGTGGCAGTATCTGGACTACGGTGACCTGGAGGCCTTGTCTACGCTCCTTGAGTACAACAGAGAGGATGTGATGAACCTTAAGGTGCTGAGGGAGAGGCTTGGGCTTGCATAACCATGGACTATGCCGATTGTGAGGTTGACCGATGGCCAGGATGATCCCTGCCGCCCTGCCGGTAGACACCAGGAGCGGTGCAGAGAAGCGGCTGTTCTCAGTGCTTCGCGACGGACTGGATGACGGCTTCACCGTGTTCCACTCGTTTGACCTTCTGGTGCAGAACAGGCTGGGGAAGTTCGTTGAGGGCGAGATCGATTTCCTCATATTCTCGCCTCAAGCAGGGTTTTTGGTGCTGGAGGTGAAGGGTGGCTCGATTCGGTATGATGGCCAACAGGGTGTCTGGTACCAGAACGACAAACCTCTGAGGCTAAGTCCCTTTGCGCAGGCCGAGAGATCAAAGCACAAGCTGGAGCGGTTTCTTGAGAAGAGGCTTGGTCATCGCCCGGAGTGCACCGTTGCCCATGCCGTCTGCTTCCCGGACGTATACAGTGAGTTGAAGAACCTCCCCTCGGGAGCCGATGCGGCAATATGCATAACCGGGCAGCAGCTCGGGCAGATCGGTGAGGTGATCCCCGGTATCATGGAGGCCTTAAAGGGTGACCGCCACAGACCTGTGTCTCAGGATGAGGCGCTGCGGTTACGTGAGATCGTCATGCCCTACTGTGAGTACGGAACAAGTCTGACGGACAGGATGGGGCAGGCGGAGGAGGTCATCTTCCGGCTCACTGAGAACCAGTGCCGCCTGCTTGACTTCATCAGCAGCCACCGACAGGCAGTGATAGAAGGTTGCGCCGGCTCTGGCAAGACCATAATGGCGGTTAAGAAGGCAAGGGAGCTGGCACTGGAGGGCAACAGCGTTCTGCTGCTGGCGTACAACGTGATGATAGGTGAGCAGCTTGCTGCTGCGGTCAGCGACCTCCATAATGTGACCGCCCGCCATTATCATAGATTCTGCCTGGACCTGCTGGAGATGGCCGGGGCGGCGCCGCCCCCCGATGATGGAAAGGAATACTGGGAGAGACAGATCCCTGAGGCCTTCGCCAGGCTGATGCAGACACGACCCATCAAGTACGACGCCGTGGTCGTCGATGAGGGACAGGACTTCCTGGTTGAGTACTGGCTCACTATTACTGACCTCGTGTGCGAAGATGGCTACTTCTACATCTTCTATGACCGCGATCAGAACCTGTACGGAGTCGACCTCGACTTCCCGATAGACAGGGAACCCTTTGTGCTGAATGACAACTGCCGGAATACCAGGAGCATCTTCGACAGGCTCAGCACGCTTACCGATAGGACCATGCATCTGTGTCCGGATGCGCCCGGCGGTGAGCCGGTTGTTGAGCGCACCGTTCCGATCGCCAGTGTAAGACGCAGGGAGCTGGGCAGAATACTGCATGACCTTGTGAACAATAAGGGCATAGAGCGGGATAGGATTGTGATCCTGGGAGGGCATTCGATTCGGCACACATGCATCGGTGACAATCCTGTCGTTGGCATGTTCCGCATCACGGAGACCGGAGAAGACGGACCTAACGTGATCCAATATCGGACATACATGAAGTTCAAGGGGTGTGAGGCTGATGCCGTGATCGTGATTGATGTCGACCGGGACGATGAACGGTGGGCGAGTCCAGCGGCTCTCTACACCGCGATCAGCCGCGCCAAACACCTGCTGTATGTGCTGTACTCTGGAGGAGAACGCGTTGCCGAATAGACTGCTATCGAAGTCGAAGTACCTCAACGGCCTGCAATGCCCCAGGTATCTCTGGATTGCCTGCAATGAGCCGGAGAGGATTCCGCAGCCTGATGCAGCGACGCAGCACATCTTCGACCAGGGACACCTTGTTGGCGAGCTTGCCAAGAAGCTGTTTGCTGACGGCATAGACGTCCCGGCTGACAGTTTCATGAACAATGTCGCCCTGACCAGGGATCTGCTTCAGCAGAGGAGGCCGCTATTCGAGGCAGGTATGCTATTCGGGCGAATCTACTCCAGGCTCGATATCCTGAATCCGGTGAATTCGGATGAGTGGGACATCATAGAGGTCAAAAGTGCGGCTTCGGTCAAAGACATCAATCTGCATGATGTGTCCTTCCAGAAGGTGTGCTGTGAGCAGAACGGGCTGAGGGTGAGGAAGTGCTTTCTGTGTCACATCAACAACCAATACGTCAGGAACGGCGAGGTCAATCCGCAGGAACTCTTCACGATCCAGGATATTACTGGCGAGGTGGCGATCACCAGTGAGGGCATTCAAGACAGGATCGACAGCATGCTTGAGGTGATCAGTTCTCCTGTATGCCCGGAAGCGGATATCGGACCGCATTGCAGCAACCCCTACGACTGTCCTCTGGCAGATTGCTGGGAGGGAACGCCGGAGCAGAGCGTGTTCACCCTCTACTATGGCGGTGGGAGAGCGTATGAGCTGTACCGCGCCGGGGTGATCGATATTGCGGGCATACCTGATGGCTATGTACTGAGCGGTAAGCAGGACATCCAGCGTGCTTGCGTGATCAGCGGTCAGCCACACCTCGACGCTGCTGCACTGAGGCAGTTTCTGTACTCTCTCCGGTACCCTCTGCACTTCTTGGATTTTGAGACGATTGGCACGGCGGTGCCACTTTTCGATGGTGTCAGGCCTTACCAGAACATACCCTTCCAGTTCTCGCTCCATGTCCAGGGGGCACCGGAGGTTCAGGCCAAGCACTACTGGTACCTTGCCGATGGGCCCCAGGACCCGCGACCCGGACTGCTGACGAGACTGCATCAGGCAATCGGTGACAAGGGGAGCATCGTCGTCTATAACCAGTCCTTTGAGCAGGGTGTGCTGCGTGATCTGGGCCTGGCCTTCCCGTCATATCGGCCTTGGACTGAGGCGGTCATCGGCCGGCTGGTGGACCTCATCGTCCCGTTTCGCAGGTTTGACTACTACCATCCTCTGCAGCGGGGGAGCGCGTCACTCAAGAGCGTCCTACCCGCTGTTACAGGCAGGACATATGATGGGCTAGTGATAGCCGACGGCACTGAGGCAAGCCTAAGATATTTGAGCATCACCTACGGTGACGTGTCGGACGAGGAGAGACTCAGGACCAGGGAGGAGCTTCTTGCCTACTGTGGTTTGGATACGGAGGGGATGGTGCAGGTTGTGAGAGCATTACGAACCCTCGTGGGTGGACCATCGCCTTGACTGCCATGAACTCTGCCCTTGGCTGGATATGCTGAACCATGGAGGAGGAAAAGACATGGACTATGAACAACTAAAGGACACCCTGAAATACGCGCTGCCAATGAACCGGAAGGAAAGGTTCTATACGGGCACCGTCTTGCCCTCGCTGCTCTTCCACAACGGGTTCTCCAACCTCTATCGCTTCCTTGAGGCGATACCGGGGTTTCCCAGCGAAGTTAACGAGAAGACGACAGGAGACCGATTCGTGTTCTACACAGAATACAATCTGAAGGAGTCAGCAGGGACAAGAAATGTCGGCGTGGAGATACTAGCTAGGACGAATGATACGCCTGACGTGGTTATGCATGTCCTGCACCCTGCCGAGCTGTTTGTCGTTATCGAGGCAAAGATGTTCCAGAGGCTGACCCAGGACGTATTCAACACTCAGATGCGAGCCCAGAAAGAGGCTGTGATCAACAGGCTTGAGGAGCAGCACCATCCGGAACGTGTCTTTCACGTGGCCTTGTTACCCAGCAAGCTCGGTTTTCGAGATACCGATGAATACACTGTCGTAAACTGGGAATTCTTCGTAGACAACAGGGCGCTGGATTTGAGAGGCAACCACTTCTACCCGTATCTCAAGTTCGCCCTTCAGCACTACAACGATTTGAGATCAGTGGCATCTGTGATTCACAGAGTCCCTGGAAGTGCGATCTACAATGAACGCAATCCAGACAGGAACCTGTGGGTGGGTCGTAGTGGCGGCAGAGATGTGATAGAAGAGGATGTAAGATCGGGTAAATGGAAGAGGATTTTGTATGCAGTCAGCAGCGGTGAGGGCCCGCCGAGAGGCGGACGCAAAGGCAATTGGCTTACAAGCGAGGAGTTCGCCGAGATAGTAGAACAAAGGCTAAGGTAGAGTAAATCCATGTGCCAAAGGAGGCTACGAATATGTACTTCATCCGGGATTACGATGGCCCTAGACCATATCAGATTGGCCCCAATCCTGATGTTCTGATTCTCGGACAGGATCCGACCATTGACGATCGCACACGATTCGATACGGTCCTGGGATTGGCCCTCTCAGCTGACTCAGTCAGCAGAGAGAGCATGAACCTGCAGAACTATATCTTCCGCGACATCCTCTCTCCTCTTGGTATCGACAGGAACCGGATCATCGCAACCAATCTTGTCAATCTCTATTACTTTGATGTGCCGAACA
>PULQ01000167.1 GCA_003552465.1 Dehalococcoidia bacterium
CGAAGGGAATGTCAACAGCGCCCGATCGAGACCGGGAGACGTACCATGGCGTCAGGGGATAGCAATCTGGTTCAGCAGGACCAGGCAGGTGCAACGCCGTTAGTAATCGTGCGACAGAACCGGCTATCGTCAAGCCTGGTGCGCGTTGGGGCGATCATCCGGCGGAATCGCTCACGATGCTCTACCGGTCAATGTCCTCCGCCCAAACCGAAGGACCAACACTACCGCCAGCACGAGAAGGACCACTGCATAGAGCACGTCACTCAGCACGCTCGTCTCAAACAGCTCGCCGAAGAAGTTCCACATTGCATGGTATAGAACAGCAGACAGGGTGCTGTACGAGGTGTTGTTGAATATCCAGGTGATGACCACTGACCCGATGACGAGAGCTGCCATGAACTGCCAGAACGGTACGGTCAGTAGCCCGAGCCCATACTGGTAGGTCCCGGGTATGAAGAACAGGGGAAGATGCCAGATAGCCCACACGAATCCCAGGATGAGACTGGCTGTCAGGGCGCTATGGCGCTTCTGAAGCTCGACCAATGCATAACCCCGCCAGGCCATTTCCTCCAGCAGTGGAGCGACAACAACGGCTAACAGGAAGCCGACCAGGGTGAAGCCTGCCGGTCTGAGCAGACCTGTCAACTCTGTTACGTCGCCCGTCATGGCCCAGGCCAGAACACTTCCCCCGATGACCAGGGCGAGTGGTATCAGGAACACCGCCAGGTACCATGGGAGTCTGATGCGTCGGACATCGTAGATGCTTCTCCAGTACTCCCGTCTTTCTGTTCGGGTTAAGGTCAGAGACGCCAGCACCGGCCCCGCCAGTAACAGGCCCAGCCCGCTCAGCAAGAAGAGCGTGTTGCCGACAGGAGTATCAACTCCCCCGACCAGTGCCGCAGCGATGAAGAAGGCCCACGTCACACCGTGAGATATGGCGAAGAAACGCACCAGTTTCATCAGTTATCCAGTTATCCCCGTGGTCACGTCCGGGTCAGCACAGGGCGCCGATCTACTCCAGTGATGGCTGTGTCACCCCATCTCACGAATGACATCCGTCTCTGCCCACCTGAGTATCTCCGGATACAGGTCAGCAACGGTCTCGCCTTCTCTCCGGTTCTGGTACAACTCCATGAGCACATCACTGAAATCCTCATAGCGGATGAAACCCCGTCGGTTCATCGTATCTACGGTCAAGGCATCTACGATTTCGAAGGTAGATTCGTCGTATGTATCGCGGGCGTAGAGCGTGAACACCGCCCATGTCATGTATTCGTTGAAGATGAGCGCGGGGCCCTGATATCCCGGTCCGGTGTGCCACCTCTCGGTATCCGAGAAGACGCGGACGATACGCCTGAGATTTCGTCTCAAGTCAGTAGTGGGGTTGACGTAGTTGTGATCAAGCTCGGTAAAGACCATCCTGGCCATCATCGCCTCGTTTACGGCCTCCGGTAGATCAGGGCTGATAAACGCGTCGGGTCCGGACACAAACATTACAGCCTCCTCGTAGTTGTTCTCCCTGTCTCTGAACCGCCACGTGTTGTTAGTGCTGCCTGTTAGCGGCGACATGACCACCCGAAGGGAGTCGTATCTCTGGGGGAACTGCTGTTCCAGCCAGGACCACATATGAGCGACAGGCACCCTGTTGTGGTAGTCATCAACCTGCGACGAATAGTAGTCGGAGTAAGATGCAAAGAAGTCTCTGAACCCGCTGGCCATCGCGAAGTCCTCAAGCAGGGGCAGGTACTCGACGAGGCGCTCATCTAGCCACGACATGCGGTACTCCCCACCATGAACAATGGAATCCCCCTCAAAGCGATACGCGAAGATAGCCCGGTGGAATATCGACCCATCCAGCGTCTCCTGGAGCCTGGAGATCAACTCGTGGCTACGGAAGGGGGAGAATCGCTCGATAACCATGTCGTAGTAGTCACCCTGCCTGTGGATGTAGTACCAGCTGTCGGATTCGCTGTCGGCAACAGCGATAGCGATGTGCATCAGTTCGTAGACCTCCGGAATGTCCACCACAACCCGTTCCCTGCTTGCCTCGATGTGCTCACTGCTGAAGGTTGTCAGGTTGTAATCGGTGCTGATATGCGGGCTGAGATCGACACGGCAGAGCGAGAACCATAGCCCGTAGGCGACGAGACCCAGGATGAAGAGGGCTGCAAAGAATCCCCGCTTGCGAAACCTGATGGTCATCTTTCTGAATGCCGGCATGTATGGTCAGCGGTTAGGGCCTGACTCTCGAGTGGCTCTGTGCGATCGCATAAGCAACTGCTATCCACGTTCGAGATCACCTGCTGTCTGCTGTGCATGTCGTAACAGGGCCCAGGTAGTGAGTTCTGTGTCGGGAATGGCCGATCTCTCCATGACACGAAAACCGAAGTGCCCCCATAAACTGACGTTTCTCTCATCCATCGTTTCGGTGTAGCATGGTAGACCTTCTTCGTCCATCCTGTGCAGCATTGGCTGCATAAGCTTGCTCGCATAGCCATTACCCTGAAACTGAGGAACAACCCCGGCTATCAGCAAGAACCAGTGTTTGAAAGGAGCGTGGCACTTGTGCATCGCGTCGATATGTTTGCCAGGATGCTTCATCCTGGATGCCCCCGCTTTGCCGAAAGCTCTTACGACGGACATCGGGACCGAACGCATGATCTTCCAAAATGTCATGGGGTAGTGATTAGAGGTTATCCAGGCGGCGACTCCTTCGAAATCAGAAGATGTGGCATAGACTTCACCGTATCGGATACCGTAGTAGAGAACCATCTGGCAATAGTAGGGAACCATTCTCTCTCTTTCGGTCTCGTCCGGGAAAGTGTACTGAAGCATGGCGTAGTTCCGAAACGCTAAAGCCAGTGTTGCTGATGCAGGCTCAACGTGCTGCTTGCTCAATCGTACAAGGTCACTCATGTCACACCCCCTGTTGCGCTTTGATTCCCGAATACCGCACTATGATGCCGCGCCCAACCCGGCGGGCTATGCCTTCATAAGACCAGCAGCGAATGCCATGCCCATAGGTCAGCGATCCCGCCAGACACACTACCACCTCGGCCGGACTGATAGGGCTAAAGTAAGCCTTCCTCGCGTCCCTGGCCGGAATCTCACTCTGTGTCACTGGCCTTGCACTGCAGCTATTCACACTGCTGTGCAGCACCGGCGTCGGCTTCCGATGCCTTGACTCATGCTACAGCACATACCCTGCATCGTCAACCATTGATCTCATGTGTTCGTGTTATTCTGATCGACGGCGTCAATCGCTGTCACCTTGAACGAAGCGGACGATAGTGCTACGGAAGACGCAGTCACCTCAATCCCGCCTTTCGGTTCGATTGTTACAAGAAGGGTGCCTGCTCGACAGCCGCCCTGACACTGCTATCCTGCCGGCACCCGTGTAGCTTATCTACCGAGAAGCCTGTCAACAGCTTCTTTGAGTGTTGAGGACATACGATGGCGATTATGCCACAATCCCGAGTGACGTGAAGTCACAGATACTCCTCATAATCAGCGACCCGATACTTCGTTCCCCGGGCAATGACTTTGAAACCCTCGCTCTCGAGTAGCCTCTTGTGCGCCTCTTGTCCGCCAGGGTACTTGTCGTTCAGATATCCGTCTGCCTTCGGCGTCCGCCAGTACGGTGTGTCCAGTGACCTGCCCTCGGTGCCTGCTTCTTCAGCGGCGTTGGCCGCCGCCATGATGAAAATGCCGGTGGTCAATGAGCAGCAACCTCTCACATTATGCTGATCAGATAACTGCCTACAGATCCCAACAATGGTAGTCAGCTTACCCTTCGGTATCTGCTTCATGATCTGCACCACCTCGGACGGGTTCGCCAGGACAACATCATCACCGACTTCAGCTCCCATCTTATGCACTGCATTGTAGCAGGGAAATCGTCTCTCCAACTTGAGCACCTTGGGCAGTGACGGCTTGTCCTCCAGTTTCTCCTGCCATAACTTCTTCATTGTTCCCCCCAGCGATACTTCCTGTTCCGGCGCAGCTTGTCGAGATCGCAATCCAGGCATAGTCCGTTGTGGCAGCACATCACCCCTCCACATTGGGCGCAGCGCCACTTTGCCGCTTCCTTTCCCAGGAACCTTTCAATGCCATTGTCTCTGATGAACTCGAGGTTCTCTATCATGCTCATGTGGTATCTGGAGCGGTACCGCGCGTCCAGTCTCTTCAGCCGGGCGCAGGGATAGTCGCCGCAGTCGGTGCAGAATCGCACCAGTCCCTTCGCCAGCAGGTTGCAGTGTTCTGCCATGTGGGTGCAGTTCTTGCCCCGCGGTAGGCAACCGGGGCAGTAGGTACTTCTGAACCCCTGCCTGTTGAGATCGCGGTCGGGATCCTCGCGATCGCCTGTGCTGGCTTACCCGGTTAGGTCTCGCCTGCGGAACAGATAGAAGGCAAGGGCGATCGATGCGACACTGTAGACGGCAAGAACGATGGCAGCATGGGCCACGCTGGGGGCGTCATCGAACGGGATGGAACTGAATGCGAATGGTAGCTCGCCGAGCCCGGTGATAACGTTTGCATTACGATTAAGCAAGAAGTCGGGCACTTCAGCGATCCATCCACCCGCAAGTCTCATGAACCCGGAGACAATCGGTTCGACGAAGAGTAATCCAATACCCATTGCGATGCCCGGCATGGCGGAACGCCCGATCACCGAAAACAGAAAAGCGAGGGAGATGTAGGGGAGCATTACGTAAAACACGCGCCAGAACTGCAGGCACTGGTCCCGCGCATAGCTCGCAGTGGCGAAGTCGAAGTCAAGCGCCTGTCCGCCGATAGCCGTGGTTATCAGGGTCATGACGAAGCCGGCGGCAACTCCGATGACCATGCCTATCAGGATAATGGTGATCGCAGAAATCAGCTTGGCGCCGAGCAGCCTGGCCCGGCTCTCGCTGGCGGTAAGCATAGTTCGTATGGTACGCCAGCTATACTCGCTGCCAATAGCGCTTGCCGTTAGAATCACGGCAAGCACGGTGCCCAGTGAGGACAGTACCGTCAGGGCCACAGGAACAGCCAGCGGCAGCCCCAGATCCATCTGTGTAAGGCGGGCGATTCCCAGGAGTATCAGAGCCATGAGCAGGAGGACACCCAGGAGCACGTATAGCAGTATCCTGGTCATCCTGCGTCTGCGCAGTTTGAAGAGCTCGGCGCTGATCAGTCTAATCACGGCCCTCTTTCCCGGTCAGTTCCAGGAACACGTTCTCCAGGCTGGTACCGCGGTTGACCAGTTCAGAGGCGAACATGCCCTGCTCAGCCAGTGCCTGATTGACCCGGGATGCGCTGTCTCTGGGAGCGTCGACTATCAGATAACCATCAGCCTCCTCTACAGATTTGACCCACGGGAGACTTCGCAGAACGGCGGCAGCGGCTGACGGGTCTGCCACCTTGATCTGAAGCATCTGGCCTCTGGCTACCAGTTCCCGGACGGGAGCGCTGGCGATCATGGTGCCCTGTTTGAGGATGGCGACCCGGTCGCAGACCAGTTCTACCTCGTGGAGCAGGTGGCTGCATAGCAGAACGGTACACCGCTCGTTGGCCAGTTGCGGGATGAGGTCGCGCACTTCCTTGGTCCCGGCAGGGTCAAGCCCGCTGGTCGGCTCGTCGAGGAGGATAAGCTCGGGGTCTCTCAAAAGGGTGAAAGCTACTCCCAGCCGCTGTTTCATCCCCATTGAATACGTTGCGTAGCGGTCGTGGGCACGGTCCAGCAGGTTCACCCTTTCCAGGACATCGGCGATCTTTGACCGTGAGATCCCTCCGATTGCTCTGGCAAGCGCTTCCAGGTTGTCCCGGCCGGACAGGTAGGGATAAAAGGCTGGCTCTTCTATGACTGCCCCCACGCGTCTGAGTATGGGCCAGCGGTGTTCCTTGAGCCTGAGACCGAAAACCTCGATGTCCCCGGTCGTGGGTGCGATCAGGCCCAGTAACATCCCCACCGTGGTGCTCTTGCCGGCGCCGTTAGGTCCCAGCAAACCGAAGACCTCGCCGTAGCGAAGCTCGAGGTTGAGGTCTTTGACAGCTGCCAGCCTGCCGAAACTCTTGCTCAGGCCGGTCGTCCGAAGGACGACACCGTTGTTGACGTTAGGCTGATCTACCAAAGAGGCTTTCCTGTTTTCTGGCTACGTACTGGTTTCCGATCTATCATAGCATCTGCTGCGCCCCGTGTGAATAAGGTTACTCCAGGCCAGTCCAATGACTACTCCCATAAGTAGGCGGTTGAACCAGAAACTGAAGAGATAGGCAGCATCCATCTCGAATCCTGATCTCACCTGGGAGCCAATGATACAGACAACACCCAGCAGAGCACCTGTAACAACGCATATCAGCATCCTTCTTGTGAGCATACTCCTGATCACTGCTTCAACCGATCCTTGTGCATAAAGGCAGGCCTTCTTTAGTGTAGCAACCAGCACCTTCGGAAGGAAGGCTGAGCATGCGGTGCCAAGAACAAGCAGGAGGCTCATCAACAGTGCGGGTTATGGTGCAACAAGAGAATGCGATCCGATACCCAGGGTGCGGTTATGCTCCTGAAGCGATGCGATGAAGGTGCATGGGGCTTGTTACGCGCATAGATCGAGTGTAGAATGCCACGGAATTTGAGTTAGGGGGAAGCAGGATGTACGTTGATAGATCAACTGTTGCTCGTGACAGTTTCAAGGACAAAGTAGCCGTCGTGACCGGTGCCGGCCAGGGCATTGGTCGCGAAACCGCTCGTATCCTGGCTCACCTTGGTGCCCGGGTAGTAGTCGCCGAGATAAGAGACACCGGAGCAGATGTTGCCAACGCCATCAACTTTGAGGGCGGTACAGCGCTCTTTGTTCAGACCGATGTTTCCGACTCGGGGCAGTTCGATATACTCAAGCAGAAGGCGTATGAGGCTTTTGATAGGGTGGATATCCTGGTCAGCAATGCCGCCCACTACGTGTTGAAACCCGTACTCGATCATTCTCTGGAGGAGTGGGACCATGTCATGGCCGTGAACCTGCGGGGCGCTTTCCTGGGGATCAGGGCCTTCCTGCCCGGCATGTTGAGCAGAGGTTACGGTGTCATCGTCACTTTCCAGTCCACCGAAGGAATGCCGTTCCTGGCTTCGTATCTTGCCACAAAGGTCGGCCTGCGCTCACTGGCTGCTTCGCTCGCTATGGAAATCGGCACAGACAAAGGGGTCAGCGTCTTCTGCTACGGGCCGGGCATGGTGGATACAGAGGGAGGTGGAGCTGCATTCCGTCAACTGGCACCTATGTATGGCCAGGGCATGCAGGAGTTCATTTCAGGCGGGGGAGTACTGATCTCTCCAGAACTCTCTGCCACCGGTCTGGTCGGTGCTATTCTGCGTGCGGAGGATTTCCACGGTGAAGATGTCGATTTCTCTTCCGGCCTGAGCAGACTGGGTCTGGACTCCAGTGGAGAGCCGGTGGTTGCGGCCAGCATACCCGGCGTTGATGCCGAGGCAATGCGAGGCCAAGCACCCCCCGGTTCCGGCGGAGCCCTGGACCTCAACCGAGAGCTTGAGAGGATACTGGATGCCTCAGCAAAAGAGTACGACCGTCTGCCGCTGTTTGTTCGGCCGGTTGCACGCAGGATGTTTCAACAGGGCACCGGCAAGAAAGTGAACGAATGGCTGGTAACGGCTCAAGAGATGAGTGCCAGGCTGGAAGCAGGCAAGGCTGATCCGGACGAAATCAGGGAGTATGTCGGGCTCCTGAAGCGCCTTGATGGTTTCATGGCCAAACAGGAGTCCGACGCGCGCAACTGGTTCAAGAAACCTGAAGACCTGCAGATGGCTCTGGATAGTCTTGCGGAGAGGCGAGAGGTCATAGCCAGGTTAATGGAAGAGTTGGGAAAGTGAGCAGAGTTGAGATGTTCTTCAGGTTCGATACCCGGCGTGGTCGAGAATAGGGATATTCCTCCAGGAGGTCGCCATCATGAAGAGAATAGCTGTCGGAACAATCGTGGTCGTAGTGGTTGTCGTTGTGGCGCTGTTGATCGGGCGCAGCGAACCCGCTGTCGCACCGGATGTGCCACCCAGTCCCTTTACCAGTGTCTGGGGGCTCGAAGACAAACATGTGGTGACTTTCAGTGGTGACAGTGCCGGGCATATCCCCGGCGAAGAGTCGGAGTTCACGCTGGAACTGGATAACCGGGCAGCCGACATCGATGATTCCTGGCAGTTCGAATACTGTGTCCTGCTGCTTGATGAGGATAGTGTAGTGATGAAGGTTGCCCACGAAGAGGTTGATGTTCCTGCCGGACTCAAGACGAGCAGGACGATCACGGTGCAGTTTCCCGCCGACCTGGACGGTCCTTACGGGCTGTCGGTTCTCATTCCGGGCCGCGGGCAGACCATTCAGACGATATGGATAGGGGGGATAGAGCCTGTCAGTGCCGGGCCATGGCCCGTGCTCGACACCTGTCCTGGCGACTGATGGAGGGGTGCACCGTCTGGGCCATTGTTATCTGCGGGACTTCTGGCACCTGATCCGGAAGGCGCAGAGAGGGGGCTGCTGATCATCTGCATGCAACCTTTTCTGGCCTTCTGCATTATAGAATATAGGCCAGGGAGGCAATGTGACCGTGGATAGGCACAAGCTCAAGGACAAGATGCTGAAGTGGTGGACTTCTCTGGTGGCTCCATTACCGATTCTATTCGTGCTGGTGATTCCTACCACAGTATACAAGGGTATCATGTTACTCCCCGTGATCACCTATTTGAGCCGGCATCTGCCGCGGCTCTCCGAAGAGCCTTTCTACGAGGATCTACAGTGGCTGTTTCTCCATCCGTCTAATATACCCGGCTGGGTAATCGCCGGTCTTGGCTTTCTTCTCTCTCTGGTTGCTTTGACGACCATGCTCAGGAAGAGAGGCAGGCTTCTGACCTCGGGCCTATACGGAAAGGTCAGGCACCCTCAATATCTCGGTCTCATCGTGATGACATGGGGAGTCTCAGCAGTCTCAGTCATCTGGCGCCATTTTGGGGGCCTCCAATTTGCATCGGATGCCTCAGGTTATCTGCTCAACTATTGGGTAGTGGTGGCGTTAGCGTACGTGGTCCTTGCATATCTTGAGGAGCAGTATTTGCTGAGAACGCATGCTCAAGAATACAAGGAATACAAAGAAAGGGTGCCTTTCCTGTTCCCTGTACCTCACCCAAAGAGAATCCCGCAGCCGATTTTCGATCTGGGTGTCATAATCTTGTTCTCTTTCGTTCTAGTGGATGTCTACCCACGCATTGTCCAGGTACTCATCTGACGATTGAATGCCCGTGACCGATTGCCTTTCTTCCGGACATGCGGGCTTGTGTTGCCAGAACCGGGCGATCGGTGCTCTCGCTGGATTCAGCCTCCCGGCGGGATGGATCCGCATCCGGCCCTCCGAGACAGCGTGAAGGATGTTCCTGTGCTATGCGGGTTGATCTACTCCGGAAGTAACTCGGACAAGCTTCGTATGGTACGATCAGGCTGAACGGTGCTTGACTCAGGTAGCCCCTCCCCTCTCCAATCGACCCATATGGCGTAGATCCCTAGCTTCTGAGCCGGTCTTACATCTGTCTCCAGTCTGTCGCCCACCATCCATGCTCTTGACGGATCCACTACCCCCAAGAGCTCCAGTGCACGCCTGAACACCTGCTCGTCCGGCTTGCCCATCCCCAGTTCGCCTTCGATCAGGATGTGACTGAAATACGGAGCCAGTCCGAACCTCTCGATCTTACTCCTCTGATACTCGGAACTGCCATTAGTCAAGAGCGCCAGAGGGATCCCTTCGCTCTTGAAGTGCCTTATCGTCTCGATCGCGCCTGGATAGACGAACATGGCTTTGTCCTTCTCCTCACCGTATGAGTCTGCGAGTTCACGTGCCAGTTCACGGTCGTCAATCCCAAGACCGGATAATGCGATCGTTACCACCTCACGGCGGGCGGTGTGTCGATCCTGCCCTGCCCTGCGGAGGCGCTCAGGATCACCATAGTACCACTCACTGGCCTTTCTGAGCCTAGCACAGAGTCTGGGGAAGTCAATCTCGCCTGCCTGAGGTAGGGGCTTCTCAAACACGGTTCGCCAGGCTTTATCATATACCGCATCAAAAGCCAGTATAGTGTCGTCCAGATCGAGGAGAATAGCCTCAGGCTTCATTGCTTCTTAACCGGTTCCTTGCAACGCAGTGAGTACTGGCGGCCAGAATCTTACCACAGGATGCGTATATGTAGCCTCCAACCGCGGTCAGGCAGATGAGCGTCTTGCTGGATCGTTTCATGGCGGCCAGTGACCCGTCGGACCGTCGATCTCGACTTGAGATTCGGTGGGCGTTAGGGTGTATGCTCAGGATATCTGCGTGCATATCTGTCAGCATCAAACTTTCGTTTGAGGCCTTCAGAGCTCATGTAGCGGACATTGCCAAATATGGCACGAGGCGCCCAGGGGCGGTCGTGCTTGCCAAAGCACCAGGCAACACCGGCGAAGCCGTTGGGGTCTCTGCCGTCCAGTTCGTATTTGTTGTTGAGATACAGTGCGGTTGCGAAGGCCTCGCCCGGATTCGCCGTCCACTGGAGTATCTTCTTGCCCCAATACATACGCATGTACCCGTGCATTTTCCCGGTGGTTACCATCTCCTTCTGGGCGGCATTCCAGTACGGATCATGCGTATCGGCCTCTTCCAGTTGTTCCAGTGTATATAGATATTCTCGCGGGTCATGCTCATGTTCCCGCAGAGTAGACCTTGCCCAGTCAGGAAGCCC
>PULQ01000137.1 GCA_003552465.1 Dehalococcoidia bacterium
CAAAGGCCATAGATTCGTCAACTGGACCGGCAATGTGGACACAGTCGCAGATGTCAATGCCGCCACCACCACGATCACCATGAACGACCACTACTCCATAACCGCCAACTTCGAGGAGGTGATCCAGTACGAACTGAAGATCGGAAGCACCGGCGGCGGGTCGGTGGCGACTCCTGGTGAAGGGATATTCACCTATGCCGAGGGAAAGGTAGTCAACCTGCACGCACTACCGACCAAAGGCCATAGATTCGTCAACTGGACCGGCAATGTGGACACAGTCGCAGATGTCAATGCCGCCACCACCACAATTACCATGAACGACCACTACTCCATAACCGCCAACTTCGAGGAGGTGATCCAGTACAACCTGAAGATCGGAAGCACCGGCGGCGGGTCGGTGGCGACTCCCGGTGAAGGGATATTCACCTATGACGAGGGAAAGGTAGTCAACCTGCACGCACTCCCTACCAAAGGCCACAGATTCGTCAACTGGACCGGCAATGTAGGCACTATCGCCAATCCCAATGCTGCCTCCACCACGATCACCATGAACGGCAACTACTCCATCACCGCCAACTTCGAGGAGGTGGTCCAGTACGAACTGAAGATCGGAAGCACCAGCGGCGGGTCGGTGGCGACTCCCGGTGAAGGGATATTCACCTATGAAGCGGGCACGGTTGTCAGCCTGCACGCTCTACCAGTCAAAGGCTACAGGTTCGTCAACTGGACCGGCAATGTAGGCACTATCGCCAATCCCAATGCTGCCTCCACCACGATCACCATGAACGGCAACTACTCCATCACCGCCAACTTCGAGGAGGATCCCCAGTAAGAGGTAGCTTGTTCTTCTGACTCCGCCCTCCATGGAGCGAAAAGGCAGCCTAAGTGGATGCCCAAAGGGCTGCTTCTGCCCAGAAGCAGCGAGGCATGGCAACGAGGTGGCGAGCATGTCAGAGAGGGGTAAGCGTTAATGAACGAAACGCCTTTTGAGAAGTTTCGCAAGGACTTCATTAAATCGGAAGTCATATTCGAGAAGGGTAGCCAGGGCCACGAGATGTACATAGTGGCCTCGGGAAGGGTCAGGCTCTTCACCGAGGATGAAACCGGGCAGCGGGTCACCGTAGCCTTCGTGGAGAAAGGACGGTTCTTCGGTGAGATGGCACTGATCGACTACAGCCCCCGGTCGGCCACTGCGGTTGCCGAGGAGGATACGTGCCTTATTGCGCTGGATCGGGCCAAGTTCCTGTACCTGATCCAGCAGCAGCCGGCCTTCGTCTTCACCATAATGCACACACTGTGCAAGCAGATACGGGAGGCAAACCTGCAGTTGTCCAGATTTGCCGGCAAGGAGGCCTCATCTTGACCGTCGAGATAAGACCTCACATCTACCAGATCCCGGCGCAGAAGGGGGGAAGCCACATCTACCTGCTGAGAGGAGCAAACAAGAACATGCTCATTGATACGGGCACGGCGGCGAACTTCCCCAGCCTGGAAGCCTCGCTGTCAGAACTGGGATTGAAGGTCGCGGACATTCATTTCGTCGTACTTACCCATGAGCACTTCGATCACAGCGGTGCCACCTGTTTCTTCTTTCAGACTGCGGTGGTAGCCGCCCATCGCCTGGCTGCCAATAAGATCGAACTTCAAGACGATTTCGTGACTATGATCCAGTCGGCCGATGCCTCATCGGTCCCCTTTCGCGCCGATGTCTGGCTGGAGAGCGACACGTTGATCGACCTTGGAAACTACCGGCTGCGCGCCCTGCACACCCCGGGACACGTTTCGGGCTGCATCTGCCTCTACGAGCCTAATGAGAGGCTGCTCTTCACCGGGGATACAGTGCTTTCAGGGGGCACTCTGTCCGGTATCTTCGCCTCGGGGAGTATCAGCGACTACATGAACTCACTGGAGCGGCTGAGCGCCCTGAAGATAGACAAGCTCTGCCCGGGCCATGGACGACTCTCAGATGACCCGGAGGGAGACATCAGCCGCGGCATGGAATACGCCCGCGACCTCTTTGAAGACACCAAGCTGCTATCTGAAACGCTGGTGAAGGGGCAGTGGCTGGATACATAGGCCCGGATGAGACTGCAATGACCCGCAGATGGAACTGACCCGGGGAGTAGCCCGCGAGCCGGGTCGAACGAATACAGACGCCCCGAGTGACCTTGCCTGCCCTGCCATCCTTCGTCCGGGCGGCTATCTGCCTACCTTGCGCTTCCTTTGACTGCGCTTTTCGGCCTTCACCAACACCCAACCTGTGACAGGGCCCTTCTCAGCTACTCGGGGCGATGACCAATTTAACCGGAACTGAAAGGGACTGTCAATGCTGCTTAGGTACCGTTACTGATGTACCGCGGCCGGCCATACCGCCAACTCTACTCGGAGAAGCCGACCGGCAGTTCGCTCAGGTCTGAGATCAGGAAGTCGGGGCTCTGTCGCTCGAGTCGCCAGCGGGGATGATAGCTCTTCTCTCTCACTATGCCCGCGGTAAGGGCCTCTGCCCTTCTGCCGGCGATCATGTCTTCCTCCATGTCACCCACATAGATGGCATGCCGCGGTAACACCCCCAGCTTCTCCGCAGTTGCGAGAATGGGCTTGGGCGAGGGCTTGTGTTCGTCACAGTCCTCCTGGCCGGTGATCACATCGAAGTAGCCATCTATGCCGAGCTTCTCCAGGTGATCTCTCAGAAAGAGACGGGGGATATTGGAGGCCACGCCGAGTATCTTTCCCATTCTCTTCAACGCCAGAAGCGCTTCTTCCACCTCGGGGAAGACCGTGACGTCCGGAGCATACTGAGGGTAGGACTCACGGAACCTTTCATCTACCTCCCGCAGCAGATCGGGCGGGATTCCGTTAGCCATGTGAAACTCGGTGACAGGCAGCCTGAACACCGCTTTGAAGTCCTCGAGCGTCTGCGGCCCGTCGAATCCGAGCGCAGTATAGGCATCAAGGTTGGCCTTCCAGACGGTGACGATATCATCGATAAGCGTACCGCTGGCATCGAAAACTATCGCCTTGATCTGCATGGGCAGCTTCGTCGCTATCGGGTCTCAACCGGCGAGCGCACCGGATCATAGATGGATAACCGGACCGGGCGTCGGTGATGAGGCCGGATTCGCCGCTATTATAGCACGAGCAGCGGTCCCGCTCAGTCCCGCCTGTTGAAGACCCATATCGCGCCGGTCAGGAACACCGCACCCACCATAGCCACCACGAGGGCAGACTCCAGGATGCCCATGGTGTGACCGAAGACGGTAACCCCGGCCACCTCGGCTCCCAGGAAGGCCTGGCGGATGGCGTCGATTCCGTAGGTCACGGGGTTGAGCTTGGACAGCACCTCCAGCCACCTGGCCACCTGGGCAACGGGGAAGAAGATACCGGAGAGGAAGAGCATGGGGAAGATCACCAACTGCATGAGCAACTGGAAGCCCTGCTGGGAACGCATGCGGGCGCCGATCAGCAGTCCCAGCGCGGAAAGGGCGAAAGAGAGAATAAGGATAAGGGGGATGAGGGTCAACACTGTGCGCGGCCCGACGGCGACGTTGAGAAAAGGCGCCACCGCCAGCATAATGCTTCCCTGGATGAGGGCGATGATGCCGGCGCCTGCTGCCTTGCCGGCCAGCACGCCGCTGCGGTTGAGAGGCGAGACGAGCACCTCCTTAAGGAAGCCGAACTCCCTGTCCCATACGACGGAGACGCCGGACATGACCGATGTCATGAGTATGGGCATACACAGGATACCCGGGTACATGAACTGGATATAGTCCACGTCGGGTATTATCTGTCCGATGAGCCTGCTGAAGCCGGCGCCGAAGATCACGAGAAAGATCAGCGGCATGGAGAATGAAGAGAACAACCGCGGTTTGTCCTGGATAAAACGCAGGAACTCGCGGTGGGCTATCACGCGGACTGAACGGAAGAAGTTGACCATTATCTCCCGCGCCCCCTCCCCCTGACCATCTGCTTCATATCATGCATCGGGTCGGCCTCCTGCTCCCTGATGCTGCGTCCGGTAACCTGCAGGAAGACGTCCTCCAGGGTAGGACGGGCCAGGCCCACCGAGCTTATCGGCACGGGGAAGCCGGACACGAAGCCGGGCAGGAACTCCTCGCCGCGGGGCACGGTGAAACTGATGACGCCGTTTCTCATGCTCGGAGTGAGCTTGTACTGGCCGACGAGCAAGCGCATCGCCTCGTCGTTATCCTCGGTCCTGACCGATATGACATCGCCGCCAACACCGTCTTTCAGTGCCTCCAGGGTGTCCATGACCACGATCCGGCCGTAGTCTATGATGGCGACCCGGTCGCAGTTCTCGGCCTCGTCCATGTAGTGGGTGGTCATGAAGATGGTCAGGTTCTCCCGCTTGCGCAGGTCACGGATGTAATCCCAGATGCGGCGACGCGTCTGGGGATCCAGTCCCAGGGTGGGCTCGTCGAGAAAGAGCACCCTGGGACGGTGCAGGAGTCCGCGGGCTATCTCGAGGCGGCGTTTCATGCCGCCGTAGTAGGTCCTGATCTTGGCCTTGCGCCTATCCCACAACTCCACCATCTCCAGCAACTCCTTGAGACGCGACTCCAGAACATCCCTGGGGACGGCATAGGCGTAGCCGTGGAAGCGCAGGTTCTGCTCAGCGGTCAGGTAGTCGTCGAGCGTCGATTCCTGGAATATGAGCCCTATCGACTGCCGCACCTTGCTGCATTCTTTGACAACATCGTATCCGTTTACTTTTGCCTCTCCGGCGGTGGGATAGAGAAGGGTACAGAGTATATTGATGGCCGTGGTCTTACCCGCCCCGTTAGGGCCCAGGAAGCCGAATATCTCGCCCTCGCGGACTGTGAAGGACACGCCCCTCACAGCCTCGAGGTTGCCGAACCTCTTCACAAGGTTACTGGCTTCAATCACATTCATCGGTTCCTCCCCCGTCTCTGAGGACTTCCACAAGTGCCGCCAGTCCCGTCCGGAGGGAAACAAGGGCTGCATCGGGCATCTTCTTCAGCACCTCCCTCATTCTGGCAGCTCCCAGCGCGCGCAATCGCTCGACCTCGCCTCTCCCCTCCTCAGTTAGAGAGAGGACGGAGCGACGGCGGTCGTCCCGGTCTTCCCGGCGGCCGACCAGCCCCTTCTGGACCAGCCGGTCAACGGGACCCGTGACATTGGCCCTGGCCACACCGAACGATGCCGCTACCTCACCCGGGGAACTGCTTCCTCTGGCGTAGAGAAGAAACATTATGCGCAGCTGCTCCCGGGTCACTTTGAGATCGAGCCAGGGGTGAGGCTCGCGGGCCCGGGCGGAAAGCATGAGGGTGTTCATCAACTCCAGTATGCTCTCGATGTTCTCGTTCTTACTC
Organism: Dehalococcoidia bacterium; assembly: GCA_003552465.1. GTDB lineage: Bacteria > Chloroflexota > Dehalococcoidia > GIF9 > AB-539-J10 > RBG-13-51-36. The sequence goes on from PULQ01000137.1 coordinate 5,352, forward strand.
ATAACTGAATGGCCCTGCGACTTGTCAACATTATGCATATAATATCACTAATATTGAGTAATGTAAATTTTCTGAGCGAATCACGGAGAGCAGTGCAACCTTTTTCGGTCTTCTGCGTTATACTTATAAGGAGGAGGTGACCTATCATGAACAAGGAATCTCTGAGAATGAACCTGTCGCGAGGCCGCTTCCTGGTCATAGGCATCGCTGCGTTGTCGCTGCTAGGGTACGGTCTCGTCGCGGGCCCGCTCAGCGGGGCTGCGCCGGAATCCGGAGGCGTCCAGGCACCTGTGGAACTGGCAAAGGCGGACCTGGCTCAGCGCATAGGCATAGAGAAGGAGCAGATCGTGGTGGAGTCGGTGGAGCCGGTGGCATGGCCGGACACCAGCCTTGGCTGCCCGGAACCGGACACGGTCTACAACCAGGTAATCACAGACGGTTACCGGATCCTGCTCTCACATGACGGAGAGACCTACCGGTACCACACCGACGAGGGCAACCGTGTAGTCCTCTGCGGCGACTAGTCGACTCTGCCCGATGGCGGTGCTACGCGTTACCCGTCCTGCCCGGGTTCACATGCCCTGACACTGTCCGCAGTAGTAGACACTGCCGCCCATGTAGGCTTCTTTTTTGATCAGTGTCCCGCAGGACGGGCATGGCTTCCCCGCCGTCTTCCTGCTCAGTATCGTCCGATAACCCCCGGGCCGGCCGAACAGATCCATTTCGGTGTCCCTACCTCCCTGCTCGGCCATCCTGGAGATGGTCGTCTTCACGGAGTCAAACAGCGTCTCTGCTTCTTCGACGCGGATGGTGTTCACCTTCTTCCTGGGGTGCATCCCCGCGTTGAAGAGGATGTCCTGCAGGACGCCGTTGCCCAGCCCGGGAATCCTCTGCTCGGTGGCCAGCAGACCCTTCAGGCTCAGCTTCTGCACCGCATCGTCGCCGACCATCCGACGGAAGTAAGCCTTATCGAACTCAGGGGACAGAGCAGATGGTTTCTCCCGAGCCACCCTGTAATAGTGGTTGTCCAGTCCACCCTTGGGGAACGACCCGAGTCCGCCGTACATCTGCACTGAGGCGCTGAGAGCCGTGCCGTCATCGAACTCAAGCAGGAGCTGGTGCCTGGCAGGAAGTGCCGTGCCGGCATAATGAAACCTGATAGCGACTCCCTCACCCAGCAGGATCCTGGCATCGCCGACCTCGATCTCGACCATGCTGCCCAGAGGAACGGCCTTCTCCGGGGTCCTGCCGGTAAGCAGGCCGGAGTATGCGGTCGGCTCGCCGTAATACCAGGCCAGTTTGTTAGGGGTGTGGCCAACGGTCACGCCGGCGATGCTTTTTCCGGCGACGGTATCGTCAAGCTGACGGGCGATGTTCACGGCCTCGGGCAGTTCGATCATGTCAGCCCCTCCACGACCTGACCGCCGGTACGGGCAGCGGTCTATGTCATACAGGCATCGATTATAGCACCGCACTTCATATGCCCGCACAGGCTGGTATATAATGCCGGATAGCGCGCCCACCGCGAGGCCGACGGATAGAGATGCAGAGGACGCCTGCTGACGCCATTGCTCCCGGGCCGATTGCCATCTTCGGTTCGGGAGAGACCTCTGCCAGCGGACGGAGAGTCTACGAGTGGCTGTTCCGGCGGGCATCTCCTCCGGTCCGGGTGTCCGTGCTTGAGACTCCGGCCGGCTTTCAGCCCAACTCGGCCCGGGTGGCGGGCAAGGTGGGCGATTTCCTGCGCCGGCACCTGCAGAACCACCGGCCGATCGTCGACATAGTTCCGGCGCGGAGGCGCGGGACGGACTCCGGCACCGATAATGAGCAGATCATCTCTCCGGTCCTGACGGCGGACATGATCTTCCTGGGGCCCGGCAGTCCCACCTACGCGGTCCGGCACCTGCAGGGAAGCATCGCCTGGCACACGATCCAGGCCTGTCACCGCCAGGGGGCAACCCTTGTGCTGGCAAGCAGCGCCGCGATCGCGGCCGGAGCCTGGGCGCTGCCCGTGTACGAAATCTACAAGGCGGGCGAAGACCTTCGTTGGTGCGATGGGCTCGACCTGTTCGGCCCGTACGGCGTATCGCTGGTACTGGTTTCGCACTGGAACAACACCGAAGGCGGCTCGGAGCTGGATACAAGCCGCTGCTACATGGGCCGTTCACGGTTCGATCGGTTGCTGGAAATGCTACCGCCCGGCCTCACCGTCGTGGGCGTAGACGAGCATACCGCGCTCCTGCTAGACCCGGCCGAGGAGATCTGCCGGGTGATGGGAAGAGGGGGCGTGACGCTGTTGAGGAGGGGACAGGAGGACATCTTCGGCTCGGGAAAGACCTTCTCGATAACCGAGTTGGGCCGGTTTCGCAGCATCGATCCACGGAGCGGTGTCCCTGATAGCATATGGGAGCGCGCGGCGGAAGCCAGACGCAGGCCGCCGGATGTCATCGATCATGAGCCTCCAGAGGAGGTACTGTCCCTGGTAGAGGCGAGGGAGGAGGCAAGGTCGCGTGCCGACTGGCAGGCGTCGGACACTCTGCGCGAGCATATTCGCGTCTCGGGCTGGAGGGTCGAGGATACGCCCGACGGCCCTCAGTTGACCCCGACCCGCGATGGCGATGAGTAGCCGGGTAGAAAAATTTCTCCGCCTGGGTTAGAGTAGTCCCCGGGAACCAACACAGATCGCCTATCGGGGAGAGAAAGGAGACCGGTTTGAAGGAGCCAACCATCAGTTCGGATGCGCCCGGGCACAGGTTCTTCGCACTGGGCAATGAAGCAATAGCCAGGGGGGCAATAGAGGCCGGGGTTCAGGTGGCCGCCGCCTATCCCGGTACTCCCTCGAGCGAAATAGTGGGCACACTGGCAGACGTCGCAAGAGAGCTCGACATGTACGTCGAGTGGTCGACCAATGAGAAGGTGGCCTTTGAGGTCGCGCTGGGCGCTTCCATATGCGGAGTAAGGGCGATGTCGGCGATGAAGCACGTGGGCGTGAACGTAGCTCATGATCCGCTTATGACGGCCTCCCATATAGGCGCGATAGGAGGATTTGTGGTGGTGGTGGCCGACGACCCCTGGGCCTGGAGTTCACAGAATGAACAGGACAGCCGCTACATCGCGCTGCAGGGCTACATTCCGGTTCTCGAACCCTCCTCAGTCCAGGAAGCGAAGGACATGATAGCCGACGCATTCAGACTGTCCGAGGAGTTCGGGCAGCTTTTCATGCTGCGGTCGGTGACCAGGATAAGCCACGGACGCGGCGACATCGTGCTGGGCGAGATATCGCGGGAAAGAAGAAAAGGATCGTTCAAGAAGGACGCGGACCGGCTGGCCTACGTACCCCGCGTGGCCAGACTGAACAAGCCGCTGATGCTGGAGAGATTCCGGAGGATAGAGGAGGCGGCGGACGGGCTGCCTTACAACCGCCTGGAGGTAAAGGACGGGGCCGGGCTGGGCATCATCGCCTGCGGCCTTTCGTACAGCTATACCCTGGAGGCGGTGCAGTGGCTGGGACTCGAGAACGGGGTCTCCATTCTCAAGATCGGAACACCTCATCCCCTGCCCAGGAAGCTGATAATGGAACTGCTGCGGTCGGTGCCGGAGGTACTGGTGGTTGAGGAACTGGACCCGTTCGTTGAACTCCATGTCAAAGCCATGGTCGGCGAGCACGGCATCCCGACCAGGGTACACGGAAAGGACGTCGTTCCCGGGATAGGAGAGCTATCTACGAGGAAGGTGGCCGAGGCCCTCGGCGCAGTCACCGAGAGCAAACTACCGGTCGATTTCGCCGGACTGGACCGGCTGGAGCAGGAGGCGACTTCGCTTCTGCCGTCGCGGCCGCCGGCGCTGTGCCCCGGTTGCTCCCACCGCGCCTCTTTTCGAGCGATCAGCCTGGCAGCGCAGAGGGCAGCCAGGGAATACGGCGAAGGCGTAGAGCCGATTTACCCCGGCGATATCGGCTGCTACACGCTGGCCCTGACCCCTCCACAGAATGCCGTGGATACCTGCGTCTGTATGGGCGGTAGCTTCGGACTTGCCAACGGCATGGCACACGTGGTGGAGGCCCCGATCATAGCGCACCTGGGCGACTCCACCTTCTTCCACTCCGGAATACCGCCCCTGATAAACGCCGTGTACAATAAGGCGAACATCACGATGGTCGTGCTCGACAACTCGGCCACGGCCATGACCGGCTTTCAGCCTCACCCGGGCACCGGGCACACAGCTACGGGGGACGAAGCAGTGTCACTGAAGGCGGAGGACATAGCCCGGGCCTGCGGAGTCGGGTTCGTAGAGGTAGTCGATCCCCGGGACCTGAAGGCAGCGGCGGACATCATAGAGAAAGCGATCAGGTTCACCGGGCCGGCAGTCGTCGTCTCGAGGGCACCATGTGCCACGATCGAGTTGAGGGAGAAGAGACAGGCGGGAGAGAAGGTGATCCCCTACTACATCGACCAGGACAGGTGTGATGCCAAATGCAGCGCATGCATCAAGCTCCTGGGCTGTCCGGCGATAATCAAGCAGGACGAGAAGAAGGTCATCGATGCCCCGCTGTGCACCGGTTGCGGGCTCTGCCCCCAGGTCTGCCCTCACAAAGCTATAGTACAGGAGCAAAGCAGATGATGAACGAGTTCAACGTTCTCCTCGCCGGTGTCGGCGGACAGGGTGTAATCCTGATGTCGGAGTTGCTGGGAAAGGCAGCGATCGCCGACGGCCTCAGAGTCAGGGGCTCCGAGATACTGGGAATGGCGGTGAGGGGCGGGTCGGTGACCAGCGTGATCAGGATCGGAGAGGACGTTCACGGCCCTCTCGTTCCGCAGGGCAAGTGTAACATCCTGATGGGACTGGAGCCTTCGGAGGCGCTGAGGCATGCCAGCTACCTGGCGGAGTCGGGCCTCGTGATACTCAATACTGCTCCGATAATCCCCTTCACCGTGTCGCTCGGCCAGAGCGAGTATCCGGGTCTCGACCGGGTGATGGAGAAGCTGGGGGCGGTGGCGGGCAGGGTGATCAAGCTGGACGCTGCGAAGTCTGCTATTGAGGCGGGCAGCCCTTTGGCCACCAACGTCGTGATGCTGGGCGCGCTCTTCGGCGTGGAGTTGCTACCGGTGAAGACGTCGACGATAAAGCAGATCATCGAGGCACGTTTTTCCCCGAAGCTGGCTCCGATCAACCTGAGGGCCTTCGACCTCGGCTACGAGGCGGCCGGCAGGCATTAGGAAGGCCCGGGCTACGCTGTCAGTCCATGTGGTCTGAACCAATTGCACGCAGACAGACCGTGTAGGATGATGGGAAGCGGCTTCTATTGACAAACAGGAGCACATTGTCTATAC
>PULQ01000034.1 GCA_003552465.1 Dehalococcoidia bacterium
ATCGTATCATCCTGATCGCCTCGGGCTCGTCCACGTTTCCCGGTTCATTGTTCAGCACCGGCATTCGCATGATGCCGAAGCCCAGTATGGATGTTTCCCAATCCAGCTTGCCGAACCTGCGGTATTGCATTTTCGTCTTTTCCCCCTCTCTTAGCGGTTCGTCTTGCTCCTTCTCATCATGAATGGTGGACGTCTTCACAGGAGCGTACTGCGACAACATGATATGAATTCTGCCGGCCTGATGTCAATGTGGCTGCGCGTCCACTGAGTGCTCTGCAAGCCCGAGTTCGAGGAAGAAGGCTTACGAGCAGGGAGGTCACCAAGGAGACGGCGAGAGCATACGGCCAGGCCTGCTCAAACATCAGGCGACCATCCCTGCGATAACAACAGCCTCAGGAGTCTGCCGAGCAGGTGCCCTGGGGTGGGTCGGTGAGGAGGCTGTGGACAGCACCGACGAAGCGGTCGACCCGTATCGTGAAGGCGATGCCTCTGCCGGGCTCTTCCAGCCTGGTTGCCGCGACGATGGCATCGAGAATGGCGTCGGCCCGGTCCGGCGGAGTTATCGTGAGGACTATCTCTTTCTCGGGTTCGATCGGTACGCCGAGGACCTTCTTCTTCTCATGTATGCCTACCCCCCGCCCGAACATAATAGTCCCTCCCTCGGCTCCGGCCTTGATAGATGCTTCCATGGCCCTATCTCCGCATCCTTTGGCGACTATTGTTACGATCAGGGTCTTGCCTTCTTCAGTCATCGTCATTGCCTCCTTGTGGCGGCCTTATCCTGTAGACCAGGCTCAGCAACTGGATCGAGATGATCGGCGCGAGCGTTATTATACCGATAAGTCCGAGCCCGTCAACCAGCGGGTTTCGTCCGTCCATAACCGTGGCAGCCCCCACAGTCAGGGACATGATGAAGGCAACGGTGATCGGACCGGTGGCGATACTTCCCGAATCGAAAGCCATGGCAACGAAGTCCCTGTCGGCGAAGAATAGCAGTATGACGGCAAGGCCATAGCCCGGGATTATTATGTAGGGCAGCGGTATGCCGTAGACGGTTCGCGCCATGCCCAGCGCGGCGAACGCCGCCACTGCCAGACATAATGTGTAGAGTATGATCGGGGCCCTGATGTAGCCGGCGGAAGCCTCCTCGACCTCCTGGCTCAAGACACGTACCTGGGGCTCGGCAAAGGTGACGAGGAAGCCGAGCACGAAGCCGAGGGGGATCAGTCCCCAGGTGAAACCCGAGTTTCCGACGATCGCGCCTATCTCCTCTCCCACGGGCATAAAGGCGATATTGAGTCCGTGCAGCAGGAGCACCAGGCCGACGAAGGCGAACGCGATACCCCTCAGGAGTATGACAACGTATCTGAAGGTCCGCTTGAGGAAGATGACCTGGAAGACTATGAAGAACGCCACCAGCAGGATGAAGGGCAGCGCCACTTCATGGGCGACGCTGAGCAGTCCGCCAAACGCGGAGCCCGCAGTCATAAGAAGATCACCCCCCAGAGCAGGACGCCTATTATGGGGCCGGCGCAGGCAAGCCCGATAAGCCCGAAGCCGTCGGTCAAAGCCGACCTTCGGGTAAGAACCGACACGAAACCCAATCCCAAGGCGAGGAAGACCGGTACGGTTAGCGGTCCGGCAGCAACACCTCCGGCATCGAAGGCGATCGACAGGAACTCGGGAGGCGTGAACACGGCGAGTACTATGACGATGACGTATACGACTGCAAGGAGGTCCCTCGTGGGAAATCCGAGAAGAATGCGCAGGAGAGCGGCGGTGAGGAGAACTGCCATTCCGCTGGCGACGACGAACACAAGGGCTGTGGTGGTACTGGCGTTGGCGTACTCAGCCATGCTGGCGAGCACCGCTACCCCGGGTTCGGCGATGGTGACGACGAAGCCGAACACGATGATCACGATGATGATGAGAGGTAATGAGCCGGTCTGAGGTATCTGGGCGCCGATGTCGTGTCCCAGCGGCAGTATACCTGTCCTGACCCCGATCAGAAAGCAGACCACGCCGAGGAAGACCATTCCTCCTCCGATCAGGAAGTGAAGGAACATATCGAGGGGAACACGCAGGACGGTGAACTGCAGGATGACTATGGCTATGATGATCGGAAGCAGCGCCTTGAGAGACTCAAGCGTAGTATCGAGTATGATCTTGCGCAAAACTGCCTCCTGGCACTGGGTATGACCGGATTATCTCAGGAGGACTGTGGACCCGCGATGGGGGGACGACAGCCAGAGTTCATTGTAACACAGGAGAGAGGGCTTCGTAAAAGCTAGTATGTGGGTCGATGGTCGCCGTTTCGGAAGGGCGTGCCGGCCTGGATAGCACCGCGGGACGGCGTTCTATGTACGCATCGATGAGCATTCCGGCCCGGATCAGCGTGCAGGGTTCCCGGGTTACAGTTCGCTCACGGTAGAGGCATCGGATACATTGACGGTTCCCAGTTCGACATGGCCGGTGTAATGCAACCGGGAGGCCCCCGAGAGGTTGATGTTCAGAGTGCCGTCCATATTGATGGTGACCCGGCTGGCTCCGCTGATGTCGGCATCGACATTCCGTACCTGCAGGTCGAGCAGGTTGACATCGCTGGCGCCGGACACGTCGAGATCCATATCACCGGCAGTCCCTGTCAACTGGCAGTTGCTGGCTCCCGAGGCCTTAAGTCTCAGGGCCTGTGCCTGCAATGTGCCGGAGAGCCTGCTCGCGCCGGAGATATCCGCGATGGTATTTCCCGCTTCCAGGTCGATGCTAACCCTGCTGGCGCCCGACACTTCCAGTTCGAAGCCTGCGGTGGATGAGAACCCGGTGGCAGTCGCCCGGGAGGCACCCGACGCAGTCAGTCCATGCAGGTTCGGCATGGTGACAGTGGCCCTGATGTTGTTTCTGAAGTACATTCCCGGTATCAGACGTATCGTCAGTTCCTGTCCTGAGAGGTGGATATCCATACGCTCAACCAGGTTCTCGTAGCCGGTGATGGTGATGCTGTAGTCGTCGGCCCGGGTGATCTCGAGTTCGATGGCATTCGACACCTTCACTATGCCGAATCCTTCGAAAGGCAGATCATCGGCAACCACCTGGCCCGAGCCTATGACCAGGGGGCCGATGCTCAGGCCCGGCGTCCAGGGTAGGACGACGATAAGCGCCAGGACCGCAACCACTGTGAGCAGGACTATCAGAGCTATCTTCCATCCAGCCATGTGTTCCTCCTCTCAGGCCGCCTGTGACCGACGGCCCGAATGAGCTGCTGTCTTCATGATAGGTCGGTATTCATTATAGCTCAGGCAGGCTATTGGTGGGTACCTATCCTGTTCGGTAACATTATTGTATGAGTTGACACGCTATCCGTGAGCAAACTGGCTTTATGCCCTGCGGTCTTAGTGGAGTATGAGGGGTGACGTAGGTATCGTCCCCGGACATGGCGACCCGGCGCTCGTAGGGGCATCTCGAGTAAGGCTTTGGCGACGGTCAGTCGTGTATCGTCACGTTTATCATGACGTCGCCCACTTCGATCTGTTCGAGGACGTCCATTCCCTCTACGAGCTGACCGAATACCGTGTGCTTGCCGTCGAGGTGGGGTTGAGGGGCGTAGGTGATGAAGAACTGGGAGCCGTTGGTGTTGGGTCCGGAATTGGCCATCGACAGCGCGCCTGTGCCGTGCTTGTGGTCTGTTATCTCGTCATCGAACTGATAACCCGGGCCGCCCGTACCGTCGCCTTCGGGGCAGCCACCCTGGGCCATGAAGCCGGGGATCACGCGGTGGAAAGTCAGGCCGTCGTAGAACCCATCGCGGGCCAGGGTTACGAAGTTGTCGACCGTGCGGGGAACATCGCTGGCGAAAAGCTCCAGCACCAGCTCTCCCTTGTTGGTCTCGATGGTGGCTGTAATGTTGTTCATTGGCGGCCTCCCTGCGACGGTGACTAACACGGCTACCAGGACGATGATGGCTGCCGCACCCACGCCGATAAGCAACTTCCTCCTCAGCGACCACCCGCCTGTCTGTGCCGGTGGCGGCCTTCTACTGCCGGCCGGCTTCTTCTTCTTGTTCCTGGTCTTCCTGGACATATGCGTTTACCCTCCCGGTGTAGCGTGTTCTGACTGCATAATATACCACAGGTGGAGGGGTGTGTGAAGTTGTCGCTGCCCCGCGGAGGATTGCTTCGGGACTATCGGGCCTCCGTTCGGGGGAAATGGACGGCGGGCTCTTGTAGAATTTGATCGGGCGATCATCGTGGCGGAGGATAGCGGTTCTCACTGCAAGATCAACCCAATTATCGCAGCAGGAGGACATGGCTGCCCGGGGATGCACGGCGTTGCGGGCATGGAGGTTCCATGAGGAGGAAACTGGGTGTTCACTTCAAAACGTTCTTGCTGCTTGTCGACGAACTGATCATAGCAGTCATCATCTTCGTTGTGCTGTGGAGGCTGGGTGTGCCGATCCCGTTCTGGGCCTATATCCTCGCCGGTGTGGGCTGTGCCGGACTGTACTGGTTCCTGTACCGTGTTCTGCTGGATCAGCGTAGGAAGTCGCCCGTCAGCTCCACCAACATCATAGGACACAAGGGCAGGTGCGTCACCGCACTCGACCCGGAAGGACTCGTCCGCGTGCAGGGCGAGACATGGAAGGCCGTCTCGCAGTGCGGCGCCGTTGCTGAAGGGGACGAGGTCACTGTCGCGGATCTGCAAGGCCTAATGCTGGTCGTGACGACGCAGGCCAAACCCGAGTAGGAGTGTGCCGGGTCAGCGTGGGGCATGAGGCGAAACCAGTCCTACTCGCCGGGTTCAGGCGGTCGCCCGTGTTTCCATCTCGTTCCCTGGGGGGTATCCTCGAGTGTGACTCCCAGGTCGGCCAGCCCCGTGCGGATCCTGTCGGCCAGCTCCCACTGCTTGTTTCTGCGCAGGTCCTCCCTCGTCGATATGAGGAGCTCGATGAAGGCACCGGCGTCGGAAGTGAGCTGCGTCTTCTCCTCGAGGGTGAGGCCCAGGACACCGGCCAGCCTGCGGAGTGTCTCCTGCGCTTCGGTCACGTCGGCGCCCCACTCGGCATTGCGGTTTATCTCTTTTGCCAGTTCGAAGAGGACGGCTATGGCTTGCGCCGTGTTGAAGTCGTCGTCCATGGCCTCGACGAACCGCTGTTCGAAGGGTGCCGCGCCCAGTTTGCCCCCTTCCCCATTCGTCTGAGTCCTGTGAAGCAGGGCGGAGCGGAGCCGCTCGGCTCCCCGTTCGCTCGCCTCCAGCGCTTCCTCGCTGTAGGTGAGAGGGTTGCGGTAGTGCGAGCTGAGAAAGAAGAGGCGTACGGCGTCGGAGCTGAACTGCCCTATTACCTCATCCACACTGACCAGGTTGCCGATGGACTTGCTCATCTTCTCCTGGTTGAGTTGCAGGAGACCGTTGTGCAGCCAGTATCGTGCGTAGGGTGCCTTCCCGGTAAAGGCCTCGGACTGGGCTATCTCGTTCTCATGGTGGGGGAAGATGAGGTCCTGTCCGCCGCCGTGGATATCGATGGTCTCGCCGAGATACTTGAGAGCCATGGCGCTGCACTCCATATGCCACCCCGGCCTGCCCTTCCCCCACGGGCTCTCCCAGGAAGGCTCGCCGGGCTTGGAAGACTTCCACAAAGCGAAGTCCATGGCATATTCCTTCTTCCCTTCATAGGTGCTTGCCTGCGAGATCATGTCATCCAGGTTGCGGTGGCTGAGCTTGCCGTAGCCGGGGAAGCTCCTTACCCGGAAGTATACGCTGCCATCGGAATCGTAGGCGTGCCCACTGGCGATCAGGCCCTCTACGATCTCGATCACCTTGGGAATCTCCTCGGTAGCCCTCGGGTAGATGTCGGCCCGCTGAATATTCAGGGCATCCATGTTGGCGAAGTAGCGGTCAACGTACCTTTCGGCCAGTTCCTGTGACGGTATTCCCAGTCGCTCTGCTCTCTCTATGATCTTGTCGTCGACATCGGTGAAGTTCTGTACGTGCCTGACCTGGTAGCCCCTGAACTCCAGGTAACGCCTTATCACGTCGAAGACTATGTACGACATGGCGTGCCCGATGTGGCTATCGGCGTAGGCGGTGATCCCGCAGACGTACATGGTAACCACATCGCCGCCGGGGAGGAAATCCTCCTTCTGTCCGCTGAGAGTGTTGAATACCTTCATCCTTCGATCCTGAGGCAGTAAGCCGTCTCCGTCACCTTCTGTCCGTGAATGATATCTCAGATGGAGGTGTTTTGGAAACTTGACCGGGCCGGCGGCAGCGGCTATACTGTGCGAAGTTGACCGGAGCGGTCAACAATTGGAGTCAGCAGGGATAGCAGCGATGAGGTTTTCCACCAGAGGAAGATACGGACTGAGGGCGCTCCTGGACCTGGCGCTTCACGGGGGCAACGGTCTAACTCCGTTGAAGGACATAGCCCGGCGGCAGGAGATATCGCTGCATTATCTGCAGCGTCTGATGGCACCTCTTATCGCGGCGGGACTGGTGACCAGCATGCGTGGTGCCGGCGGCGGCGTGGCGCTTACCAGATCGCCGGCTGAGATAAGGTTGAGAGAGGTGATCGAGGCGCTCGAAGGCCCCGTTGCCCCGGTGGAGTGTGCCGACGATCCTTCGTGCTGTAATCGTTCCGCCCTCTGTGTCAGCAGGGAGGTCTGGACCGAGATGAAGAATGCGATGGTCCAGGTGCTGCAGTCCACGACGCTGCAGGACCTGGTTGAGCGGCAGAGAAAGACAGGTCGGGCTGAGACCGATATGTATTACATCTAGCGGTTGCGGACTGCGAGGTTGATGATAGGATCACGATCGTAAGCGGAGAAGAATGGCAGAGACGGTTCAGCGGTTGGAGAGACTCAGGCATAGGATTGAGCAGTTGCCCAGGCTGACCAGGGGTATAGCCCGGGACTCAAGCGAACTGATCGGGAACACACCCCTGGTCAGGCTGAACAGGGTTACTGCAGGCGTCGGGGCAGAGGTGGTGGCCAAGCTCGAATCGTTCAACCCGCTGGGAAGCGTCAAGGATAGAATAGGGGTGTCGATGATACTCGACGCCGAGGAGCGAGGGCTGATCAACGAGAACACGGTGATCGTCGAGCCCACCAGCGGCAACACCGGCATTGCCCTCGCTTTCGTATGTGCCGCCCGCGGATACAGGCTCATTCTCACCATGCCCGATACTATGTCTGTGGAGCGGCGGCAGTTGCTGTCCGTCCTCGGCGCAGAACTGGTCCTGACCCCGGGGGCGGAGGGAATGACCGGAGCGGTGAGGAAGGCAGAGCAACTTGCCGAAGACAACACGAACTACTGCATGCTACAGCAGTTTGATAGTCCGGCAAATCCCGAGATACACAGGATGACCACCGCGGAGGAGATCTGGCGTGATACGGAGGGAAGGATCGACGTGCTGGTCGCGGGTGTCGGGACGGGAGGAACGATCACAGGCGTAGCCGAGGTGATCAAGAAGAGAAAGCCCGCGTTTCGAGCGGTCGCCGTCGAGCCAGCGGACTCTCCGGTTCTTTCCGGTGGCGAGCCCGGCTTGCACAAGATCCAGGGTATTGGGGCCGGGTTCGTGCCGCGGGTGCTTAAGATGGACCTGGTTGACGAGATCATCAGGGTAACCAACGATGATGCCGGAGCGATGACCAGGAGGTTGGCCAGGGAGGAAGGTATACTGGCCGGCATATCCTCGGGAGCGGCCACATGGGCGGCGATAGAGGTAGCCAGGAGACCCGAGAACAAGGGCAAGCTCGTAGTGGTGGTATTGCCCGACACGGGAGAGCGCTATTTGTCTACGTGGCTCTTTCAGGATGTGCAGCATGGTATGCCAGGCACGCCATAACAGGCAGGTGACAAGCATGTGCAGGACAATGAGAGAGGACATAAGGACGGTCTTTTCCCGAGACCCAGCGGCACGGAGCACGCTGGAGGTCATCTGCTGTTATCCCGGCCTCCACGCCATCTGGTGGCATCGCGTTGCGCACTTCCTGTGGCGACACAGGCTGCGGTTCCTGGCCCGCCTTGTCTCTCACTTCAACCGCCTTTTCACCGGCATCGAGATACACCCCGGTGCGAGAATCGGCAGGAGGGTCTTCATCGACCACGGAGCAGGAGTTGTCATCGGCGAGACGGCTGAGATCGGAGACGACGTCCTCCTGTATCAGGGCGTCGTCCTGGGAGGCACGACTCTGAAGAGAGGCAAGAGGCACCCGACCGTCGGGAACAACGTGGTGATCGGCTGTGGGGCCGCAGTCCTGGGTGCCATAACGATAGGAGATGAGGCGCGGATCGGGACGGGCTCAGTGGTGGTGAAACCGGTGCCGCCCGGAGCCACCGTTGTTGGCATTCCGGGAAAGGCAGTGGGGGACAAGCATGTCCCGGTAATGGACCTGGAACATGGCGATCTGCCGGATCCCGTGACCGAGGCTATCAGGCTCGTCTTCAGGAAACAGGACAGACTGGTGCAACGTCTCAGGATCGTCGAGCGTACCGCAGGAATAGAGTGCACTGAAGAAGAGTCATGGGAGCAGGTGACCATCGAGGCGGTGTTCACCGATGGAGACGGGATATGAGGCCTTCAGCTGGTGCTCGATCTGGCAGGAGGGTTCAGCCTGTGAACAGAAGTCGCCCTACGGTGGGAGAGCGGCGGGTCGAGGCTGGCGCCGCGATCACTAGAGAAAGGACTGCAGGATGAAGGATCTCCCTGAGATAGGCAAGCTTTCTCCCGAGGTCTTCAGTGAGTTGATATTCGCACGCCTGGGTGCCGATAGCGACAGCGTGATCGTTGGGCCACGGCACGGGGTCGACGTCGGGATCGTCGAGATCGGAGATAAGGCGGTAGCGCTGACCACAGATCCTGTATTCATTGTCCCTGAATACGGATGGGAGAGGGCTGCCTGGTTCGCCCTCCATATTCTCGTATCGGATGCAGTTACCAGCGGTCTCAAGCCCGGGTTCCTCTCCATCGACCTGAATCTTCCGATGGAGATGACACGGGAGCAACTGGATATCGTGTGGGAAAGCATACACCAGGAGTGCTGCAGAATGGGGATCGCCATCGTCTGTGGGCATACAGGCAGATATGAGAACTGCCACTATCCTATGGTGGGAGGGGCCACCGTGCTAAGTATCGGGGCGAAGGATGAGTATGTAACGCCGGCAATGTCGAGGGTAGGAGACAAGGTGATCATCACCAAAGGGCCGGCCATAGAAGCAACGGGCATCTTTGCGGCGATGTTCCCGGAACTCATCGAGAAGGAGTTAGGGGCAGGCTTCGCTGCCCGGGCTCAGCGGGTTTTCTACAAGATGTCGGTGGTTGAGGATGCCATGACTGCGGTGAGTGTGGGGGTAAGGGATAGAGGAGTGACCGCCATGCACGATGCCACCGAATGCGGGATATGGGGCGGGCTGTTCGAGCTTGCGGAGGCCGCAGGTTTAGGTGCGAGGGTGGAGAAGGACTCGATCGTTGTTGAGGACTGCGTGATTGAGATGTGCAGGCTGTTTGATATCGATCCCTATGCCTCTATCAGTGAGGGAACTCTGATTGTTACCTGCCGCGAACACAGCGCCGATACGATTGTGCAGGCCCTGTCCACAAAGGGGATCGCTGCATCAGTTGTCGGTGAACTGACGTCCCCCGAGCAGGGCATCGTGCTGGTGGAGGACGGGAGGGAGCGGAGACTGGAGCATCCGGTCGTGGATCCTTTCTGGCGTGCCTTCTATGACGCTCTTGCACTCCAGGGCTCTGCGGAGGGAGCACGGTGAGAGTTTCTGCAGAGTCGAGCCTGATAATGGACAAGCAGCAAAGCCGGAGATATCTAAGGAGGATATCATGAGACTACATCAGATGGTGGCCAAGGACATAGTAAGGAGGAAGAAGAGGGTCCTGTACGCGATGCTCGGCGTTGTTGTCGGCACCATGACGGTCATCAGCATACTGACGGTCTCCCTTGCTGGCGAGGCGAAGATCTACGCACAACTGGAGGAATACGGTGCCAACCTGGTTGTCCTGCCGGCGATCAGTCAGTTCGACCTGGAACTGGGAGGGCTGGAACTGGGTGCCGTGACCGTGGGAGAGAACTACATCCCCGAGTACAAGGTATCTGAGGTAAGACAGATCACCGATGATATGGTGAACCATGCCCTGGGCATTCAGGATGAACGCAACCGCTACGCTGCGCCGGTTGCGCCCAGGCTATATGCGAGTGCGACAGTGAAGGGCGCATCGGTTCAGGTGGTGGGGATCGATGCGGTAGAAGAGAGAAAGATCAAGACCTGGTGGAGAGTCCATGAGGGCAAGTACATCGATGAGTCTGACGAGGCGCTGGCAGGAGCGTGGGTCGCTGAACTCCTGGGGTTGAGCAGCGGTGAAGTACTCGACCTCAACGGAGTGGGTATCACTGTAGTCGGCATTCTCAAGGAGACGGGCTCAGACGATGACTACCGGATGTTCGTTCCGCTGGGTACAGCGCAGGAGGCTTTCGGCAAGGAGGGCATGGTATCGTCTGTAGATGTTCGTGCCCTGTGCACCGCCTGTCCGGTTGAGGATATCGCTGATGAGGTGAACATGATGGTATCAGGAGTGCGAGCGGTGGCAGTCAAGCAGATAGCGATGACCGAGATGACCATGATGGAGAGGGTGAACAGGTTCATGCTGGCTCTGG
>PULQ01000098.1 GCA_003552465.1 Dehalococcoidia bacterium
CGACGGTACGGCTGTCAGAAAATCCTGCCAGGCGAAACCGGTGAACTCGCCAGGCCATTGCTCCTTGAAGGTCGACGGCATACACGGAAACTCTTTCTTCATAGTAATCCCCCAGCATTATCATCACTAATCATACCATGAGTGTTACCTATGCCTCGGCCTCCTTGACCGTATTCCGTTGCAGCGTTCGCCGGGGAATCCTTTCGGTTCGAAACAACCAGCGACGGGAACCTTAGAGATACAGCCGCCCATTGCCAAAGACCCGCGCTCCTGTTGTCACTGGCACTTAAGATCCGCCACTTGTGGGCAGATCAAATGCCGCCAATCGTAAGGAGTTACAAGCTACTCCATCTGGTTTGTCCCGTCAAGGCCTCATCGGCCTGCTTGCTGAACATTACCGAGGACTGGCCAGAATGGAGACACAAGATTCAGGAGTTGATTCCGTGGATATGCGGCTATGCGTACGATGCTGTCGGCGAGAAAGCTGTACCGGATCTCAGGCTTGTGAGGAGTCTGAACGTAGAACGTGTGCACGGACTACAGGTGATCTGTGGAATAAAGTATGAGGGCGACCTGATAGAGGGTAGCCAGATCTCGGACTCCTGCTGCCTTGAGAAGACTACCGCTGGTGCTAGTCTATACTTGGACGCGATGTTCGATGACAAGAACAACGCACATCTGCAGTTCCTGTCTAGCCTCATGGTTACGCTCCTCGATCCCCACATCGAGGTCCGACGAGTTGAGTGGATCATGGTCCTGAACCAGTACTTTAGGCAAGGCGAGATCAGCGGCATAAACCCGTACAACCCACAATCCTCTGGAGGACCAGCGCAAACGACCGAACCCGTAGGCGAAGAAGAGGGACCCAGTGAAGGAACCGGCGAGGAGGCTAGTGAAGAAGGGGGCGAGGTAAAGGTCACAGCGGAAGACACCCCGATGGATAGTGTCGAGGCTGAAAGAGGGAGAGGTACCTATGGGCGAGCTACGGAGCCCGCGGACGACGGGCTCAATGAAGCCCCATCCATCGGAAAACAGAGATCAGGCCGCCGAAAGACCTTCGCGCCGAGCTATCGAGGGGGAGGAGCGGTGAAGCCACATGCTGTTAACTATGCGTATGAGAGAGACTGGGTGAGGAAGGAGGCGCAGAACTTCTGCCAGGTCTGTGTACTCTCTTGTGAAAGCTGTGGCAGTAGGCAACAGGGGCAGTGTTCATGTGAGGTAAGGAAGAACGCAGAACGTGCACTAGTGCACCACCACCTGCAACCTTATGGAGGAGACTGGAAGCGGGATGTGCGAGGAAACCTGATAGTACTCTGCGCATACCATCACAAGCAATTGGACGGCACCGACGTGCGGTTAGGATATCTCAGAGGCAAAGCACTCCTGGAAACACGGGCAAACGATCTGGTTCTGTCGGTGTATCCCAAGAACAAGGACGAGACAGAGGTCAAGATCAGACTCTCGAAGAGCCATTTCGACGAGTTCGTAAAGTATACACGGACTGGCGCCCAATAACAGTGAAGGCAGATGTCAATGCAGTGGTGCCATCTGATATGCGTGCGATATTCATGGTCATCCGCAATGCAATGCCGGACTGAGGGCCGCGACCCCGTTCATGTGATCCCGTCCTCCTTGACCCGTTGCAGCAGACCCCTGTTGTTGGTGATGCGCCATACTCACTTGCAGCAGGTCTGTCTGGCATGGGGTCTCCAGAGTCCTTGGGCCACGGTTGGTTCGCTGACGGGGACTGTCCCTCATAAGCTTCGCGGAGGCCCGGAAGATCATGCAGTCTATCTACTGCACAAGTATGCCGCAACCTTGCGACAGCTCCACAAGCTTGGCATGTTCCTGCGCAGTGAGAGGTCTGACTGCATTGATACCTTGGAATAGCTGGCCAGTTGTATCTACCTTCATGTTACCCCGGAAGAAGTGTAGCTCGCGAATGAGTTGCTCAGCATCCGGGCCAGTCTCTACGTCAAAGTAGCGACAAGCTTGGGGATTCCCAAGCGCACAGTATTTGCCATATCTGGCACCCTGATCACCAAACTGGTTCCGGCGGATGACGTCCACTACCAAGTCCATGGCCAACACATAAGTCGTCTCATCCCTGCGAGTGAAAGCCCAGATGTGATCTCGTCTTCTCAGTGAACGCATCAGTCCGTTGTCGTGATTAAGCTGATACGTCATGCCTAACAGCCGCATGTCACTCTCATAGTTCTTCCACGTCCAGAAGAAGAGCAGAGAGCTCGCCGGAGGAATCCTGAGAGGATCCGAACTCTGGTACAGTACCCTGTCGAGTCTACCTACGGCAGACGACGGCACCACGAGGCCTGTGCTGCAGTCAATCCACTGTCCACTCACGCGCCTGTAGAGCTTGTCATCAATCTCTACTTGTTCTTGGCTATCATCCATCTGTTACCCCACTGCTCGCCTGCTAGATGCACATGAGGCCGACTGCGGCACTACTCACCTCTGTGGCGTCTTCCATCACCAGGCCTTAGCACTCGTGTGTTACACGAGTCACATACGGACAGGAACCTACAGACCCAACAGGATACTGCGTTTCGCACCCGGGAGTCCTCATTTCTCAATGGGATGACCGTCACAGCTATACTCCCTTCCTGAAGTACCTTGCATCCATGTACTCAATCCAGTTCTTGTATTCGGGGGATTTAGCATGTTGCTTCACCGTGCTCCAAAGCTCATCCGCGTAGATGGATCGGAAGATGACCGGCTCTGCAAACAGGTGTGCTGCGATCTCAGATACGGTCTCATTGCTTCCATACTTGTCTTTCAGCCAGGGAGACGTGATCCTCCTGCCAAATGCCAGGTTATGCCGCGGATAGACAGGGATCACATACACCTGATCGAGTTCCCTGTCCTCGAAGATCATCTTCTGCCCAAGCAACCCCATCCTGAGTATCTGATAGAACGGCTCGTAGAGAACAGCATCCAGAGGTATCTCTCTTGAGAACACCGATCCACGCGCCTCAAGATACGGCGTGTAGGTCTCCCTTCGCGTCCTCCCTGCACTGCCGTCGCCGAGAAAGTCCCCTCGATACTCCTCCACCAACTTCCACTCAAAGAAGAACCCGACCCTTCTGCCTTTAGCAATCCCACTGACAAAGGCATCGATGCTGGTCGCATTCGCACCCCTTGAGTATCTCTTCTTCTCCAGCGTCTCCTTGGTCCCGACCCACTCGAACTCAACAAGGCTCTTGAGTTTCCGACCTTCCTCACGACCAGTACTGCTGATCTCAGTCACGCTATCCACGCCGGGTTCAATAGACCTCAAGAGGGCACTCAACAGCCCTACATCGTCCTTGATCGGATACCAGAAGTTCACACAAAACACCTGAGAGCTTGCCATGTTCCTGGTAGGACCGTCCCTGGAGAAATCATCGCCACTCCTGGCTGACTTCCACCACTTGATTCTCCGATCTGCGAAAAACCTCATTGCCCGTTCATCGCCCCGGATTCCCGGGAAGAGGTTCTCCATCTCATGGCCATGCGCCAGCAGATGGGGGTTTCGCCGTCCCTTCAAGTCACTCTCCACGGGCTGCCTGGCCCGAGCGGAGATGGTTGGGGAGGCGTCCCGGAAGCGCGCTTGTGCCTCTCTTATCTTCGTCCCGAATGTCATGCTATCCTCCTGTCTGACGATGATCCTGGGTTGCCTGCAGCAGGTCTCGCCGTCGTGTAGGCCCGGCCGACCGGCTTGCGAGCAAATCGGTGACGTGCAGACCAGAGGTTGCTGCAAGCGAGAGCGTGAGTACTGTTGTTCTAGGTACTGCCCCCGGTCTGCTCTGCAATCCCAGTTTAAGCAACTCTCCTTAGATGGATCTTACTCGAATAGTATATTGGCCGAGGCAGCTCGGCAATCACCCAAAGGTACCATGTGGGTTACACCCTGGAGATTGCCTCCGCATATCTCACCCAAGTGCTGCCCACTGCACCAGAGTCTCAGATGATGGAAGGCCGATTCTTCTCCCATCTTTGCGAGGCACCGTCACCCAGGCATACTCATTGATGAGCTCTATCACAGTCGACTCCGGTCGCCCCAGCCTGTGTGGGAGATCCTCTATCCCAAAGCCATGGTTCCGACAGAGATTGTCCACGTGTAGAGTCAGGTCTCGCATGGAAAGGAGATAATCGAGATACCTTCTGAGGCTACGCTCCTGCTTGAGCGCGGTTCTCATCGCATCATCCCAAGGCATCAGTGCCCTCGGCCGGATAGCGAACAGGATCTTAGAGGCTGCGGTCTGCCCAATCCGAACCTTACGTCTCCCACCGTCACGAACACGCCATGCCCCCAGCCTGCCCTTGAGAGACGCATAGGCACTGGAGGCCGCAGATAGCTCCCCATGGTCGGCCTGCCAAAGAGGCTTCTCCTCTTCGAGTAATCTGGCACTGGCTGCCTTATGCCACGCAAGAATGCTATCCGCCGCGGTGTCATGATAGTCTTCCGACAGGTGTCTGCACCCCCAATCGTTCAGCCAACGAACTACCGCATTGCAGTGTTCCTTGATAGAGAGATCCACGCGATTGCCCGTAGCATCCCTCAACTTGGACAGCGAAGTATTGTAGGGGGTCAAAGACCTGAACAACAGACCGGCTATTGCCAGTCGGCCCAGCGTAACGTGATCGACATTCATGAACTGCAAGACAACCGTACCTATAGCGTGGGGCTGCTATCCTGTTACAAGCGCCCATATCCTCTTGAGTGGCAACTCAGCCTTCAGGACATCGTCAAACCGGTCATAGTACTTGAACACTTCCCCGAGGAGAGTACCCTGGTCCCATAACCTGATGGCAAAGAAAGCATCGCTTGCCTCTTTGATACATGCGCCGTTAAACCCACCCCATGCCACTAACAGTCCTTGTTCCGCCCTGACGCGCGACATCACTCCCTGCAATTCCCTGAGGACCCGAACATCCACTTGAGAAGAGGAAGACT
The DNA here is from genome assembly GCA_003552465.1 of Dehalococcoidia bacterium. Taxonomy (GTDB): domain Bacteria; phylum Chloroflexota; class Dehalococcoidia; order GIF9; family AB-539-J10; genus RBG-13-51-36. Next base: position 4,955 of record PULQ01000098.1, read on the forward strand.
TGACCTGCACGCAGAGCCAGGGTTTATTGAACCCCAGAGGGCCTGATGCTGCGAGGATATCAATACCCCCATCCGGGCCAGGGGATGACCTTCTGGTTACATAGCCCTGTGCGTGCAGGATCGCCTCGACCAGCCTGGCAAAGTCATGTCCCCTGAATCTGGTTCCGATATACTTGGTAATCTGGTCTCTGGCTGACTCTTCTATGTCTACCGTCTCTTCGGTGATGACCTCCTCCGGCTCCTCTGCCTCAGGTTGCTCCTCTGACTTCAGCAGGCTCAGAACTCTGTTCTCGGCATCGTGTCGCTTGATTCGGCAGACTGTCATGAAAGCTCCCAACGAGTAAAGAATGTCCTGGTCAAAAGCAGAACGCCTTATCGTCTTCAGCCATCTGACTCGACGAATGTGCTTGATGTTATCGGCAAGCTCTTTGTACTCGTATGTGCCTTCAACCCTACCAATGGCTATGGCCGCTTGGGTCTTAAGGGGTAGTGCCACCAGGTCCCCAACCTGTATCTCACGCGCGAATCTCCATACCTGCCCAACCTCGTTGGCGATCTGATTCTTCTTTGCCTTTGGATGGATCTGCGTGTACAGCCTGGTAAGTTCGCTCCTACTCTTCAGGCGCGAGAGGTCTGGCAACTCGTTCCAGCCGATCGTCACAACGTCGTTATCCAGCGCCCCCTGTTCCTGCTCTCCATGTCTTCCTGCCCTTACCAGCCATAAGCTCATAGACACCTCCTGTGCATAGCAGTGCTATCGCTCTGATGCTTCCTCCACCAGGGCTATCTCTTCCTCGGTTAGCCCGTAGAGCTTGCATACAATCGCATCAACTGACTCCTGTAGCATCTGGAGTTCTTGCCTGAGCCCCGAGACTGCTTCGACAATGTGTTGCTTCTTGCGCTCGAACTCGTTATGGTCTTTGGGTACTATAGGCATGTCCCTGATCGAGGACCAGAGAACTCCCTCATGATTGGTGAGGATGTCCCCGATGGTCTTGAGCAGATCCTTATCTCCTGTCAGCGTAACAGCCCTTCTGCCCTTGCCGTGAAGTCTCAGTTCTGCCTCACCCGAGGTTACTGAGACCTCACCAACCCTGCTCAACACAAACTGCGGCTTTTCCAGATCCTGCTCATGCTCGACTTCGATCCCGGGATGAGTCCTGAGAGAGAATCTGTTCTCAGGAGATAGGCACTCAGCGATGGACTCGAGATCAAGATCGGGCAGAGGGTCCTTATCTTTCAGACGGGTCAGTCTTGTCCCGCGAGAATACCTTGAGTAGGCGGCAAGTTCGCCCATCTTACTCCTGATCTTCGTGACCCGCTCCACAATGTCATCGTGTAACCTGACATCTTTGGGGTCATCGAAATCTATGCGGCGTATGGGGATCCTAGAAAGCGGCGTACCTACATACTCTCTTGCCTCACCTTTCGCCTTTCTGGTCTCGGAAAACCAGAAATCCATTAGCGTGGAATTCAGGATGGCCAAAACATATGCGAGTCTTATGCCTTGAGTCGGACAACCGACGAAAAACACGTCCGACATTGCATACAAGGGTGTGCTGTCAAACGCGAATGTGTTGCGGGGCGCTCTGTTGGGCGTAACAAGCTTCTCTGTATCGAAGATTGTCTGCTCCCTCTCGCGATGCAGCCTGTACCACGGGTAATCCTCTCCATAGGTGCTGAGTCGATTCTCCAGAATCGGTCGAAACTTCTCTAAGTGGGCTCGGATAGCAGGATACTTGTGAATGTCCGTATCGTTTGTCGTGTAGATGATGAACCGCGGATTCTCCGAACTCCTGTTGACGTAATAGCGGTCAATATCTGAGTTCTTACAGAAAGGCTTCACCAACGCCCTCTCCTCATCAGATAGGTTCAGTGCGTTCAGTTCACCTTCGTTCAGAACAAAGATGCCGTCGCCAACTCTGATGTTGTGGCGAGAAAGCAATTCCTGGGGTATGAGTTTGATGTTCTTGCTACTAACTCTGTCTGCTCCTGACAGTATCCCTTGACTAACTCCGCAGATGTCACCGAGGGGGAACCCTTGTCGACTGATCTTACCCTGGATCTTCTGAGCCTCACCACTCTGTGTGAAATGCCATGCCTTGTGACTCAAAGCCCCTTGCTCTGCCGTGTTCAAGAATACCTGGATGTACTCGTCCTGCCACTTGTCTCTATCAATGTGCTCCTCAATATGTCGAGTTAGTAACCTTAGCTTTTCCCTGATCGTATCTCCTTGCAGGTCTTGGGGACCAGCCACGACCCGGACAATCTTGATTCGGTTGTCGTCCCTTTCAGCTCTTCTGCCCGCTGAACACTTCTCCAATGTGAACACCATGTTGTGCTGCCCCTTGGCGTGCTCGAATACCTTCACATCTTGGAAGAATATCATCTCCCTGATCTTTGCATTTTCCAGGATGTAGGTGCGTAACTTGGAGGCGCCGTCTGCAGTTGGCCAGTAGTCGGTGGTTATGAAGCCTAGCTTGCCTCCTTCCTGTAGTTTGGAGAGCCCTAGTACAATGAAGAAATACAGGTAATCCATCTTACCCTGATAGAAGTTTCGCCAATACGGAAAACGCGCCAGAGTTGCTCGAAAGAGCTCCTTGTTTCCCTTTTCTCCCACATAAGGGGGATTGGCGCAGCAGTAGGAGAACTCGCCATCGCAGATCTTCTTGATCTTCTGATACATAACCTGCTTCTGGCTTTCCACGGGCAGCAAATCTCGTGTCTGGTCGAAGTTACAGTCCTCAGGCTCAAGAGCAAGCTGCTCGGGATTGTAGAGGGACAGAGCATCAACCGGGATGACACCCATAGCCGGAGTGCCTTTTGCCACGACCCCTTTCTTCATCTCCATCATGCGCTTGATAGTGGGAGTAAGCTGGATCAGAAGGTTCACCTCAGTGATGTAATAGGGAAAACGAGAGATCTCGCTACCGAACACACCAGTCAGAATGCAGGTGCGAAGGTCCAGCAGATCATCGAAATCGTTGCTGTCTATCCTGGATTCCTCTCTCATGCGCCTAACCGCCTCAACCAGGAAACCGCCAGAACCCGTGGCAGGGTCGAAGATAAGCCTTGGCTTACGCATCCCTTCTCTGTATGCAAAGAAATCCTCGTCTCTGGTGAACCCTACTCTGTTCCAGATGAACTCAACTATCTCCCTCGGCGTGTAATACTGCCCCTTCTGTTTCTTATCTACCTTATCGATATACGCCTCATAGATTGAGCCCAGAACATCCTGATCGAGCTTTCCCAAGTGGAAATTTGAGAGTTCATAAAGCGTCTCAATAAGGGTCTCGTCTGAGGGTTCATACCAGGTGTAGTTGTTGTCCACATTGAAGAGCCATCGATAACGCTCAGCTGCCAGTTGGAACGCGTATTTCAGTACCCGGCGAATCTCCCTGTTGAAGCTCTCATACCACCTCGCGAGGCCCCCGTCGTACAGGGTCTGATCAACAAACCCGATGTCTTCCCACGCCCTGGCTAGAAGCAGCTTGGTCATCGCGAAATACCCGATCCGGAAGAAGAAGAGGTCCAACGCTCTCCCTAACACGCTCGGGGGTTGGGCATCGAGAATCTGGCAGAACGTCTGCAGTGTCACCACCTCCATCTCTCTTCCGCGCTCGATTTCCGAGGCAATCATCTCCACCTCTTGGGCAATGGCGATTGCCCTTTCCGGCTCATGTTCCTTCAAGAAGAGAAGCTCCTCTCTTCTTGAGCGTACATCATCGTAGATACGTTCTACTACGTAGTGCAGACGCCTAGTCAGGAGGTCGATGTTAAGTAGTTCGCTTCCCGTCCACTGCTTGGCCTCCGCAACTCTTCGGAGTTTCTGCTCAATCGTTAACGGGGTGTACTGGAAAGACTGGACGAACCGGAGAAAGCGTCTGGTGTTCTGACTCTCAAGAACACCAGTTCGGTTTCCTTCAAAGTCCCTGTGCAGTTCGACGAAGCTGAAGCTGAACGATTCTATCGGTTCTGAGGATTCACACGTATATACCCCAAGGTCGCGCATATTGACCAGAATCCCGTACTTGAGGTCCTCCATCTCGATGTAGCTCTTGATCTGCCCATGCCATTTGGAGAGGTCGGCCGTGTCCATCCCTTTGCAGTCAAACAGGAACGGGTGAGTACGGGTATCGGCAGGGACGAAATCGGGAGTGCGTCCGCCGGCTACTGCTTCCTCAACACCAACAGTCTCACCAAGGGTGAACCCGAGTATCTGCTCCAATAGCTTAGGGAACAGTATAGGCGCTATGAGCTTTCTCTCGTCAGCCCAGCCGCCGGAGACATACTCAAGATAGGTACTGGCTTTGCCGTCTGAGTAGCGCTTGTAGTCTACAGAGTTGAGAATGGATACAGTTGCCCTTATGGTGTCTATCTCTGTCTGTGCCATTCCCGACAGACCTCCTAAGCGATCTAGGTCTCTAGACTAACAGCCAGCAAGCCCTGACTCTCGGCCACAGCTAGCACACAGTCAGTTGTTATAGCTAACCAGAGACATTTCAGACAGGGCCACCGACTGTGTGCCACAATCAGGATGGTGCCCTCCAACCATGGTCATTATAGCATGGCATATCGCTCAATCGGGTCAGCGTCACAAGCAACCATCCGTCACCGTATGCGATGCTGGCAGATAGACAAGAACAGCCACTGCAACCACGATTGGCGACAAGCTGCGCCGATGCCTACACCTACTCGTCAAGCTGATATAGCCTTACATACAGTTTGAACCCCTTGTCCGGGTTTCTCTTCCCGAAGCGTGCATCGATCTCTATGTGGTTCCTTTTGTGCTTCTTAGCGTGACTCAGACAGGCGACCAGGTCTTTTCGTAGTTTGTCTGCGTTCTCCAGGTTGAGCACAAGCTTGACGCCATAAGGACCTCCCTTGCTCTTGATAAAATCCACGGCCTGGTAACGATTGTGCCATATCTTGCCTGCGCCGTATGGCAGCGGTCCCGAATCAAGATGCTTCATGTGTCCTCCTTAGATACTGTTGTATGAGATAGTCTACCCCAGGCGAGTAACCTCAGGCAAGAGGCAAACTGGTTGCCCGAACACATTCAAGCCGACTGCTCATCAGTCAGCAACCCTTAACGGGGGGATCAGCGCCTGCTGGAACCTCCGGCATGCTTCACCGTTCGATACGTCGAGTATTCTTCCCTCCACCATAAGCCGATCTGCTTCTTCGACCGGCACATCGATCGTTATCAGTTCGCTGTTCTGGGGAATCGACAGACTCAACAACGAGGGTGCCCTGTCCCTCCACTCGATCATCGGAAGGTACAGTCCCTCCTGACCATCGTAGGAGTAGTACAGCTTGAGCAGCTTCCCGCGGAACACCTGCAGACAGGGAACCGCGTCCTCAGGCATCGGCTCTCGGCCAGCATGTACCTTACCGTGCTCTATCGGCTGCAACGCCTTGCTCAAAGCCTGTTCTATCAGTGCGCCGGGATATGCGGGCGTGACGAAGAGGAAGACCTCCGCCCGGCGGCGGGCCGTTCCACGAACCGTAACCCAGAACGTTATGGGCACCTCCCTGATCTTCGCAGCCTTTCGCCCGGCTATCGGCTCCACTGCCGGCACCAGTACATCGTGTATCCAGTCGGCGTCGGGGTTATCCTTGATCTCCTCACCGGGGAAGTAGCTGACCAGCCCCACATCTTTCCGGCTTAACTCGATGAAATACCGTTTTCCCATTTTTCAGTCTCCTTTCTCACAGTCGCCGCTGCCCGACCCCGATCGCTGGTCCTCCAGGCCCGCTGCAGTCCACACCCGGTTGGCGTAGGCCACTATGTCGTTGGGGTTGAGCGACAGCTCGTAATCGAAGTCCGCGACCGCCTTGTCATATTCGCCCAGCTTTGCATACGCTTCTCCGCGGCTGTTGTGAAGCTCACGGAGGTTCGGGTCAAGCTCGATGGCCCTGTTGAAGTCCGCAATGGCCACATGGAGATCCTTCTTCCAGCAGTGAGCCAGTCCGCGGTTGGCGTGAAACATCGCTATGTCGGGGTCCAGCTGAATGGCCGTGTCATAGTCAGCGATTGCCTCGCTGATCAGGCCCTGCCTGTAGTACGACAGCCCCCGGTTGTTGTAGGCGCCGGCATAGTCGGGCTCGAGTTCTATCGCCCGGTTGAAGTCGGTGATGGCTTCGTCGTAGCGTTCTGCCCTTCCGCAGGCAATGCCACGCCGGTCGTAAGCAGCGGCGTTATCCGGCTCAAGCTCGATAACACTTGTGAAGGCGTTGATTGCCCGCTCCCAGTCTCCCTCCCCCAGGAAATGGATGCCCAGTGAATAGTAGAAACGCGGCAGATCGGCTTCGCCGGGTTCGTGTTCCTGGCCGGTGGTCTGTTGCTTCATCTTCTCGGTGTTCTCCGAGGCGATCTGTCTGTGCTTCTCCGCCTGTTCCTGTCTGCTAGCTCGATGCGGCATCATCAGCCTCGGGTCCCTGGTAATGGCCCGGCTGAGCAGCACCGCAGCGCACCCCTGGCACAGGGTGGAGACTGTGCCTGCCTCCGTTATCTCCACCGCACCATCGTCAGTCGGGCTCTCCAGTGTGAGCGACAGACTCACCATCTTCTCGCCTGCCTCTATGAAGTCTCCGCACCTCAAGCAGAAGAAGCTGTGCGTCCCCTTACTGATCTCGTAGTCTTCCATGTTCGATACCTCCTTGATTGGTCCGGATCTCTGATCCGCTCCTATTATAAGAGTTAGAAATATTTGCCTCGGTGGGTCGGCCCGACCGAACAGGACGAGTCCCAACGATCTGTGCAGTCCGGCCTGGCTGTTCAACGATGACTATAGGGGGTGCTTTCTGCGCCCCTGTCGGTGGTGTAGAATAGGATCCGCGAGACAAAAAAGGAGTAGCAGCCATGCTGGGAGCGATTGCAGGGGACATCATAGGGTCAGCCTTCGAGTGGAACCGAACCAAGCTCTACGACTTCAGACTGTTCTCACCAGCATCCACATTCACAGATGACACCGTGCTGACGGTAGCTGTGGCGGACTGCATCCTTCACGGGAAGGACTACGCAACCACCTTCAGGGAATACGGTCTCCGCTATCCCCACGCCGGCTGGGGAGGGATGTTCTTTCAGTGGCTCTTCAGCAACGATGCTGGGCCGTACAACAGCTTCGGCAATGGATCAGCAATGCGCGTAAGCCCGATAGGCTTCGCCTTCGACACTCTGGAGGAGGTTCTGGCCGAGGCCACATGTTCCGCGGAGGTCTCTCACAACCACCCCGAGGGCATCAAGGGCGCCCGGGCAATTGCTTCGTGCATACTCCTGGCCAGGCAGGGCGAGAGCAAGGACGATATCAAGAGGTTCGTCGAGAACGAGTTCGGCTATGATCTGAGCCGAACGCTCGACGCTATTCGCCCGGGCTATCAGTTCGACGAAACCTGCCAGGGGTCGGTTCCGGAGGCGATCACAGCCTTACTGGAGTCGACCGACTACGAGGACGCAGTGAGAAAGGCCGTCTCGCTGGGCGGAGACGCCGATACCCTGGCCTGCATGACCGGCGGCATCGCCCAGGCCTACTACAGGCTGATCCCCGCTCACATCGTGGCCGAAGCCAGAAGACGCTTGCCCGACGACTTCATTGCCATCATCAACGAGTTCGAGGCACGATGTTCCTGTCCACAGTAACCTCCTGCCTGCGTCAGGTGTTGACAGGGAGCATCAGATGGTAATCGGTCAGCGAGTGTAACTCCAGGGAGACGCTCATGGAAACCCGGACGGCCCTTAGAGCCTGCTTTTGGTCATGGCGAGGTCACTACGAACCTTCGGTTTCTAGTCTCTCCAATCATAGGCCAGATTACCGCACTTGCACCTGATCTTGCTCTCCACACTATCGAAGTACTTAGTCGAGATTATCGTCTCGCAGTCGTTGCAGTAGAATGTCCCGATAGTCTCACAGATGCCTTCCCACATCACTGCCAAGTCTTCAACACCTGCATTGAACTTGCTGTCGTGCGAAGCGATGTTTGCAATGAACATTGGCATTCTCTTCAACCTCGGAATATCAGCTATCTCCTTCAAGCCACTCCCCTTCCTTGAAACGCGACTATGTACAGCATCCAATAGCTCAGAAGCCATCCTCTTTTCGTTATGTTCATTGTACCGAAAAGCTACCTGAGCATCTATGTTGTTGGAAATCTCCTTCATCACTCTTTCAGTGTAAATCCTCATATCATTGCCAAGTCCATCAATGTTCTTATCCCGAAACTTGTTCTGGATTCTTTCTCTCAGGTCTGCCACTCCATGTTCAATGCTCGATCCATTGTCTTCTGACCACACAAACCGTCGAATCAGCCAACCTTTGCCCTTGACCTCACTGGATACTAACTCAAAGAACTCCTGCTCATGTGTAAGCAACAAGATCTGATAGTCGCTGAACTCGCCCGTCAACAACTGAGTAAACCTTGTTCTATGCGCCCTATCGAAACTGGAAATCACGTCATCAAGCACAATGAACCTATTCTCTTTGTTGAACGCTCTTACAGAAGCCAGGAAGAAAGATAGGCCAAGACAGTTGACGTGGCTTTCGCTCAGATATGCGCTTGGTCCCTTTTTGGTCTCATCGAAGAATCTATACTCGATTGAGATTCCGGCCAAGTCATTGTTCTTATCTTTGACTGTAACCAAGTTGATGTCCTCAACTCTTTCGCCCGGGTTCATTGCGGTATAGTAATCATTGATGTTGGCGGAGAACATGGTCAGAAACGAGTTCAGGGCCTGTTCTTGTCTTCTGATGAGATCGGCAAAGAGGGCCTCAAACGTCACTTGTTGCCTTGTCAACACTGCCTGCATCTTGTCGATCCTCTGATACTGCTTGTAAGCGGTGACTGATTGGAACAGCTTGGTGTAGATCTGAAACTGGACATTGGACGTCTTACTCTGGATAAGCGCTGCTGCCGTTTCCTGCGCCTTCTTGACAAGAGCCAAAACCCCCGCTTTATCAATACGGACTTTGCTCGGTTCCTGAACCGGAGTTTCGTGGTTCAGGTCCTTCTTCAGTTCATCAGAGAGCGTCTGCAAAGCGGTTCTTACACCCACAACCTTGTCAGCAAGCTTGCTGTTCTGTTGCTCCTTGAAACCCCTCTCTTTCAGCAATTCATCAACCGTACTGATGTTACCTCCCAGGGCATCCTTCAGATCCCGCCCCTGCTCGTCTGATCTGTCTTTCTCTCGCTCCAGTTCCTCCAGTTCTTTGACCCTCTCATTCAACTCCGCAATCAACTCGATCTTGCTCTTTTCTTGTCGGCACAGAGGGCAGTAGTCATCTTGCACAACATCGTTGACCAAGATGCTTTGTCCCTCCTTAAGCAGGGCGAGGAGTTGAATCTTCCCAAGCTTGCCTGGGTCTTTTCGAAGCGCCGTATAGGTCCTGTGGTATACTTGGTAGCTTGCGTTTATGGCATCAACATTGCCAGCAACTTCATCTAAGCGTTCTCCAACTCTCGTCTGGAAACTGATTTCCTCAAGTAGAGCAGTGTCTTCCTTGGTCTCAATCGTCACTAAAGCCTCTTGAATGTCCTGCAGCGATTTGATTGCCTTGCCAAGTTTCAATGGTCTTATCAACTCATTGGCTCCTGCAAAGAGCTGTTTGTTGGTATAGGCGTTTTGACCCAGGTTTTCGAGGACAACTGCTTGTTGGGCGTTCTTCTGATTATCATAGTTGGCTGATTTGATGCTCCGTGCAACTCGTCCCGCGGACTTCTTCAGCAGATCTCGAACGTCGGCCACCTCACCAAAACCGATGATTCTTTGCAGGGTCTTCAGTCTCTCGGTCTTCGGGGCAATGATGAACCTAACCAAGTCTGTATAGCGAAGGATCAGGTTCTCCGATTCACTGGCGACCATGTACTCATCGAACTCATCTGATCTGTTGGAGTCCGATGTCCTGAATGAACTGTCTAAGGATTTTTTCGAGTCTAACGTGCTATTGGAATACTGAATCGCGATGTAGGCATCTTCTTCATCCGGAATGCGTAGATTGCGTAACGCTCCCCTTCCTTTCGTTGACTCTATCTCTTCACTGACCAGATGCTGAATACCGTCTGAATAGTACCACTCAATGGCGTCAGTCAAAGAGCTCTTTCCTGAGCCATTCTCACCAAACACCAGAACTGAACTACCGTTCAGGTCTAGGGGGGGAGATCGCCTGATGCCCCTGATCCCGCTTATGTCGATTGATCTAATCTTCACCATCTCGCTCCCCGATGTTACCGAGTTCTTCTTGAAGCAGTTGCTCCATTGCATTCCGGATGTTGGTGTCGGTCAGTCTCTTCTCACTGTGCAACGAGATTAGCTTCTCAACTATCTTACTGTCCACCCCTTCAACATCCCGAATCCCTACGAAGAACTCATCAACTACCACTCTGCCGCTCTTTGTTTCATCAGTCATTCTGCATACCTCCTAGCACTGGCCATTCATTCGAAATAGGGCCAGTCAATTATGAAATCAGCCTTTAGCTCCTTTTCCAATATCTCATACCCAGATTTGTTGTTACAGATGGGGTATACTCCATACTTTTCCACAAAATCCAAGAGGAAGTAATTCTCAAGGTCTTCTATCCTGTAACTCCATAGGCTGTGAAGCATCTCGAAGTTGATGTATGTGAAAAGCAGTCTTTCGGCCTTGCGATAGTTCACTAGTCCCAGATTCTTGCTTCTTCCTTCAAAGTGCCCGATCAGTCGGCTTCTCATACCATGTGTCTTCTTCTCACTCATCCCGATGTACAAGAGCCGTGACTTCTTGAATGGATACTGGATCTTCATCCTTGCCGTGAAGATGAAGTACAGTCCTATGAGTCCCGATAGTGGTTGGATGCTCTGTGTCTCAAATGTCCTTGGTCGGTCAAAGAATATCTTCAGTTCTGCCTTTTCCCGGTTCATCATCATTGTCCTGTAGATTAGGGCCTAGTACCAACCCATTGTCAACCATCTGATGATCATTACGTGAACCCCACGAACCTGGAGTCAGTCAGGCCACTCATAGGATACTCCATTCTGCCCTTTTTGCATAGGCGAGTGGACTATGTTGAGGCAGAGCCCGGTGCCGCCGGTCCTCGTTACAGCACGCGCAGCGGGTTTGTCGACCCGTAGCATCGCTTGGACGAGTTCACGATACTCATGGCGGCAGGGCTCTCCTGCAATGGACCTATCAGTGCACGGACTCGACCCATAAGGCTGTCCCTAAGGCATCTTGACTCAAGCCTACTCCAGCCTGACGTCTAGCAGCCGGGCAGCCCCTTGAGAGACGATGTGTCGTGAACTGTGATCCTCTATCCACCATTGTTATCGGACAGTGGCCTACGGCGCTCTGCGGAGGGTTAGCATCCAGGGTACACCATACCAATCATGCCAACCACAAACAAGGTATCATGTCCCTGGAGTATCAAGCACAAAGACCAATGACTTGCTAATCTGACGACACCCAGCCTCAAATGGCCCCTCTGCGTCAGTAACCGCTGCTCTATCTATGGGTGAGATGGTCTTCCAGCCAATCCACAATCGCCTTCGTGACTTCACCGATAGTATCATCGGTTACTGCAAAGAGCGACAGTTCGTCAAACTCCACATCCGCGCTGCCTCTCTTGCTCATCAACCTGACACCGCGGACTTCCAGGGGTTTCTGCTCACGCTTCTCCGAGATCTCGTACATGAAGGGTTCGTGCTCCATGACCTGATTCTCCCCCCAGTTGATGTCGGTAAGGATACCGTAGATGACTCGTGGCGGTTGCGCCTTGCGCGTTAGCAGCGAGAAGAGAATGAACGGTGCCGCTTCGGGAGGTATGTGTCTCGCCTTCGAGGCGGTGAATACCGTATAGCCATACCGTCTCAGCATCCACGACTCGGCGTCGGTGAGTCGACCATACTGGTTGATGTAACTCGCACTCTGGCTGTTCCACCCGCGACTCACCTTCAGGCCCAGCTGTTCGCCGACATCCGCTGATAGTCTTTCGTGAGCGATGAATGCGAGGTCATAGATCCTCTTGGTAGCCTCAAACGCGTTTCTGGCTGTAGTCTCCGCCTTCCGGATTTGGTCTTCTGACACCATAGCAGTTTACCCCCTTTGTTCACTCAGGATTCTGATCGCGTCTGGTCGTATAGATCTCCGTGCCAGATCGTCGGTCATGTCCGGCATGAGCTTCGCAGCCGGTATGTCTGTCGGGTTCATTCTGCTTCCTTCGAACGCGTCCGGGTCCCACTGCAGGCTCTTCTCTCTTACCCGGAGTAGAGGGATATCTCCTGGATCAACGTCTGGCAAGCAGTCTTCCCATGCCGGGAAAAGGCCAGTTGCCGGAACAAGATCGTAGTCTTCAACTACCACCTCATCTGGATCATCGGCCCGATAGACTCGCACAGGGGAATAACCCTCCCTGTCTGTCATCTCCTTAAAGCCTGATAGGAATCGCGAGATGATCATTGACACCCTATCTTGCCTGTGCCCATACACTTCTATCACCTCTTCCGCGAGCTTGCCAATGTGATGCCAGCTAACCCACAGAAACCTGCGACTTACCTCATCAACATCACATGCTTCACCCAGCATTCTGGCGCGTTTCTCAATATACCGGGGCACCGAATCACCGGCTGACACTGCGATCCCGGTGCTCTCGTCGGTGGCAGTAATGCGACAGGCAGACGGGCGCATCTGATCCGTGTTGATTAGCACGGTATACACCTTGCGTCTGCCTTGTGTCGGAGTTACGAACATCCGCTGCCCGATCATATACTGCTGAAACAGTTGCTCGGCTTCTATCGAATGTGACTTCTCGGCCTCCACTATGAATGTGTAGTGACCAACGATAAGCACAGCGTCGGGGACAATGTAGTGCTTGCTGCGCCTTCTCTCGGCCGGGATATCCGGACGGTTGAACTGCGTACGCCATTCTTTCGGGATTTCGTAGTCCGGCCACAGCAAGACCTCTGCCTGTTCGAAGTGCTGAGGTCTGATGTCTCGGTCAGGGTATTGGCGCTGGATCAGATCGAGGAACGGGATGAGAACAGCCTCGTCTGGCAAATGCCTCATGAGGCCGAAGAAGTCCCCGGTCAGGTCGTCCTCACTCACTCCCCACGGATAAGCAAACACTCCGACTCCTTCTTCCTGGTTGACTGGCGGGCACATCTGCAGATGTCGGCGCAGCCAGCGACTGCTTCAGGGCACACCGCGCACCATGCAGAACCATACCAATCATCCTCACCATGCGTCAAACACCCAGTCTCGAGGGCAGCGGTTGGCACTACACGATCCGTTGCACTGTGCAGGAGTCGCTCTGGGGTCCCTGACATCATGACACTACTGCCCGAGATCCGGCACACAGCAGCCGCCTGATGTCGTGCGCTCCAACTGATCCCGCCGGCCGGGCGTAAGCGGAAGATGACAGAGAAGCTAGTCCCTGGCCCCGCCCAGACATCGCCTGATTTGGTCGCAAATCTTGACTCTACATAGAGAATCTGCAGCGAGAATGGTCAGGTCGATATCAAGATACTGCCGGTGGGAAATCGGTGTCAGAATCCCTGGTAAAACGCATCGGCAGCTCCCCTAACGCGGAGGATGGAGATGGGTTCATGCATCCCAAAGCGATCAGCCGACGCAGGCTGTCCTTCAGTATCAGGGGCGTCGCCGAAACCGCACCGACCTGCCCTTCTTAACAGCGTTCAGTAGCCCATCCTGCGTTAGCTTCCTCAAGTTCGCTCTAACGCCAGTGTCTGTGAAGGTGAGCCCCGCGTCACTCAATCGTTGTTTGATCTCTGCAGTAGAGCGAGGCTTGTCAAAGAAGCCCGCCTCCAGATCGTCCCGCATCGTCGCCATGACAGTAGCCGGTTTTCGCGTGCGCGGCTTGGCAACCGCTGCATTCCTCTTCTGGGACACGCGACTGGCTTTCTCCGGTACGGCTACAGTATCCTGCGGCAAGCCCAGCAGTCCTCTGATGCCGGGCCCGTACATGTCAAGACAGTGTCTTACGAAATCAGCAGGACCCTCGATCTCAATGATGCCTTCCTTGAGGTTTATCACGACCTTTGCATCTTCCATCGGGTTTCCCTCCTTGCACTATTGCACGAATCGTATCTGTGCTTTACTCATTATAGCACCAAGATCATAGTGCCGGAGGATAACTCCAACCCAACTCTTCATCGTCTGCTGTGATCTGACCCACTACCTTTCACGCCTCGCGGATCTCCAGTATCCTGTCAACCCGGAAGACTCTCTCTTCTTTCCGCTTGAGGCAGAAGGCGCGCACGCCGATGTAGCTCTTGCCGGAGTACTCCATCTCTCCAACTACCTCTGGTCTGATACGCCTTCTTGACTTCTCATCATTGGGTTTTAGGTATGTTATGTCGAGCAGCGCCTCGTGCTCGATTGCCTGCCTGATCACCTCAACCTTATCATCAACGGGGAGGGCGCGTGCGGCCTTTCCGTATTGATACTTCGTCAAGAACTTGACCACCCGGTAATCGGTCCAGATATGCTTTTTCAGAATCGGCTTCTTCAGGACAATGCCATCCAGCGTAGTGCATCGGCTCAACGCCACATAGGTCTGCCCGTGAGCGAACGCCCCTCGTCCGATATCAATGATCACCCTGTCGAACGTCTTGCCCTGGCTCTTGTGGATGGTCACCGCCCAGGCCAGCATAAGTGGGTATTGCTTGAATCTGCCGATGACTTCGGACTCAAGATGACCCTCCCGGACTGAGAAACTGTAGATCTCCCAGGTATGAGGCGTAATGTCTACAGTCTGACCGTCGGCCAGTTCAGCCACTATGATGTCTTCGCCATTCTCTCGGATCACATCGATGATCTTCCCAACACTGCCATTAACCCAGCGACCATAGGGGTCGTTACTGACCATCATGATCTGCGCTCCCACCTTTACCACAAGGTCAACCGATGTGGGGAGATACTCGGCGGTGAACCTTCCTTCGATCTGTCCGGTAAAGGTATAGGGCGTAGCATTCAGCCTTGCCAGCTCCCCAGTGTTGATCTCCTCAGCCAGCTTGTTGACTGTGGTCAGATAGACGTAGAAGTCATCGGCGGGTGGCTCGAACTCCGGCATGTGTCTGTCATTGAGGAGAGCTAACTCCTCCTCAGTAACGGAGTTGTTACGGATGGCGTTGAGCAGGTTGATGAAGTGCTCGTCACGCTGGCGATAGACCTTCTCCAGTTCCACGAACTCCATGTCCAGCGAATCAAGCACCCTGGCGCTGTAGAAGTACGGAGTCTCGTAGACCGACCCGAACACTTCCTTCTCAGTGCCTACGACAACGGGTGGTAACTGGTAGAGGTCGCCGATGAACACCATCTGAACCCCGCCGAAGGGCTTGCTGGCCCTCGGCCCATTGAGCCGTAGAAACGCATCCACGCAGTCCAGCAGGTCCGCTCTTACCATGGAGATCTCGTCAATGACAATGGCATCAAGGTTCCTGTAGATGCTCCTGGTCTCGGCATCAGGGTGGGTCTTCTTGACCTGGTCAATGGTTATGCCAGGCCTGAACCTGAAGAAGGAATGGATGGTCTGCCCCTTGACATTGAGGGCGGCAACGCCAGTCGGAGCTAGCACCGCCACCTGCTTCTTCGTGGCATGCTGAAAGTAGTCCAGCAGTGTCGATTTGCCCGTTCCTGCCCGCCCTGTGATGAAGATGTTCCTGCCGGTGTGCTCCATGGTATGCAGAGCATGTTCAAACTGCTCGTTCAGCTCTATTGTCGCCTGTCTACGTCGTGGCTGCTGCATCTGGCGCCCATTATACCTGCGTTGTCACATGGACAAGAAATCGGCGGCAGGAAAAGGAGAGGGGAGTCATGCTACTCTGTGAAGCTGCTCGTGAACTCACCTTCATGGTTTGACGGCACCGACTGGCTGCCTTACTATGGACTTAACTGAGCGCGAGGGCGACTGCAGGATCCGAGGCTGGAACAGATAGGAAAGGAGCCTGGAAACATGGAGATCATACTCGTCAAAGAGAAGGAGACACCGGGTACCTGGAGGTACAAAGAGAAGAAAGAAGACCGTCCTATGACGGTCTACTTGACGAAAGAGCAGGTCAAAGAACTGGGCAACCCGGACTCCATCAAGATCACGATAACAGCGGCGAAGTAGAGTAGATGGTGCAATCAAAGACGGTAGAGATTGCCGGCGTTGGACCGGTCCTCTTTGAGCGCAGCAGAAAGGCCCGGCGGTTGATCATCTCCGTGAGGCCATCGGCACAGGTTCGTGTCGCTGTGCCCTATGGATCATCCTTCCAGAGAGCCGAGGAGTTCGTGCACGCCAAGGTGGACTGGATACAGGGGCAGTTGGTCAAGATGAGGGCGCATTCACAGAGCGAAGGTTCTACCAAGCCTGCCGTCGACATCATCGACAAAGAAGAAGCCAGACGGAAACTCATAGCCAGGCTGGAGTACCTGGCTGCCCAACACGACTTTAGCTATAACAAGGTGTTCATCCGCAATCAAAAGACGAGGCTGGGCACCTGCTCCAGCAAGAACAACATCGGCCTTAACATCAAGGTTAGCTGCCTGCCCCAAGAGCTAATGGACTATGTGATTCTGCACGAGCTTGCTCACACCAGGGTCAAGAACCACGGCAAGGAGTTCTGGATGCTGATGGATAAGCTGGTGGGAGACGGAAAGGCTGAGGCAAAGAGGGTACGTGAATACAGCATCCGCCATCTTCTGGGGTCTCCGCAAATGCCGGTCGGCCAGCCAACGACGAAGGAGGGAAGAGTGATAGAAAGCTATGAACTGTTGGCCAGTGCCATATTCTGTACGCCGGTCAGAGCAGCGGACATTCGTACGCTCAAGGAAACCGCGGACACTCTAATCGAGCAGCTGCCCATTGGCCTGCCGCAGTATCACTCCCGCAACCAGGCTGTTCTGCGTGCCCTGTTCGGGCTGGACGGTGAGCCCAAGAGTCGAGCCGAGATCGGCAGCGAGGTGGGGCTATCGCCAGAGAGGATCAGGCAGATAAGGAATCAGGCGTTGCGAATGCTCAGACATCCATCAAGAAGTAAGGAGCTATCCAGGCTGATTGTGACGGCTGGACCTAGGTAGCCAGACGGCCCAACATTTCTGACTTCTGTGCAGCCCCGTCAACTGAAATGGAGAGCCAGACTTTGCAACTAACCTGCTGGGTCTTGTCAAACAATGCATGCCATGATAGACTCTGCAGCGCAGATGATCCCTTATTGCAGAGCGGGTGATTTGCTGTTCACTACGGAAACGAGTCATTGGAGCTGAAAGGAGCAAACATGTCTGTTGATGCACAGCTGGTCCGTAAGTTGGTCGAGTGCCTCGACGAGGTTGCCAAGGAGTTTCATGTGGAGGGCGACAGTGGATTCTGGTGTGAAGCCGATGCCCTGAGCAGGCTATTTCATCTTCTGCGATCTGACAGCACCATGATCAGCCAGTCGTATGGGCAACGACAGGTGGCCGTGCCCTTGATTCACATGCAGGTTCCCGCACGGGTGCTTCCTCCTGGCAAGCGAACGAAGTGGTATGATCTTGTCCTGTTCAACTCCGAGAATGCCTGCAGAGTCGGAGATGAGGACATGCGGTACCTAGACTACAGCAGGCAAATCGCCAACAAGAGAGGTGCCTTGGCAGTTGTTGAAGCGACGATGTGTGGTGATACCGTTCAGCCAGGCAAGATCAGCAAGATATCAAACGACATCGAGAAGATGCGACTCAACATACTTGCAGGGCAGATTGACTACGGGTTTGTGGCTGTGTTCTGCTGGACATTCTCCGCACCTGGCAGTAGTCAGAAGCCCCGGACATCGCGTCGAGTGTCCAAGTTCGATGATGACATAAAGAAGCTCAGTATGCTACTGGACCGAACATGCCCCGGCGAGGAGCTTAGGGACAGAGTCTTCATACTCTATGCGTCTGACAGCGGAAACGATCCACCGTTAACGTGGCTTCCGACTAGGCCGTCGCCATGCTAGCAGCTTGGATGGGACTGCCCTCTTCAGCGGGACGTCGCCAGTCACAATCTCCCTTCAGTTCACCATCTGCTATCGCGTGACCACTGGGTAGGGTCGATCTGAGGCAGATTGCTGGCCTGACCTCCAATGGATTACTTGGTACTCAACATCTTCACCTTAGTCTAATCTCAGTTTCTGACCCGCTCACAAGGTGATGCGCGCACCAGTACCCTGGCACTCTATCATCGATACCCGCCGCGATTACTGTTGCACCTAAGGCCACATGAGCTTCACTAGTTTGAGCAGGACCAGTTGGCGTTCGTCTATGGCCTCCTTGCCATATACATCATACGGTCTGAAACCGAGTCCGTATTTGCTGTTGAACTCAAGGAACCTCTTCTTATTGTGATAGAGATCGGGGTGAAGAGTCTGGTTCCAAAGTAGTGAACCTGCGTAGGTCCTCATCTTCTTCGCGAACGGCTCATTGCTTGACGCTTCATTGTCTTTGCCCCTCAAGAGAAGAAGCGCTCCCAGCCTGTTTCTTTCCAGACGAAACAGCTCATCATCATTGCCAAACAGCGTTCTGTTCTCGTCGTTATTGGCTAGTATATGCTCAATGTGAAAGCCGTAAACTGGCCCGGTGTTCCTAGCTGTGTTGTAGAAGTCGGCGGTGGACATGCCGGTTTCTGACGCGATGAAGCGATCGACTCGAGCGAAGAAGTATCGGACAAACTTCTCTCCAAGAGTAAGTCTGCCGGCATCTTTGAAGAAGTTCCAGTCGTAAGGATCATCAACCTCAGTGCCCTTCGCCTGGGAAATATCCTTGATGATCTGAGAATTGTACACTTCATCGATCTCGTCGAGTGGTTTGCTCCTCAACCTGGTTGTGAGATCAATCAAACTCTCTGTGAAACTGTTACTATTGTATGAGTCTGTCAGTTGTAAGAGCGAGAAGTGCTTGTCGAAGAGGCGCGAGATCAGCTTGACCTTCTCTTTGTCCATTGCGTCATTGAGAGCACAGGCTGACAGGATGAGCAAGGCTTGCCTATCCTGCCCATTAATGCCATTGTAGTAAAGATACGGACCATACTCAGAGTCAATGGTCTGTGACTCGTTCATGATTCTTACGTAGAGATCGGCGTAGTAGCTGAGATCATGCGTGATGAACCTCTTCGCTTCTAAGGGATTCTGCTTAAGTCTGATCATCTCATTCCATTTTGGCTCATAGATGGTCTTGTGATAGTCGCCGTCGAACTCACGGTACTCGGCATGAGTACGAACATACCTGGCCCGAAAGAGCGTGCGAAAGAAGTCATCTACATAACTCTCGTCACTACTTTGGATAGCATAGACGTGTTCTTGCCAAGTAGGATGATATGTATCTATCTCTTCCTTCGGGATTTGGCCTAGCAACTTGCCTTTTAGCACCTCATAGGGTTTCAGTCTCTCACCCCGGTCGTTGATCACCTCGAACACCATAGGGACATCTTGTGTCTCTGAGATATCGATCTGCACCAGCATGACCCGCTGCAGGAACCATAACGAGAAAGCCTCTAGTCTGTGTGAATCTGTAAGCTGTGCGCCCAACTCTCGGTCAATCGTATTGTAGTTCTGATATATGTTCTTGATGCTCAAATCCTGCGAAGGACTCGAACCACGCTTAGCATTGTCATTTAGGTATAGATCCCCAAGGGCTGCCTCTCTGTCGTTATGGCCCATCCAGTACTCACGCCCAGTCGTGGTCTTGCCGGCAATCCGGTCCGAGATGAAGTCGCTAAGGGGATTCAGCTCGGTGTACTGCCTTGTAAGGTGGTAGAGCTTAATGAGTATCAAAGTCAGAGACGTGAACCTCTGTTGGCCGTCAACTATGAAAGTGTGCCCATTGTAGACATTCGTGACGTAGGTATTGAGATAATACCAATCGTAATGGCTAATGGCTTCCTCATTGGTGTCTCGCTCCTTACGATAGTCTAAGCTGAACCTGTAGAACAGATCCTCTAGTAGCTTTTCAATATGTCCCTTGGTCCATTTATAGTCACGCTGATAGAAGTCGATGTAATATGGTTTGCCGGTTGAGAAGAGTGCTGTGATGTCACGTTTCTGCGGAAGAATACTCATTGCGATACCTCCTGTTACGGCGTCAAGGCCTACCATGGCGATTATACCCATGGCCACACGGTTCAGGCAATAGCGCTGATGCGTATGCCACACAACTGATCCGGGATCCATGCCTATGTGTGCCATAACGAAGTGGGGGCGTTGACTCTCGGGGCATTAGGTCTTCAGCACGGAGACGGCTTCAATCCATGAGTGGTTAGCCAGGCCCGTGCCTCATATCTTCTGCCAGCGCATCACGAAACTTGATGTACCTCACCAGTTCGTCCATGTCGAAGACGTAGTGGGTGCCGGGCGCATAGTCACATCCGGGGCAGTTCTCGATCCCTCTTATCTGTCCGCCGGGATCGATCCAGTCGAGTATCTTCCCGCTCTTGACCAGTGAGAAGGGGAAGTACCAGGCCATGTACCCGATCTGCATATCGTGGTACAGTAGGGGCCTGTCAATGAAGGAGGCTGTTCTGCAGCGAGGACAGACGAACAGGTTTGTCTTCCCATTCAGCAGAGCTGTCTTAGCTTCGGGGTTGACCTGGGCGTTGATGGTATCCCAGACCAGCGCCTCATCCTCTGCGCTGCAGTTGGGGCACTTTATCTCCATGTATCTGTGCAGAGTCATCTCGTATCTCCTTAGAGTGTTTTTCTCAGGTATGTGCTAAGCGACGGGGTCGGGCTACGCGTCGGTGGCCGGCGTGGTGGTGGCTCTGATCTGGCCAGTGGGCAGATTGCCGAGTGCAAGAAGACCGCGGAAACGGCCCAGCCATAAATGAGAATGTCGGTGACCGAGAACACGGACATCGCTCCCATGATGTAGGCGCCGTAGTAGCTCCCCTCCAGGTAACCGATGGCGAACTGGATGGAGGCAAGCACGACCGTCACGAGTCCCAGCGACCAGCAGAACGGCGACGGCTGGCGGCGGTATCTCCGTGCCCAGTGCAGGAGGTAGAAGAGAAGAAGTCGGGCGCCAGCGGCAAGGCCGCCGGCATAGCGCACTATCGTGCGTGGTGTGCCGACAAACCACTCGGGCAGGGTCACCGACGGGTTGATGCCGAGGAAACCGGGCTGGAGTTCGCCCAACGGCACACCGAGGGCCAGCGCGGTCACGATATGGGCTGCCTCGTGGGCAAGGACCGAGGCCGCCGCTATCGCCACTGTGTACAACATCAGCTTCATGGCCTCCCGGCGGCTGAGCCTCAATCCTTCAGGTCTTCTAATGCGGAGCAATGCCTGCTCCTCTCCTATCCTTCCACATAGCCCGTGCCGTCGCAGACCGGGCATTCGTCGGTCTGGCGGACTCCGATCGCCCCTTTCAGCAGAGGCGGGAGGTCCTTCCTGGGCACCTGTCCGCTGCCCTTGCACTTGGGACACTTCACCGGATGCTTCATAGCTTTCACCTCCTTCCATTGCGCTTTTTGCCCGGGGACATGACCATCCTTACAGCCGTCACGGGGATTCCGATGACAACGGCGACCATTATGAGCCTGGTGGTGATCGACACCAGCAGGTCGAAGTCCCTCAGGCCGATCAGCACGAGTACTGTGACGCCGAGCAGCAGCGAGGGCATGATGATCACCAGTAGCACCTTCCTCAGCACCGGTTCTCCTCCGGTGCCGTCAGGAAGGCTATGTGGTCACCGTTGTGGTTGTTGCCGATATCGAATCCCAGGCGACGTCTGTTTCTGCCGTTGATTCGTGAGATCACCAGGTCGACGTCCTCCTTCGTCACGTCGAGTTGGTGCGAAGATGCCTGAGCAGGTTCCTCCGGGTATTCAATGGCCAGGCCGTACACGATCTCCTGAAGCTGCGCTGGAGTGCAGTCGTGTGCCCTGCAGGCTATGTAGTCCTGTATCTGCCCATCTATGGGGATCCTCCGGCACAGGAGTCCCACCAGTTCCCGGCGCTCTTCCTCTGTGGGGAGCGAGAGCTTGACTACTCGGTCGAACCTCGATGGTCGCCGGCTGATGGCCCGGTCCAGTGCCTCCCAGTTGTTGGTCGTGGCCACGGTAACCACCTCCTGCCTTTGCTCTACTCCATCCAGCACATTGAGCAGGGAGAGCAGTGCCGGTCCGTGCTGATAGTGATACTCCTCCCGGTTTAGCCCGATCAGGTCTATGTCCTCAATGAACACGATACAGGGACTGAGGTCCTGCGCCATCTCGTAGAGGTCGGTGATGTACTCGTCCATGCACATCTTGTAGGCGTTGACCGTGATGCAGGTGATGCCTTCGGATTCTGCCATCAGCGCCCTGCAGATCAGCGTCTTGCCCGTGCCCGGCTCGCCCGCTAGCAACACCCCTCTCTTGCTAGGTATGCCGTATTCCACCCAGCGTTCTCTGCCCCTGAGAAAGTCTACGGTGTTGGCCCTGACCTCCCCCTTTGTCGCGGGATCGAGTATGATGCCGTCCCATGAAGTGCCCCTGACGTTCAGGAAGTGGACCCGTCCGGAGAACTCGACATTCTGTCCGCGGTAGATGTTCTCTTTCTTGGCGATGTTCATGAGGCCATCGATAAACGACTTGACGCGCTCTTTCTTGTCTTCCGGGCCTTGCACCTGCACTGACCCAACATATCTGGGGTTGAGGTCGATGGTGACGATGAAGCGGTCGAGACCCTTCTCCACGAGCAACTGAGCGCAGACCGGCAGGTTCTCCCGTTCCCCGTAGGCGGTGCTGACGTCAATGTAGACCGGCTCGGCCGCTTCGTAACCTATGATGTCTACGACGTTCCACTGTTCTCGCTCCATGTGGCGATGAAGAGCCCAGGTGAGAAGCTCGATGTAGTACCTGGGCATGATGCCCACCGCGGTTGCCCGCTGTCCCGACCCGAGGAACTCATCCATGATTACCTGGTGCTTGCGCAGGATCTTCTGCCTTTGTTTGCGCCTCCAGCTTGCGAAGGAGGGCACCTCGTCATCGTCGTCGTCACCGTCCAGCATCGCTTCCGCCAGTTGCTCCTCTTCGTT
This sequence comes from Dehalococcoidia bacterium, assembly GCA_003552465.1. Taxonomy (GTDB): domain Bacteria; phylum Chloroflexota; class Dehalococcoidia; order GIF9; family AB-539-J10; genus RBG-13-51-36. Next base: position 27,951 of record PULQ01000098.1, read on the forward strand.
CATGTCTTGCTCGCTACCTCCTTCACCGTCGATCATTGCGGTACGAGTTTAGCAGGAGGATGTGACACATCATGTCAAAACTGCCACGTATCTGCGCGCATTTCACGATTGAGAACGAAAGGGCTATTGACATTTCTGGCGGGCAGGTTGGATAATACGGTTGATGATTATTCCAGGGGAGTCGCTCATGGAAGATAAGGTTCGGAAGACGGAACGGCTGATCCAGATATGGGTCCTGCTGGCGGACAATCCGAACGGCTTTAGCATCAAGGAGCTTGCCAGCAGGTTCGGGGTTAACATCCGCACCGTCTACCGCGACATGACGTCGCTGGGAACCGATCTGCACGTGCCCGTTCGTGATGATAAAGGGCGGTGGAAGATCGAGCCAGGGTACCGGCTGCCTCCGATTCAGTTCACGTTGTCCGAGGCGCTCAACATCTTCCTTGCCGCGAGGCTGATGCTGCGGTACTCCAACCGCTATGATCCGAACACCGACGCCACCTTCACCAAGCTCAGCGCGGTGCTACCGACTACGCTGGCGGAACAGGTGCGCAAGACCATGGCATGGATGCAGAAGCTCGAGAAGAACGAGAAACACCTGCGCATCCTGTCGACTGTGGCCGAGGCCTGGGTGTCCCAGCGGAGACTGAAGATCGAGTACAGGTCGCTGCCGGCGAAAGCGGCAGTCGAGCGGATCATCGAGCCCTACTACATCGAGCCTGCTGCGCCAGGACATGCCAGCTATGTGATCGCTCACTGCCACCGCACCGGAAAGCTGCGCACCTTCAAGATCGAACGGATCGAGTCGGCCGAGCTTACCAACCAATCTTATACGGTCCCGGCTGACTTCGATGCCAACGAGTTCTTCGGCTCATCGTGGGGCATCGTCGTGGAAGGCGAGGTCCAGACTGTGAAGCTGAAGATCGAGGATAGGGAACTGATCAGGCTTATGAGCGAGACAGTGTGGCACCCGTCGCAGGTGCTGGACAAGAAGAATGACGGCTCGATGGTGATGACGCTCCGGGTGACCGATACTGTCGAGCTCTACTCCTGGATACTCGGTTGGGGTGAGTATGTGGAGGTGCTGGAGCCAAAGGAACTGCGGCAGGAGATCATAGATACAGCTAAGAACGTGGTGAAGCTTTATGAGAAGGGGTAGGAGGTTTTGACACGCGGGGTCCAGGAGGAGAGAAGAGAAGTAGATCGCAAGGAGGCCACAGATGGGATTCTCATGGGATACTGTACAACGTGTTTGGAGCAGGCAAGATGGACTGTGTGCACATTGCGGCAAGCGACTTGTGAAAGCCAACTATCAGAGCGGTACCTGGGGCGCATGGCATGCGCATCACCGCATACCGGAGAGAATGGGAGGCTCTCACTACTTGGGCAACTGCGTGCTGCTATGTGTTAATCAGCCGAACTGCCATCTGTATGTCGGGCACGACGGCAACTACTCGAATCGCGTTGTGATACACCGCGAAGATCTACCTTATCTACAGGGCTATGATGGACCGTACTATATTCTCTAGTGTCGGGTTTTACGGGAGAAGCACAGACCATCCACTGTGATTCTGGAGCGAGCGCCAGCCGGTGGCGCCGTGCAAGAGATGCCGGGGGGCGGATGTGCAACGCTACCCCCTGCGTATAGTTGGAGATGCGTGCAGAGGTGAATGCATGTCAACCGCCCAGAACAGAAATGGCTGCTATGGCCTGAACAGGAAGGAAAGGAGTAATACCAATTTAATATAATATCATGTCGAACAAGGAATACGTGAAGTATATAGCTCCTGATCTGGCAGCTAAGCTGGCCTCGGACCTCCACTCAAGTGCTGAGGAAAACGTCATATCCTCGATGTTAGCGGCATCCCTGAATGAATCTGAGCATTTCATGAAGTGGTTGTGTCGGGGCAAGGCAGGCTTCATGCGTCGTAAGAGGGATTTCGGGGAGCTATGGGCAGCTGCAAACGATAGAATTCCGCAAATAGTCACGGATCACGCGCCAGCGTGTACGTACCAGCATCCAGACATACTGATTTGGCATAAGCAGGACGAAGGTGATTGGGACGAGGCCTTCAAGGCGAAGACTCCCGACGATAAGAAGGCTGCTATGCGCAGAGTGCGCGCCGTGTTCATTGAGGTCAAGAAGACCTCTCTAGGTGAAGATGAAAAGGAGAAGTACAAGCAGTTCGTTGAATGCATTTCCCACATGTGGAGGGGCGAGAAGTCTGAACTCGTCAGGTTCGTCATGATATCGTCCCATGACGCGTGGACTGCCGAACGGATTAAGAGTGCAAGCCGACGAGATCGACGCAGGGCGGACGAGAAGCGCTGGAATGAAGTCCTCAAGTATCGGAGAGGGCGGGTCAAACCGGTCCATGTCACATTTCACGATATCTTCGGTGAGCTCAAACAGAACGAGAGAGCGTATAGAGGGTGCAGCGTTATTCCGCTGTTCAGGAGTTATCTGGCACTGTATACTGCGCAAGTTGATGATATGTCCTACAGGAAGAGTTGGGAGTACCTGGTGAAGTATCATGGACATGATCAGTCGGGGCTAAGAAGGGAGATCGTCAACTCGATAAGGGAACTAGCAACGATAATGGGCATCTCACCGGAAAGAGTATGGAACCTTGAACAGAAGATGAGGAAGACAAAACTCATCACGGTTATCGAACATGCAGCAGATAAGTATCGCCTCAGTCTGCATGATGAGGCCGCTTATGCGGTTCCCGAGGATGAGCTTCATCTGAGGGTCTTGAAGGGAAGGAAGCCGATCAGATTCTATCTTCGTGACGCATCGGCAGGCAGCATCACAGAGAAGATGCGACATGTTAGGAACCGACTGCGCAAACTGCGGGAGTGTCAGAGTGAATGAACCGATTGCACGTGTTCGCGCTCTTGGGTGCGAGCGGGTTTCAGACGGGAGTCGCTGCCTTAAGGTGCAAACGGCATGGTAAGCACGACAGACGCCTATCTCGACATCGAAACCACCGGCCTCTCCTGGAAGGATGCCGGCATAACCGTCATCGGCATCTACCTGGTCAATGGCGTGGATGACAGGCTGGTGCAACTGGTGGGTATGGATGTGACTGCCGACAATCTCCTTGAGTCTCTGGCCGGGGTGAAGGAGATCTACACCTATAATGGGAGCGGCTTCGATCTACCCTTCATCCACGGCTCGCTCGATGTAGATCTGGAGGGTCTCTTCAACCATCACGATTTGATGCTTGACTGCTGGCGCCGCAACCTCTACGGCGGTTTCAAGGCAGTTGAGCAGCAACTGGGCATCCCGCGCCAGCTTCAGGGCATCAGCGGATTGGATGCGGTGCGGCTGTGGTGGAGATACCTGGAAGGTGGCGACCTGGATGCCTTGGCTACGTTGCTTGAGTACAACCGGGAAGACGTGATGAACCTCAGGGTTCTGAGGGAGAGGTTCGATGGGTCGCAACGCCGTGCTTAATTAGTGAATGCAGAAAGGAGCGAATGATGGACTATAGCAGCTTCATCAAGGCCGTCGCACTAGCGCGTAACGCGCACTCGGTAAGAAGAAAGCCCCTGCGCAAGCCCAAGTGTCAGAGGTACACCGATTTCAGCTACTCTGCCCTGAGACAAAGAGGGGCTGCGTATTGGCTGCATCTTGATAGGATGGATGAAGTAACTCTCGGGCAGGAGATAGTAGACTGTTTCTTGAATACCAGCAAGTGGTCTTGCCATCTCCCAAGACCTGATACGCCCAAGGGGAGGAAGATGCTATGCAACCTACAATGGGCTCTGAGTAGGTTGCCGCCGTACTACCACGCTGTCGCGCATATGAGAGTCACGAACATTGGATTTGGCGGACTGGCTAGTCTTCAAAATGTGATGACTCCCACAACTGATATCATTGACTCCATATACTCCATGTTTCGCCAGGTCGGGCAGCAGTTCAGCAGAGTAGCATCATCGAAGCTGATGCACATGGCACTTCCCGAATTGTTCATGATGTGGGACAAAGACATCATTCATGCCTATGACGTACCGAGACAAGACCTCGATCCCCTAACACGGCGTGTACGGTCATACACGGCGTTTATGGTGTTGATGCAAGAGAACACTCGCCATCTGAAGGAAACTCATCCTAGTGGTAGCGGGATCGCTGATGTTCAACTTGCACACGGGATCAATGTGCAGTGTGGATGTACAGGTCTGCCCATGACAAGGCTGCTTGATCTCGCCAATTTCGCTGTTGCCCGCCTGGGAGTTAGTAGGTGTTCCGCATGTGTGCAGGCCGCGAACGTCAAGTTAGATTCACTAGAGTGGTCTCAGCAGAACAGAGTGGGGCAGTTTCGATGATTGTGGCACTCGGGCGAACTGTCACTTGCCTATCATCGTCATTCACGGCTAAGCATTCTTCTGAAACTGCCCGCTTACGTGTGAAATAGGCCATGGGATGGCATCAGAGGCCACCGCAAGTGTCCAGGCTATCATTAATGGACTCAAGGCGGGCGAACCATGTTAGACGAACCGTAGACTAGGCACTCATCTCCTTCGCGTGTGAGGCCAACGCCGCACGTCTGATCCTTGCAACAGTGTACACACTTTGCCCGCATCTGTGAACAGTAGTTGGAGCGTGACATCCGAAGGCTCGATCTGCAGCATTCGGGCAAGGGCCTTTCCGTATAGCGCGAGTTGGGGACGGTAGTATTCGGCGATATCGGCCAGTTCGGTGTCATCTGCAATCTCGTTGCTCTTGAAGTCGAGTATCGTAGCCCGTGAGGGCCTGCCACTTGGACCGCGCACTATGGTGACCCGGTCGAAGACACCGGTTATCCACTGGTCTTCAAGCACGATCTCGAAGTGCTTTTCACGCCACAGGGAGACGTCTCCCTCCGGTTTGGAGAGTGCCTGTCTGACCTCATCCGAAGCCATGGCCTGCCGGAGTTGCTCGACTGACCTCTGCTCTATCTGTACTGGAGCAGATGATTCGTTATGCCACTCTTCGATCAGACCCTCAACATCTACCTCATCTAACCACGATACCTTCTCGAAGAGTTCGTGTATGGCTTTGCCCAGCTCCATGCTGTCGTGAGTTACGTGGGTGAACAGCAGGTCAGCCCGGATCGCTCTTCCCTCGATCGTCGATGGCGATACTCCGAGCAGCCTTCGCCTGAGTGATGGTTGCTTGCTATATTCGCCAGGTAGTTGAACCCATTCAGGGGGCGTGGCAGGCTCAGCCTTCGATGGCGTCTTCAGGTACCAGTCGCGCTCTCCAGTCTCGTAGAGACATGTGAACTCCTCGCTGCCTATCTTCATGCTTGTACCACCGGTCGGCTTAGGCTCTCCCGCCAGCCGGTTCTTCAGCAGAGCCGCGGCCGATACCATCTGTGAGGTCTTACCCGGAAAGCCGGTTACAATGTACTTGGCCTGCTTTGCCCGGGTCAGTGCCACGTAGAGCAGGCACAGATCGTCAAAGCATGCGATCTCATCGCAGATCTGCAACTGCTCTGCCAGGGTCGGCTCGATAGTGGCTACGGTCCGGGGCGGTGTCTTTAGCGCCCACAGAGGCCGATCGGTGTCTGCATCGCGGGCAACCAGGAACCCCGGCTTGCTCGCTTTCGCAATGCTGTCGGACTGCAGGTCGGGGAGGATAACGATGTCGAATCCCAGCCCCTTGGACTGGTGTATCGTCATGACGCGCACCGCGTTGGCGGCAGCGAGTTCGTTGAGTTGGTAGCTGTCGATGAAGCGGAGGAAGTCGTTGCAGCCTGAGCCTCCGGCCCTGTCGAACTCACCTGCCGCGTCTATCAGATCCTGCAATCGCTTGCTGCCGAAGTCATCAAGCTGCTCTGCTTCGTTGAGGTGTGCACCCCAAGTGCGTATGAAAGGCTGGAAGCCGCAAGCCTGTATGTCTCTGAGCAGGATCAGGGGCAGATGATCCCTGCCCAGATCGTGTTTGGCGAAGTGGCTGTTGAGGGGACTCATCTGAAGGTGGCGCCAGGCGAAGGTATCGCCCGGATGTGCGGCGAACCTGACCAGCGACATCAGGACCGAAACGACGGGGTTGTCCTTGATTGCGGCCCTGCCCTCGTGGATGATGGGCATCCCGGGGCATTCGGCGCGAAGATGATCAACTATGCTCTTGCCGGTCTTGTTATCGCGTACCAGGATCGCTACAGAGAGCCCGCGGTCGAGCGGCCTCATCTCGTTGAGCAGAGCGGCGATCAGGTGATATCTGTCCTCGCTGGCAGGCTTGTACTCACCACCGTCACAGGGTGGCTCGAGCAGCGCGGCGTAGCCGTGTTCGGGTACAACGTCTTCCTGACATTCATGCTCCTGCCAGATCTTCTCCCATTCAGCGACAGCCTGCTCGGGGAGTTGCTCGCCCGAGAGGTCGCCGAACACGCGGTTGACGGTATCGATGACAGGTTGACATGA
>PULQ01000058.1 GCA_003552465.1 Dehalococcoidia bacterium
CAACAACGGAGTCTCCGGTGAGACAGAGGACGTTTCCTATGCCTCTGGTGGATGCGAAAAGGAGTTCGGCTTGCAGGGCAAGGCGGTTACGGTCGCGACAGGTCATCTGCAGTATCGGCTCGCCACCCCGCTCTTTGATCGCAAGGCAACCACCAATGGACGGGAAGCGCATTACCGAACTCTGATGGTCGGTTACGTTCAACGCATCTACCTGGCCGTTGAGCAGATCGATGTGATGGAGCATCTTCTCAATGTTCGTCCCCTTGGGCGGACCGATCTCACTGGTCACTATGAACTTATCAGAGTTGAGAGCTTCTCGAAAACTGCCTGCCATGGCTCCTCCTTTCACACGATCCTGGTCATTCGCGGCCGTGGTTCCACATTGTAGTCCCTGGGGCCATAAAGCTTGCGCATGTAGCCAAGCCGGCCCTGTGCCTTCAGTCGCTGGTATATGAGAGTCCAGGCGCACTCTTTCTCCCTGTCAACCTCACACATGCCGTCATTGGTGCCTCCACAGGGACCGTTGAGCAGACCTTTGTGACAGGCTGTCACGGGACAGATGCCCGCTGTGTCGCCCAGCACGCATTGACCGCACTGGGCACAGACCTCCTGGTAACGCCCCGGGCCATCCTCAACACCGATGAACAGAGTATCCAGGGCCGGAAAGGCCGGCTTCTCGATATACGAGCTCATCTTGTGCACCCCCAGGGCACAGCTCATGATCAGTATGCAGCTGGCGTTCTGAATCGCTCCGTTGTTCTCTCTGATCGCCACCTCGGTCATCTCGTCACAGGCAGTCGGGATCACTATCCAGCCAGTCACCAGCTTTCCCAGCTCCTGCAGGTGCTCTCTCATCCGCAGGACCTCTTCCCTGCCCCCGGTCCTGGTCATCGTGGTGCATGTGCCACAACCGGCGATATACACCCGGTCGAACCCCTCCAACTGCCGGTCGATTTCCTCAAGAAGCTTCGGTCTGGTTATCGATTTCATAACTAACCTCCCGGGCTAAGCTATCCGCGATCGTCACATCGCCCGCCGGTCATGGCTGATAGCCGCACGCTTGTCCTCATTTTTCCAGGTCGCATCTCAGGCAACGCCTGGCCTCCTGTATCGCCTTCTCCTCGGGAAAGCCAAGTTCTATCTCGTCAAAGCTGCCCTTCCTCTCATTGACCGGCAGCTCGGGTATCTCCGGTCTGAATCGTGGTTCCCACATGTCCTCATCCTCCTCTGCCTTTGTCTCCTCCTCAACAACTTCGGGCCTCAGGTCGTACATCTCAACCGGTGAGGTGTCGCCCCTCAGGCACTTATCAATGGCGATCGCCCCTCTCCGGCCGGCGGCTATCGCGTCGATAACCATGCCCGGCCCGAGGGTGAAATCCCCTCCGGCGAAGACCCCGGGCACGTTCGTGGTCAACCTGTTCCGATCGACCGCCAGCCTCTCCCACCGGGTACGCTCAAGAGCGCTGTCCGCGGGCAGGAACGAGAGGTCCGGAGCCTGCCCTACAGCAGCGATTACGTTATCCGCCGCAACAAAGAACTCAGAGCCGGGAACGGGAATCGGCCGCCGGCGACCGCTGGCATCGGGCTCGCCCAGCTCTACCCGGACGCACTGCAGACCGGTCACCCTCCAGGCGTCGCTAACGATCCGCGTGGGGCTTACCAGGAAGTCCGTCTGCACCCCCTCGGCCAGGGCACCATCGTACTCGACATCGGTAACAGGCATCTCTTCACGCGACCGGCGGTAGAAGATCCTCACCTGGTCGGCACCGAGGCGCAGGGCTGTGCGGGCGGAGTCCAGGGCCACATTGCCGCCCCCGATCACAACCACCCTCTGCCCGATGTTAACTGTCTTGCCGACCTTCACGTCTCTCAGAAATCTCAGGCCGTAGTAAAAGCCCTCGATGTCCTCCAGCTCCCCGGGTATCCCGATGCTCTGGCTCCTCTGTGCTCCCGCAGCAATGAAGACGGCTTCGAAACCGCTGTTCTTGATGTCCTCCACGGTGAAGTTCACATTGACCGGCCTGTTATACTGGATCTCTACTCCCCGCCTGGCGATGTAGTCGATCTCTCTTTCGATAACCTCTCTCGGCAAGCGGAAGTCGGGCAGGGCCACCGAAAGCATCCCCCCTCCCACGGGCAGTGCTTCGAAGACCGTCACAGGATAGCCCATCTGCGCCAGGAAGTACGCACAGGAAAGCCCTGTCGGTCCCGCCCCTACCACAGCTACCTTCTCGCTATGGGTCTGAGGGAAAGGTTCAGGTGCCGGCAGCTCCGCGATGTGATCGAAGTACCAGTCGGCTGCAAAGCGTTTCAGTGCCTTGATCGCCACCGACTCATCGAGTTCCCCGCGTCGGCATCTGCCTTCACAGGGGTGGTGACATATCCGACCGCATATCGCCGGGAAGGGATTGCGGTCCCTGATCGTATCGATCGCCTCCAGGTACTCCCCGGCCGCGACCTGGGAGACATATCTGGGAACGTCGATGCCCACCGGACAGGTATGTTGACACGGAGATATCATCAGGGCATCGCACACGGCCGCCGGACACTTCCTCTCCTGGATGTGCATCTCGTATTCATCTCTGAAGTAGTCCAGAGTAGTGAGCACCGGATTGGGGCAGGTCTGCCCCAGACCGCAGAGCGAGGACTCTTTGACCGTCCGGGCTATCGTAAGCAAAGCGTCGATGTCCTCTTCACGTCCCTTGCCCTGCGTAATCCTGGTCAGTATCTCCAGCATCTGCCTGGTTCCCAGCCGGCACGGCACACACTTCCCGCAGGACTCCTCTTGAGTGAAGCTCAGAAAATACCTGGCCACTTCCACCATACAGGTGGTCTCGTCCAGCACAACCATGCCTCCCGACCCCATGATCGACCCCAGCCTGGCAAGCGTCTCATAGTCCACCGGTGAATCGAGAAACCGGGCCGGGATGCAACCACCAGAAGGCCCGCCGGTCTGCACCGCCTTTAGTTGTTTGCCGCGCGGTACGCCGCCCCCGATATCGAAGATGATGGTGGACAAAGGAGTGCCCATGGGAACCTCCACCAGTCCGCTGTTCGCGATCTTACCCGTGAGGGCAAAGACGGCCGTCCCCTTGCTCTTCTCCGTGCCGATGCCGGCAAACCAGTCGGCCCCCAGGTCAATGATGATCGGAATCGAAGCCAGCGTCTTTACATTGTTGATGTTGGTCGGGTTTCCCTCCAGACCCGATTGGGCTGGGAACGGGGGGCGGGGACGCGGCATCCCCCGCCGGCTTTCAAGTGAGGCCATCAGCGCTGTTTCCTCACCACAGACAAAGGCACCGGCACCTTCCTTGATGTGAACCTCGAAGCCGAAGCCCGAGCCGAGAATGTCCGTACCCAGAAATCCACCGGCCCGACTCTGCTCCAACGCGGTGTGAACGCGCTTCACTGCCAGTGGATACTCTGCCCTGACGTAGATATACCCCTCGCTGGCGCCTATGGCATATCCGGCAATCGCCAGCCCCTCCACGACGGCATGTGGATCTGCCTCCAGTATGGAGCGGTCCATGAAGGCGCCCGGGTCGCCCTCGTCGGCATTGCAGATGACGTACTTCTTTCTTCCGGGAGCGTTCCGGCAGAACTCCCACTTGATGGCGGTCGGGAAACCGGCGCCGCCCCGCCCCCGCAGGCCCGACTTCTTGATCTCCTCGATCACCTCCTCGGGAGTCATCGAAAGCGCCTTCCTCAGGGCACGATAGCCTCCGCGCTCGATGTAGTCCTCGATCTTCTCGGGGTTGATGTGCCCGCAGTTGTTGAGGACGACGCGTTGTTGTCTGTTGTAGAAGCTCATCTCTGAGTAGTGCGGTATCGCTTCCCCGGTCACAGGATCGTGGTAGAAGAGGCGTGCAACAGGCTCGTTATCACGGAGATGAGAGCTTACGATTTCCGGAGCGTCCTCCGCCTGAACGTGAGTGTAGAAGATCCCCTGCGGTTCGATCACCACATTGGGGCCCTGCTCGCAGAAGCCGTGACAGCCGGTGAAGTCCACCTCGACATTCGCTATCCCCTGCCGGGCGATCTCTTCCTTGAGCGCCCCGTATACAGCGTCGGCACCGCTCGAGACGCACCCGGTCCCCGCACACACGAGAACGATGCGGTGTTCTGACATGCTACTCTCCGACCTCCCGGTGTTTGAACAACAGCTCCACCTTCTTCGGGTTCATATGGCCGTGGACATGGTCCGCAACTACGATATTGGGGGCCAGCGCACAGACGCCGATACACGCCACCGTCTCCAGCGTGTACTCGAGATCAGGGGTCGTCTCGCCCTCTCCTATGTCCAGCTGCTGCTTGACCAGTTTGAGCACCGTCTTCCCTCCCCGCACATGGCAGGCAGTGCCCCGACACACTCTGACAACCTTTTTGCCTCGTGGCTCGGTGTAAAGCTGGGTGTAGAAGCTGATCACTCCCTGTACCTGGCTGGGGAAGAGCCTGAGCTTTCTCGCCATCAGCGGAATCGACTGCGGAGGAATGTACCCGAACTCGTCCTGTATCCTCTGCAGAAGCGGTATCATCGCCCACTTCTGCCCGCTTTGTTCGGAGACGATCTCACCTATCCGGGCCAGATCCGACTCCGTGATCGTTCTCGGTTCATCCATGAAACCACGTCCTTTCCTCTTTCGGGCTCATTCAGTGGAAACCTTCTCTATTCTTGCGCTGCATGATTTCATCGCAGGCACCTTCGATTCCGCATCCAGCACAATGCCGAACAGCTCATGAACTGGAGTCTGCGGAGAAGACACCGGCATGAAGAGCATGCCCTCACTTACCGTATCCGTTATCTTCACCATAGCGCTCGTCTCGCCCGCGGGTGAGAGCACCCTTACCTCCTCACCTTCTTCGACGGCGATCTTTGCGGCGTCCGCCTCACACATCTCCACGGAGGAGTGAGGACAGAACTTCGTCAGTCGCGCAGACCTTGAGCTTCTCGAGCCGACGCCGAACTGATAGGGAGTGGTTCCCGTCAGTAAGGTAAAGGGGTAGTCCTCCTCCCGCTTCTCCGGCGCAACATACTCGACCGGACAAAAGCGGGCAAACCCCTCCGGGAACTGACCGCCATGTATGCGCCCCACGCCATGGTAGTTGTCCGTCTCGGCCTGATACAGGCTCTTCGCCTCAGCGTCGGCGTAATCAACTCCTTCATACAGGCTGTAGGCCGGCAGCCGGCAACACTCGACTGCCTCATCCAGCACCTGTTGAGGCGAGGAATAGTCCATGGGAACCCCCATCCTCTCGGCCAGTCGCAGGACTATCTCCCAGTCGGGCAGGCTTTCGCCCGGAGGAGCGATCGCCCTCTGCACCTTCTGTACCCTTCCCTCGAAGTTGGTGAAGGTGCCGTCCTTTTCGGCGAAGCTTGCCGCCGGCAGCACTACGTTCGCCAGTCTGGCCGTTTCCGTGAGGAACATGTCCTGCACCACCAGGAACGCGAGCGAACCCAGCGCCTCTCTGACGCGGCCCGAACCGGGAAAGCTCAGCACGGGGTTCTCCCCTACCACATACATCCCTTTGATCGCGCCCTCACTTGCCGCCTCGATCATCTCCAACGCCGTCAATCCTCTCTCGTCCGGCAGACTCGCTCCCCACCGTTCTCCGAATCTCGCCCTCGCACTCGCATCCGCTACACTCTGGTAGCCGGGCAGAAACGCGGGCAGCGCTCCCATGTCGCAGGAGCCCTGGGCATTGTTCTCTCTCTGAAGCGCGTATACTCCGCTGCCCCTGCGACCAATGCTCCCTGTCAGCAATAGCAGGTTCGCCAGGGCCCTCACGCTGTCCGTTCCTCTGGTATGCTGCGTGATACCTGTGCCGTAGACGACCGCTGCCCGGCTTGCTTGAGCGTACATCCGGGCGGCGGCGCGGATCTGCTCTCCCGGTACGCCCGTGATCTCCTCGACACGCTCCGGCGTGTACTCCTTCAGTCCCTCGGCAAAGGCCGCGAAGTTGTCCGTCTTCCTCCCCACATCCTCCTCGTCCAGGAGGCCCTCGTCGACAATGACTTTCGCCAGACCGTTCACCAGGGCCACATCGGTGCCCACCTCGGGTCGCAGCCAGAGATCGGCGAAGAGAGAGAGCTTCGTCTGTCGGGGATCCACCAGTATCAGCCTGGCACCCCGCTGTCTGATCGCTCTCTTGATCGCATACTCGACAGCCGGCGCTGAGGAACCGGGATCCGCCCCGATAACCAGTATCAGCTCGGATTGCTCCAGTTCGCTCAGATGGCTGGTTGTGCCCGAGAAGCCAAGCGTAGACCCCAGGCCGATGCGACCAGCTGAGTTGTAAAGACGGCTGCCGTTATCGATGCTGTTCGTGCCCAGCACCGACCTGGCCAATCTCTGCAGAAGGTAGTTCTCCTCATTCGTACACTTGGACGAGCCCAGGACCGCCAGGCTGTTGCCGCCATGTTCATCTCTTATCCGCTGGAATCCGGCGGCTACCGCATCGAGTGCCTCTTCCCAGGACGCCTCCTGGAAGCCACCGCAGTTCCTGATCAGAGGTGTGAGCAGCCTTTCCGGACTGTGGATGAAGTCACACCCGTAGCTCCCCCTCACGCAGAGGGTGCCTTCGTTCACCGCACCTTCCCTGCCCGGCGTCACCCGCACTACATGCCCGTTCTTTGCCTCCAGGCGAATGCTGCAACCACAGCCGCAGAACGGACAGGTCGTCTCCACCACCGTCTGCGCTGTTCCTCTGTGTGGTTCTTGTTTCTCCATCAGGGCACCGGTCGGACACAATGCCGCACAGGTGCCACAGAAAGTGCACTCGGAGTTCTCCAAGGGCGTGCCGCCCAGGGTCGCGGGTATCGTAGCGAAGCCCCGCTGGAAGTAGTCGACAGCACCTTCAACGACCAGGTCCTGGCAGGCTCGAATACACCTTGCGCACAGTATGCACTTGCTCAGGTCCCGCTCCAGGAAGGGGTTGACCTCCTCGATCGTTGACATCTGCGGAATCCGCTGCAGCCTCACCAGTCCGATATCCAGGTCGCTGGCGATCTGCCGCAACTCACAGCGGTTACCCTTGTCGCACACAAGGCAGGAATCGGGATGACTGGCAAGCATCAGCTCGACCACGGTTCTTCGCCGCTCTATCACCCGTTCGGACTGGGTGTTGATCACCATTCCCGGCACGATCGGGGAGACGCATGATGCCAGCAGGGCGCCGTTCCGTTCATCTTCCACCAGGCAGACCCGGCAGGCGCCCACCGGAGTGAGATGAGCGTCGTGACAGAGTGTGGGGATGTCCACGCCCGACTCTCTGGCCAGCTCCAGGATCGTCATTCCCGGATGGCCGCTTACCTCGCGACCGTCCAGGGTTATCGTCACCGGCTGCATACCGGGCCTCCCGTGAAGCGCGGCAGGGCGCAGGAACCTCGCAGGATGGCTGTCAACTCTTACCCAGCCCCTCTGGCCAGTTGGCCGATACGTAGGCGAAGGACTTCGGGAAGTATCTTCCCTCCCCTACCGTCCTTATCCCGGTCAGTAGATCGGAGCTGGCAGCGCTCTTGGCGATGAAGCCTTGAGCTCCTACCTGCTTGGCAACGAACATGTTCTCCTCTTCGTCATACTGGGTCAGGATCAGCACCTTCGTCTCCGGGTATTCCTCGGTTATCCGTTTCGTCGCCTCCAGTCCGCTCATCACCGGCATTATTATGTCCATTACCGCCACGTTGGGTGAGAGACGCTGCACCTGGTCGATCGCGTCGCTCCCGTTAACGGCCTCGCCTATCACCTCCATGTCCTTTTGCAGACTCAGCAGGGCGCATATACCTTCCCTGACCACAGAATGATCATCCACCACCAGCACCCTGATCTTTCTCAGCGTCTTATCCAGGAACCTCTCGGTCCAGGCGGTCAACGAGGCAGCGTCGATCGGCTTGCTCAGGTACTGCTCGGCTTCGAGCTTCAGGCCCTCGTCCATACGCCACCCCTTGACGTCACGGTCTTCCGGTGCCGCATCCACCACGATCAGCGGTACCTCTCGAAATTCGGGGCTCTGCTTCAACCACTGGTGCAGGCGAAAGGCATCTCCCCGCGGCACTATTGTGCCCAGGATGATCAGGTCGGGCTTCTCCCGGTGCGCCGCTTCCTCCCCCTGTTGTCTGTTGCCGGCACTGAGCACCTCCCAGCCTTTGGTCGCCAATGCCGCCTGCATCTCCGCCATGAACTCCGACTCATCGTCCACCAGCAGGACCTTTGCCGTGCTTCCCATCTTTCACCTCCTCTGCTCGATCATCTCTCACGACAGAGCATGGGTACAATGATAGACAACGGGTGCCGGAACGAACAGAGGTTTTCACCCTGTGCGTGCCGGGATATCGACCCTGGTTTTTCCGGATTAGTTCCCTGTTTGTGAGGGATTGAGCGCCTTCATCGGGCAGCCCGGTGCCGGGGAAACGCCCTGACTCTGTGAGCGGAACGGGAGAGCAGACAGCCCTCAGACGGTGATGATGCCCCTGCGCAGGGCGTACTTGACCAGGTCGGTGCGATTGTGAATATCGAGTTTGGCCATGAGGTTGGTCTTGTGTCCGTCTACGGTCTTCGGGCTCACCACCAGCATGTCCGCGATCTCCTGGGTGCTGTACCCCTCTGCCACCAGCTTGAGCACCTCTCGCTCCCGGTCTGTTAGCTGCTCATAGGGGTCCTGGTTGCCCCTGGTAGCCGTTGATTGCTGATAATCCTCCACCAGGTGCCTGGCCACAGAGGGAGACAGAAAAGAATCCCCCCGGTGAACCGATCGAATGGCGGAGACCAGGTCTGAAGACGCTGCTGTCTTGCTGATGAAACCGCTGGCTCCCGCTTCGATGACGCGCAGTACGTATTCCCTGTCTTCGTACTGGGTCAGCACTATGACCCTGGTCCCCGGAAACTCCTTGCGTATGCGGCGGGTCGCTTCCAGCCCGTCCATAAGAGGCATCGCTATATCCATGAGCACGACTTCGGGCACCAGCTCTCTGACCATCTCCAACGCTTCCCTTCCGTTGGTCGCCTCCCCGATCACCTCCACATCCCCGGTCAGAGCAAGCAGGGCGCGAATGCCATCACGTACGATGGCGTGGTCATCAGTTACCAGTATCCGGATCTTTGCCATATCCAATGTCCTGGCCTATCGGAATGCTCGCCCAGGCCGTGGTTCCTGCTCCGATCTTCGACTCGACACGGCTGGTACCGCCCAGGAAGCCCACCCTCTCCCTGATGCTGAACAGCCCCCGGCCCCGACCGCTCTCCTCCACATCGGTGACCTGGTAGATATCGAATCCCTGCCCGTCATCGCTTACACTCAGCATTAACTCATCCGGCTTGTAGACCAGCAGTATCGACGCGTTCTTCGCCTTTGAGTGTTCCGCGATGTTGCCGATCAGCCCCTGGACAACGCGAAAGAGCGCCGCCTCCACATCAGGAGGAAGCCGCATCTCGGTTCCTTTCACGTCCACTGTTACGTTGATGTCCTGCGGTTGCAGCCTGCTCTTGGCATACTGCCGAACCGCAGCCACCAGTCCCAGTGTGTCCAGCAACGCCGGGTGCAGGTTGGAGATGATCCTGCTTACCTCCCTGTGTACCTGGACTGTCAACGATTGGACCTTCTTCAGTCCGGCGATGAACTCGGCATCCTGGTTGCCGGATGCCGTGGACACCTCGATCAGCGCCTCCAACTGCAGCGCTATCCCGGAGAGCGCCTGGCTCGTCTCATCGTGCAGCTCGCGGGCGATTCTCCTGCGTTCCTCTTCCTCTGCCACAAGGTTCTGTCGCGCCAGCTTCCGCATCCTCTCGCGCGCTTTTCTCAGTCGCTCGTTCAGTAGTGCCTGCTCGATAGCTATGCCCAGTTGGTCGCCGATCGAGTGCAGTAGATTCACATCGTCTTTGGTGAAGCGATGCGGTGTATGGCTCGCCACATTCATCACGCCCAGGACATTGTCTTTCGCTCGAAGCGGCACGCTGATGAACGCCTTGAGACCCTCCAGAGTTACCAGGTCGACACGGGCGGCATCCGGGTCTGACGATATGTCCTCCAGCAGCACCGATCGATTGCTCTGAACTACCTTTCCCGCGATACCTTCACCCGGCCTGATGCGCATTTCCTCGACGTATTTGTCGGATAGACCGTGATGCACACGATAAAAGAGCATCTGGCTCGTCTCGTCAAGGAGCATGATCCCTCCGACCGTCCCGTTCATGATGTTGAGCACATTGTCCAGGCCGATCCTGAGGATTGCGTCCAGATCATGCAGACCGCTGATCGCCGCCGAGACACGGCTCAGGGCCAGGAGATCGTGATGGTGTTTCGCAGTGTCCCCGCCCTGATCCGATACGGCCGGATCAGGACCGGTTGCACCGGCGACTGCTTTGGCTCTTCTACCTTCACTCACTATCGGTCGTTCCTCCGTAGTAGCCGCAAACTGACCGGAGCGGTCAGCATAGCACATGACGCGCTCTCAGGTGAACCCGATCGCACCGGGTTAGGCCGGGCTGTTAATACCATACTCCATTTCCGCTCGCCTGCATAGTATACCGGGCTCGGGTAACCGGCGCCCCTGACTTCACCATCCCCGATCGGCCTCGAATCCACTTACCGCCCCGCCGATCCCCACCGCTCATGCCGGTGACTCTCTTCTCTCATATGCCTGCCGACCAACGGTTCAACGAACTGTGCATTGCCGGCAGATCGCCCGGAATGAGCGGGCAGGCCGTCCGGTCCGGCCCGCCCGGTTCAGACTGCCACCTGAACGCATAAACGCTTCGGCCTGTATCTGTCCAGGAGCGCTGCTCTTGAAAGCCAGATTTCCTTGAGCTCCAGGCGCTTTGCCCGGAATCTGGATTCCTTGCCCGCCTGTAGATGATGGACCTGCAGTAATCGGCCCATACAGACGAAAGCGACCTTCTTCCACATGGTATCGGGTATCTCCTCAACCTGGAATCCCAGACGGGCTGCTCCCGCGTAGAAGAGAGTGCTGCCATGAAGCGCAACAACATCTTCGAACCTGCCGTCGGCCATCTGCTGGGCCAGGAAACAGAGGTCGTATCTGAGGCTACCCAGTATCTCCCAGGGTGACTCAGCAGTTGCGGAGTTCAGCTTCCGCCTTCTATCAAACCAGGCGTCATTTATATGTAGCTCCATGATCCTGTCGCCCCTTCTCACCTCACAGCCGTCATCCAGTGTAATCGTGTTGCCCCTGTACCGGCGAAGGTCCTGGCTGATGATCGCCGTCCCATCGTCTCTCAGTGGCCTCATGCGATATCTCACTCTCAAATACCTGCCTGTGACCGGCCACAGTAGCTTGCCGATCCAGAACGGTGTCCTGCTGTTCCGCTCCATGTGTCTCCCCGGTATGTCGGCATTACTCATCACAACACCTCCACTTCATCGGATCCGTTTCTCGCGGCCTCTTGCCAACCGTGCTGCGGTAGTGTATCATATTTTTTCGTTTCTTTGGGAAATCGGCCGCTGTAAGGCACCCGGGTAGCGCCGGTGGTTATCGCCGGGGCTGCCGGCAAAGGCAGGAAGACAGGCGATCAGGATGAAGGCGACAGATCAGGGTAAACCGGCTATAGCACTCACCTTCAGGCAGAGCGCATTCCTGAGTAAGGTTCTCGACGTCTACCGGGAGGCGCAGTGTCCTCAACACTACAGCGTGATCGCCGACCAGCTGGGGTTGAGTCCTTCCGCTGCCTACGACATGCTGAAGATATTGGAGCAGAAGGGTATGGTGAAATCTGAATACGTGAACCCCAGGGTGACCGGGGGTCCGGGCCGGTCGACCATTCTCTTTTCACCGACGGCAGAGACGACCGACCTGTTCTCTCGAGTAGCCGGGGAGAGTCACCACGATGAAGGGTGGGAAGATGTTAAGGCCCGGATTCTCGCCGACCTGCGCCGCGGAGTAGATTCAGAGCATAACGACCTGCTGCGCGAACTGGTTGATCGAATCCCCGAAGCGCAGTCGCCCCTGGTGCACTGTGCGGAGGTCATCACTGCCCTTTTGATTACCCTGAGGGAGACCGGCCACACATTCGGCCGGCGAAGCCCGGTCGGCCAGTTGCTGGAAACCCGTGTCAGCAGAATGGGTATGAGCATATTGGCCGGGCTTGCCCTTGGTCTATGCCTGGCGCACCGGAGAGTTCAACAACGGCTAAGCGGGTTCCACCGGCATATGAGGAGATACGAAGAGTCACTGGGCGAGGTGAGCCCGGAGAATCTGACGCTGTTGCACCGATTTACCTGCGATGTCTGGAAAGCGTTGGCGAGATCACCGGAGCAATAGATGCTTAGCATTGAAACAGACCGTTGCGTAACGGTCACAACACGGCCGACAGTGCAGCCTGGACTGGATGCGAGTTCCGGCATCCACGGATTGAGGGGCTCTGCCGGTACTTTCGGAAGATTGGAGTTTGCAGGAAATGTCTAATAACAATGGCAGACGCGGCCCATCTGTTTACAGACTGGCCAAACTCATTGAACGACTCGGTTCCAGGGGGTACTTCCTGGGATCCCTATGGGAGAAAACGCATGAGCGATTGGTGACGGCAGAGATCAAAGGTGCCTCGCTTACCGACAAAGACAGAGTTCTGAGTATAGGGTGCGGCTCGATCCCGTATACCGCTACGATTATCGCACGAAAGGTCGGCGCACGCATCACTGCTGTTGACAATGATTCGATGGTGGTCAGAAACGCTTCGAGTTATCTTCTCAACAGAGGATTTGGAGACCTGGTGAAGATCGAGGAGGGTGATGCGCTTGATTATCCTATCTCGGATTATGATGTCATAATCGTCTCTCTGGGGGTAATGCCGAGAGATCTGATTCTGGGGCAACTCCATCTTCAGTCGAAAAACGGAACAAGGATAATATACAGAGGCCCGGCCGGTATTCTGGCAAAGCTATGGGACGAACATTTGTCGGATAACCTCAAAGGAAGAACCGTGTTCTCCGGCAGATTCCCCTGGCAAAGATCGGTAGTGCTGTCTCACGAACCTCCGTCTGACTCGCCATAGAGCCGCAGTTCAGGTCAGGATGACGGTCAACCCCCGGCGCCTCGCATCCCGCGGGGGTATCAGGGCGGAGTTCCCGGCGGGCCTGTCCTTCCCGGGGAGTCTTGACTCAACGCTGCGATCAGAGCATTTCTGATGGAGGTGAATACGCATGAGTGAACGCGAGATCCCCAACTACTCGACCGGCTATTGCTTCGGCTGTTCAACGACCAATCCCCACAGCCTGCGGCTCCGGTTCTGGTATTCCGAGAAGGGATGCTTCACCAGATGCACAGTTCCTGACTACCTGTGCGGCCTGGATGGTCTTGTCCACGGTGGAATCCTCGCTCTGATTATGGACGATGTCGCACAGTGGACCAATATAGCACGTCTTGGCCTGCTCGGGGTCACCCGCAGCATGGCGGTCCAGTACCACAGACCGATGAAGACCGATACCGAGATGATCGTGGAGTCTCAGATCATCAGCCGCGAGGAGAAGGCTGCTGTCCAGCAGTCCACAGTTCATTCGGCCGATGGCACTCTGGTCGCCGAATGCAGGAGCGAATGGATTTTCCCCAGGCTGTCCACGATAGCAGGCATAGCGGGCATCGATGAAGCGAAGTTACAGGAGTTCATGGCCCACTACCCGACCAAAGAGCAGACTGCCGACCGGTAGCACTCGGTGCTGCGCATCATCCCGGTCTATCTTGTCTGGGGCCGGGCACCTCTGACCCAACTACATGGCCTGATGCCGGAGACCATCATCAGCCGTGTCTGTCCAGTGGCTCTCGCATTTGTTCCAGTCCGCTAATATCACCGGATTGGGGTACACGTACCTTCTCGGCGACCTTGCGGAAATGGAATCCCTGAACGGCAAGTGCAATGGACAGGGGGAAAGCCCTGGGTCTTTTCAGCAGGGTCCAGATAACCAGTTTCCAGTAGTGTATCCTCCCCTTTTCCCTGCATCCCAAAGCCCATGTTGACCTTATCAATGCTGTTAGATACACAGGAGAGATCCTGAACTTCCCCTTGTTGCCGGGTCTGTATTCCCTTAGAAAGGTCCTGATACGCGCATAGTGTTGCTTCGGGGCGTAGATCGTATCCACCACATGCTTGTATCCATTAACAAGTATGTCGCGACCCATTTTGGGTACCAGGTTGGTCGACCCATCTGTGTTATCACCGGAACCCACGGAAAGTATACGGTTCTCCTTCTTCAGACGTTTATACAGTCTTGTCCCTGGAGGAGCATTCAGCAGACCAACCATAGCAGTGACGATTCCACTCTTCTGAATGAAGTCGATCTGGCTTTTGAAGATGGAAAGCGGGTCGCTATCAAACCCGACGATGAACCCTCCCTGCACCTGCAACCCGTAGTTCTGCATCTTCTTGACGGCGGCCAGCAGGTCGCGCTTGTTATTGTGCGACTTGTTGCATTCGACCAGGCTCTCCTCATTCGGGCTTTCGATGCCCACGAATACCATGTCGAATCCCGCCGCAGCCATCAGGCGCATTAGCTCATCGTCATCAGCAAGGTTTATGGATGCTTCCATGAAGAACGTGAATGGGCGTCCTCTGTCTTCCATCCACCTGATAACTGCAGGCAGGATCTCCGACTTCAGTTTCCGCCTGTTGCCGATGAAGTTATCGTCGACGAAGAATACGCCACCTCGCCATCCCATGTCATACAACGCATCCAGTTCGGCCACTAACTGGCTTTGATCCTTGGTTCGTGGTCTGCGCCCGTTCAGTATCACGATATCGCAGAACTCACAGTTGAACGGGCAGCCTCGAGAATACTGGATACTCATGAACTGGTATTCGTTCCTGTTGATAAGCTGCCACAAAGGCACAGGCGTCTTCCTTATATCCGGGAATTCTTCAGATGCGTAGATATGCCTGGCACAGCCCTTCTCCAGGTCCTCTACGAGGAGCGGCAGTACGGCTTCGGCCTCGCCGAATATCAGATGATCTATTCCCTCAAATCCAGAGTCCTCATAGCCGCGCTTGAAAAAGGGACCACCGGCAACGATCCTGGTACCCAACCTTCTGCACCGATCGATGACCTCCCTCGCCGAATCCTGCTGCGCGATCATGGCGCTGAGAAACACATAATCGGCCCACTCAAGGTCTTCATCCTTAAGGGTTGTGGTATTCAGGTCCACTAGCTTCTTCTCCCATTCCTCGGGGAGCATCGCGCCTACAGTCAGCAGACCCAGAGGAGGGAAAGTGGCCTTCTTTCGAACAAATCTCAAAGCATGCTTAAAACTCCAGAACGTATCCGGATACCCGGGATACACCAGCAATATCTTCAACTTACGCTCCTCTTCGGGCTCTTATCGACATACATCTTGTGTCTCAGGCACGAATCAACAGGAATCAGCCTGATCCCGTGTCTGTCGTCCTCTATCAGGTCCACCGGTTCTCCTGTCGCCATAAGAATCACCGCCTCCGTTGTCACAATCCGGGATGCCGCCCTATGCATAATCCACTTCAAGACACACACAGGCCGGGGATGCCCGGCCTGTGTATGCCCTGTGGTCAGACCGGCATTATCTACTCGCTCTGACTCTCTTGAAGCAATCGCTACAATAGACCGGCCTACCGTTGGTAGGCTCAAAAGGGACTTCGGTCTCTTTGCCGCAGTCGGCGCAGACAGCGTGGAACATCTGGCGCGGGAGACCGTATCTGTCCCCACCACTGCTGTTCCGCTCTGTCTTCCGCGCTTCTCGGCATGAAGGGCAGCGCTTGGGCTCGTTGGTATAGCCCCTTGACTGAAAGAACTCTTGTTCCCCAGCGGTGAAGCTGAAGTCAGTCCCGCAATCGACACACTGGATAGCCTTGTTTTGAAAACTCATTGGATGACCTCCTCTCTTTCATACTTAGCTAGAGCCCGGGTCATCCAATACTTGGCATAATTCTAATGAGATTATAAGAAGCTTGTAACAACCTAAACTGAAACTACTAACCTGTATCATACGCCAAACTGAACCGGATAGCAAATGCAGCGGGGTATCCCTGCTGGCAAGAGGACCGCCTCACCTCAAATTCGGTGATCTTCGCCGGCAACCGATGACGTGATTCGCTGCTCGGTGGCGCACAATAAGCCGCCCGATAAGCAACAGGATTACGAATTGAGCATCGTCCACTCAACGATCGCTCCACCGCCTGATCGAGCGCCTCTGACTTCACTATCCCCTATAGGCCTCGCCCCCTGTCATCGCTCCGGCAATCCCCTGCACTCTTGGCGGTGGCTCCCCTCTGACTCTCTAGGAAACCGCTTCAAGGCGGCAGCGGTGACCGCCGACCTGCCTCTGGAGCCGGATAGCCCCGTCGACCTCGGTCTCCAGGAGTTCTGCCGCAGGTGTCGTAAATGCGCCGCCGGATGCCGCGCCAGGGCTATCTCAGATGGCGAAAAGGTCATGATGAATGGCTATGAGAAGTGGCCGTTCGATGCCGATCGTTGCACCAGATATAGAATCGTTAATCAGGGCGGCTCTTCATGCGGACGCTGCATCAAGGTCTGTCCCTGGAACAGGCCCGAAGGCTGGACCACCAACCTGGCAAGGTGGATGGTGAAACATACTCCGTTCCTGGGCGGGCTCCTGGTCAGAATGGATAGCGCCCGCAGTCACGGCAAACGTGACAAAAGGCACAAGTGGTGGCTCGACCTGGAGGAAGCTGACGGGGCTCTGAGGATTCCCAGGAAGACGAGATAACCAAACCGAACTGTAGTATCTCCGGCGCAACTGCACTACACAAGATGGCTCAATGTGTGACCAATCTCCAACAACAGTGGTTGATGCCAAACACTTACGACTATGATGGAGTAGAAGTTGCACAAATGGCTCTAAAGGTCACGATTTCAGTCTGGTGGCCAGTGCTGTTGTTATCAGATTTCTCTCTGTCCCTGCAGCACTCCTCTGTGCTAGGATTCTCTGACCATGCATTCCCAAAAAGACGAGGGAACATACTTCGCTTGTGGGCTATCCTGTCGCAGAGGGTGATAAGTCATATCCCTATAGCTGAAAACAAACGGATGGGTCTCAACCCCCTGCAACTGTCCTTCTTCATTCACCCAGGCCTTCAGCGCCGCCGTGACCCGGGTGGCGATTTTTCTCATGTTAGTCACCCAGTTCCCCAAAGAATAGATGATCAACCGGGGAGCACCATCCGGCCCGGGCCAGATTTCCGCGGGCTGGAGCACATGCGGGTGATGGCCGATAAGCAGGTCCACCCCGCCCTCTATCAATCGGTGAGCCATGTCAACTTGGTGTGCAGTGGGACCTAACTCAAATTCGAGTCCCCAGTGAAGGCTCAGAAGGACCATGTCTCCCGCTTCCTTCATCTCCGCCACCGTCTTTAGCAAGTGATCGAACCCGTTAAGCTCACTATTACAGTTATTGAGTCTTAGAAAATTCACCGGACTGTGGGCGTGATTCCTCCGGCGGTTAGTGCTGTGAGTGAAGCCAGTTATAGATGCCTCTCGTCCTCTTATCGTGAGAGTCTTGAAAGAACGCCCTCCCTCCCTCCTGCCCACATAAGGTATGCTCCTCCTCTGTAGAAAATCAACAGTGGCTTCCAACCCTTCCCACCCCATATCCAGACAATGGTTGTTGGCAATGTTCAGGCAGCCTGGCCCTAATGGAGCCAAGACCAGATCGAAGTATTCGGTGCTTCCGTTGAAGCGGGGAAATCCCCGCAGGGGTGTCGCTGGCTGGATGGGAAACTCCAAGTTGGCAAAAAGCAGGTCACATTCAAGTATTCTTGCAGGCAAGCTAGCATAGACGTCTGGCCTTCTACGGAAAACAAGCTTGTTAACCATTACGTCTCCCAGCAGAACAAGGGCGATGAACTGATCTGCGTTGTCGGGCTTTTCGGGTATCGGTGATGGATTGAGAGCCTGCGGAAGCGACGGCTTGAAAGGCCCGAACAGAGCTTTGTCGGCATAATCCAAAGCATCCCAGAATGTGAAGTGTTCCAGGGTTCCCTCCAGCTCAGTGCGCCGCATATAAGACCTCCCTTACAACCATCTCTACTCCGGAAGCATATCAAGAAGCCAGCCGGGAACCAACTCGGGTGCCACTCGCATGCCTGCTTCCATAATACCCACAACTGCCAGAGCACAAAGAACTGCACCGACGAACAGCAGAAGATATATCTTACTTCTCCTGAGCCCCGCCAGCCTGCCGATCAAGGGAGCAACCCATATTCCGATAACCGGTCCCAAAAAGGCCGGAGTCCAGTCCGCATGCCTTTTATAGTACAGCGAGACACGACTCCTCTGACTCCTCTCCACCAGACTCCTGAAACGACTGAGCTTCATCAGCCTCTCGACGAGGAGATCTACGAAAGGCACCGCTGCATAATAACCGGAGGCTGACCAGACGAGGGCTGAGATCGAGTCCATCCCCATGACAAAAGCAGTCGGTATGGCGACATAGATCCCAAGATACGGGAAAAAAGCGATTCCAAAAGTGATAACAACCTTGACCCCATAGTGCATCTCTCACCTGCATTACTGTCTGATTTGCTACCCAGTGTATGTGTACTCTTCCATATTCCCCATTCTTAGATAACTGCTTGACTCGATACTTCGTTGGTCACAAGTCAAAATGAGACGGCTTCTTTGGGCGTATGCCATTATATACCAAAGCAGGGGCATGAAGAATGAACCTTACTCCAAGGATCAGGACAGTTGCTCTATAGTTCGCTTTGATCAGAGGTACTTGCCGTCGCCTAACCGTCTTTACACGCCTTTTGACAAGACCCCGAGAATAAGCATGGCTACAGCGCCTCTAGTCATAGAGTGTCCTCTGAACATAACAAGATGAAACAGTGTTCAATGCGCCGGTTATCAGCGTCTAAGCAGACGTGAAAGAAACCGGTGCCTTTGAGGCGGCTCCCCCAGCCACCTGTCGAACTCCTTTGGGTTCTCGACAATGATGGTATTTCCACGTCTGTGATGCTTGACTGTCTGTGGCAGGAAACTCTGGTAGTCGTTGATTTCCCAGTGCTGCATATCCTTGGTGAATGTTATGAGCTTACGCTTGCCCTCATTCTCGGCGGTAGCTTTACGTAACCCATGAAGCAAGTCCTGCCAGTCCTTACGTCCGGGGTCATAGAGCTTCTCGATAGGTTCATTGGGGAAGAAAGCAGGCAACGCACGACCGGCGCGTTTGTACAAGTCTTGCATCACCAATCTGGCAATCTGAAGCTCGTCATCGCTCGGCAATCCATCGGCATCCAATCTGTCCAGGTATAGATACGAAAACCATTTGAATATGGGGTTCTCCCGGGCAAACAGCTCAGCAAGCCTTTCCTTGCTGCTCTCTGTCGGAACGAAGTGAACATCAAAATCAACTCTCTTCACTCTGGATTTTGCCCATTCTTTCAGTCTGGGAGTATTAGATGAAATGACAATCTGTGGAGACACGTACTGGTCTCTCCACCAACGTTCCCAGTAAGACTTGAACACATCCTCGATGCCCGGAGTCCGGGATGGATCCACATCATCAAAGGCCAGGGGGAATGCCGTCCCGGTCAAGAGGGTGTTCTGTATCCGTGTCTTTGTGAAATCCTGGCGTGAGAGTGCCTCCATCATTCTCCCTGACACCAACCTCAGGACAAAACGCAAGAACGTAGTCTTGCCATTCTGACTCGGCCCGTATATATAGAGAAAGCGAGGTCCCCGGGTATCTACGAGTCCGTATCTTGCTCGCTTGGCTTTCATATACTCATGGGCAAAAGGTGTGAAGAACACATAGAGTAGAGCCTCAAACATGCTCGCCTTTGTGGCAACCGGATCTGAGGACTCTGCCATGTCTACGGTGTTCAGATAAGACTCGAGCATCTCAAGTGATTCGTTGACAACCGCGGGTTCTGGAACTGGTTCGCTGAGCGATGTAAGCGACGCGTCAATGCCCAGAAGGAGTTCCTTTCGTTCTCTTGAAACAAGCAATAGAGGAACCCTGTGGTTCTCGTACACGAACCTAATGTAGGCCGACTTGTTGACCTGTAACTGATGTTGGCCGGCGGTTACAGGCTTTAGCGGCATCAGATGGCGCTCAATTCGCTTCCTAGCCAAATCTGTTTCCGGCAACCGGAGCAGGGTAACCTTCTCTTGTTCTGTGTCGCCACCATCCATGAGGCTGCTCGACAGTTCATTGAACACTTCCCTCATCTCCGTGTCTTGCTCGTCGGAAGCGATAGACCCCTTGAGCCAGGCTTCGATCAACTGCCTTCTATCCTGCTGGCGGTTTTCCTCCAGGAGTTCTTTGAGGTCGCCCATGAAGAGGCTGCAGCCACGAAGATGGGACCGGTAGTCGTGTATTAGCTGTTCAAGAACGGGGTGACCGGGTGGAATATCCAAATACCACGCATAGTTCGTCTGTCTTCTGGCGTCCTGGGCGGTGACCGTCAGATTAGCGCTCGTCTGGATAACGCGGGTGCATTCCTGTTTCTCAAGCAGGTAGAGCTTCGTATGTATTGTGTGGTTAGGAACGTAGATACGCATGGTGCCTTCTTCTACCAATCCTTCAAGGCGCTCAACTAGTTCAATCGGCTTCTGCTCCAGATTGCGCTTGTAGCTCTGAGTGAGGTTTTCGCCAACGACAACCTCTATGCAGGCATAGCCCCGACGGTCGATGAAGTCCAGGAGTAGGTCAGGTGAGACTACGTAGGAGACAGCGCGCATTCCGGTGAAACCATCGAACAGTTCATCAAAATCCCTCCTGCGAGCTATGAGCCGGGTCTGGAGAGGGGACAAACCAGCAAAAAGGTCTGACTGCATTATGTTCTTGCTTCTTCTCGACTTAGCATCCGGCATTGCGTCTGCCTTTCATCTCTGTTACCTTACTCCACTGGGCAGCGAGTACATGCTTCTGGAGTCTCTCCTGTGTAGAGAGCCATCTCAAAGTCGCGTGCCCTGGTGATCTTGCTCTTCAGCGCCTGCCCCGAGAAATCACGGAGTCTTGCCGGCAGCCTCACAGCCAGAGACGACAGTATCGGTCGCCCTGAAACAGCTAACCGCAGGCCCAGCCGTTGCCGCGCATCCGATTCGACAGAGACAGCCGGTATGACTTCGGTGCCCACGACAACCGGGGACACGTGAGGTTCAGTGATAAGGATATCCGGTCTCTTGGTGATGCCCTTGAGAACATCAGTGTTCTCAGACCGTACGACTCCTATGAAGCGCCAAAGGCTCCGCATCTCCATCAATACTTCCGCCAGGGCGTCGTCTATCGTGTGTTCAGTTGTCGCCATTGCACAGACTGATGCCCAGCCACGCTGAGCCATGATCTTCCGCTCCCACTGCATTCTACTACAAGTCTACTGGTGTTGGCAGCAACATACTCTGCCGAGCAGGCAGCATTGATCTCGGGAGTCGCTTGCCTCCAACAGACGCCCGACAACACTCGGGATTGTCCATCTGCTCACTTCAGCGCGGCTATAGACTGAAATCGCGCACACTTGACGGGGGTGCCAATGAGGATACTGTTTTAGGAGGGAGCGAAGCTCCGGGCGGGACAAGAAAACCGCAGCCTCTGAGTTGAACCCTCACAGCGATAAACCGTTGCCTGTAACAAGAATATGGTGTATAACAGCATTGTCAATCCCGGGGGCGAAAACGCAAGTCGCAGAATAGGAGGTTTACAATGGCAAGAATCATCATCTTCCACTTCACTGACCAGGGAAAAGTGCCAAAACTCACCGGAGAGGAACTGACCGGCCTTCGGACACAATTCCTGGATGTGCTCAAGGATTACCCGGATGTCCACTTCAACGGGATGTTCATTGACGAAAACGGAATGGGCATATGTGATTGGGAAGCTCCCAATCCTGATGTAGTCAAAGAAGTGGTGCAGAAGGCGACAGGCTTTCCACCCCCCGACCCAACAATACAGGTAAACCAGGTATTGTTATAGCGAAGGGACGAAGTGCAGCCCGGCCGGCGGATTCGGTAAGCCGCCTGCCAGGAGGGCGAAGATACGGCCGGAAGACCACCAGTTGCCGGTGCCTGTCCTGTCGGTTACCTGCATAATCTACAGGATAGTTCAGCATATCAGGATCTCACTGGCGGCCTCCATGCTATGATGGCGGTAGCTACAGGAATCGCTAGGCTCACTTCTGGACGGGCGGGCAATGAGACAGGATTTCTCCTCGGTCGAAGCCATTATCGAAATCCCCAGAGGCAGCCGCAATAAGTATGAGATCGACCATGCCACCGGGAAGATTCGCCTGGATCGAGTGCTCTTCTCCTCTGTTCACTATCCGACTGACTATGGCTTCATCCCGAACACAAGA
The DNA here is from genome assembly GCA_003552465.1 of Dehalococcoidia bacterium. GTDB lineage: Bacteria > Chloroflexota > Dehalococcoidia > GIF9 > AB-539-J10 > RBG-13-51-36. Next base: position 22,284 of record PULQ01000058.1, read on the forward strand.
AGCGCCGACGGAGACCCTCTGGATGTGTTGGTACTGGTTGAAGAACCGACTTTCCCGGGTTGTCGTGTTCGGATTAGACCGATCGGTGTTCTGTTGATGCGAGACGAGAAGGGCGTGGACGAGAAGATTCTGGGGGTTCCTCTGGCTGACCCCAGATTTGATGGGATAACAGACATCGGTCATGTTCAGAAGCATTGGCTCACCGAAATCGATAACTTCTTCAATACCTACAAACTGCTGGAGAAGAAGCTGGCTGAGGTGGAAGGATGGGACGACTCTACAGCGGCAATCAGGGTACTGGAGAAGTACTGGACTGGGGATGAAGATCCTGGCTGAGCCGTACAAACCTGAACACTGTCCTGGTTAGACCTCGTATGCTGTGTTGTGCCGCCAGACTGCCCCATAAGGTGTTACCCATGTTGTCGGCCGGCACAAGCCCTGGCAATGAGTAGGCTTAGAGGTTATAATACGTGCATCGAAGGGTGTGTTTTTGGGATATTGAGGAAGACTTCAGCCAGAGGAGGCGCCTATGTTTGACAACCTGAGAGCGATCATATCAAAGACAGATGCGGATTACGCCGATATTCGCTACGAAATACTCCGGGAGGCAAGGATTGTCTTCAACGGTGCCGAATTAGGGGAGATCAGCTCGAATACCACCGATGGATACGTATTGCGGGTACTCAAGAACGGCGGCCTGTCCACCATAGCCTTCACAAAGGAGACCGATGCCGAAAGAGCGATCAAGAGCGCCATGGAAAATGCCCTTATCCTCTCACGCAACACGAAGAAGCCCGTCGTGTTCGCCCCAACCGAGGTAATCAGAAGCGCCTTCTCGCCACCCTTGAAAGAGGACCCGCGGAGGATTTCAATCGCAGAAAAGCTGGAGTTAACCCGGCACTACAACGACATCCCCCTGAAGCAGGAAGGGATCAGTATGACTAACCTGCAGTACAGGGAGGTCGCACGAGATAAGTACTTCGCCAGTACCGAGGGAAGCGAAGTCAGAGAGGAGCTGATCACCACAACCATAAATGGGATGATTACCAGCAAGGACGGGAATCTCATCCAGAACGTGAGGGTAGGGGCTGGAGGAAGCGACGGATTTGCCATCCTCAGAGACCGGGATGAGGTGTTTGAGAGGAAAACGGGAATCGCCCTCGACCTTCTCCGGGCAAAGCCGGTAGACGCGGGGGTATACGATGCAATACTAAATCCCAATATGGCCGGAGTCTTCACCCACGAGGCGTTCGGGCACTTCTCTGAGGCCGACCTTATCGAAGACAACCCCACGATGAGAGAGAAGATGAGAATTGGAGCGAAGCTGGGGAACGAGGCACTCAACATAATTGATGATCCAACGATGCCCGGCCAACTGGGGTTCTATATGTATGATGACGAAGGGGTAACGGCCAGACCGGTTCAACTGCTGAGAGACGGGGTTCTGGTGGGGCGCCTGCACTCGAGAAGGACTGCCGCAGCCTTTGGAGAGCCTTTGACTGGCCACTCGATTGCCGAAGATTACCGCTTCGCTCCCATCATTAGGATGGGGAACATCTTTATCCAGCCGGGAACCAACAGCTTTGAGGAGCTTAGTGAGGAACTCGACGATGGGCTATATATCCTCGACGCCAAGGGAGGGCAGACCAGCGGGGACACCTTCACCTTCGGCGCTCAGTACGCCTATAGGGTCAAGAACGGCAGACTGGGGGAGATGATTCGTGACATCAATATCTCCGGGAATCTGTACCGGACCATGCAAAACATCACCGCCATCGGAAGTGATCTGACGCTGAGTGAAACCGGCGGGTGTGGTAAAGGGCAACTGAACATTCGTTCCTGCCACGGCGGGCCACACATACTTGTAAGAAACGTTGTCATTGGAGGTGCGTGATGGATGCACTGCTCGAAATCGCCAGGAAGGTCAGTGATCAGGCGGAGATCTACTCCCTGGAGCAGGCGATCGATTCCGTTTCGTTTGAGGATGCGAAGCTCAAGGATATCGATAGCAAGCTGCAATCGGGGACTTCCTTGAGAATAATCAAGGATGGGAAGCTCGGATTCGCATTCACCAGAAACCTGATCAACGGCGAGGAACTCGTGCAAAACGCGCTCGATTCTCTGAGCGTTGAGGCGGGCTTTGACCTCCCCGTCACGCAGGATCCTGCTCAACTGGATACCTATGACCCGGCTATCGAGACTCTAACCAATACCGATATCGTGGATGAGTGCAACAGGATCTGTGAAATCCTCGGTCCCGGAAGAAGCGGGCAGATCAACATAGAGACCGGACGTGTGACATCAAGGGTGCGAGTCATGAACAGCAATGGAACCGACCTCTCATCGAGGTCGTCTCAATACTATTGCTACACTGCAATCATGTATCCCGGCTCATATTCCTCGATAAGCCGACTGATGGCTTCGAAGCGTTTTGAGAGAATGCCTGACGAACACCTGAACTTCATTGTCGACACCTACGATAAGTCGCTGAAAGAAGCGAGTCCCCGCGGAGGGAAGATGAAGGTGCTCTTCTTGCCGGGCACCATCTATAGTCTGATGTGGAGGCTTGCGAGCGCCACGAACGGAAAGAGTATCTATGAAGGGACATCGCCGATCTCGGGCAAACTGGGGGCTGAGGTGTTCGACCATCAACTTACCGTATACAACGACCCCCTCAATGATCAGTTCCCCGGCGCCCGCAGCTTTGATGACGAGGGTACAGCCTGTCGCTACTTCCCGGTAGTTGAAAACGGTGTCCTGAAGAATTTCTATTATGATCTTCATTACGCCGACAAGCTGAACGCAAGTCCCACCGGGCATGGATTCAGGAGCGCCATGTGGGGCGGCGATTCGATCGCCATGAAACCCACCCCGTCTTTGGGTCACGGCTTCATAAAGCCCGGCGACAGGTCTCTGTCAGAGCTCATAGGGTCGATCGATCGTGGCATCATCATCGTCGGTGTGCTTGGAGCCCACAGTGGCAACATCCCCAATGGTGATTTTTCGATGGGCCTCAGCCCGGGACTATATGTGGAAAAGGGAGAGATAGTGGGTAATGTAAGGGACGCCATGGTAGCTGGCAACATCTATGAGGTGATGAAGAATGTGCTGGCGATCGAAGATACCATCTACCCGGCAATAAGGGGAACCTTCCCGGCTATGTTGTTCGACAGCGTGAGTGTAGCCACTAAGTCATAAGCGGTAAGCTTTCAAGGTGTGGAATGCAAGGGATTATACAATCGCCCGGACCGTGTGGTGAGGACAGTCTTGGTCTGTTGTTAAACCACGCCAGCACCCCTCCGTAGCCAGCCTCTCGGCAGCCATCCTTGACGCAGCCGACACGCCTGTTTGCAGACCGGTCCATTTCAGTGTATGCTTGATCAACTAGTCTGGTCTCAGGTTGTCACAAGCTTCTTACAATCTCCACAGATTCGTACCAGGTATTGGATGGCCCGGACTGTGGCTACTATCTGATAAATGGAGGTCATCCTATGATCCTCGAGGACAAGTCGATACAGTGTTGCGTATGTGGAACTACCTTTACCTTTACTGCAGGGGAGCGAAGGTTCTATGCGTCCAAAGGCCTGACCAATGACCCCGGGCGTTGCCCTAAGTGTCGAAAGGAAAGGAAACAACAGAATCGCGGCCTCTCCGGTAGCTGGTCTAGCTACGCCGACAGGGCAAAGCTCAGCAGAGAATTCCAGTAAGGGTGCGCGGCGGTCAACCCTCCGTACGTGTTTCGCCTGCCCCACTGCCAGACACTAAGACCCTAAATATGTCTTTCCATCGTATACAGATGGGTTCTCCATTTTGAGGCCATAATCTGTAACTCCAGGTTATCGCCCGCTTCCGGGGACACCGTACCGATCAGGCCTGGCTACTCGTCTACCCGAGGAGTAAGCGATCGGCTCTTTGTGAAGCTACGTACATTGTGATATAATCAGAGCTAATGGGAGGCGGTCAGGTAAGGGAAGGGCCGAATCTCCACCGGCTAATCAGCACAACCCCGGATCTCTGGCGACCCCTTAGCAGGTCTTCCTCAACGAAGGCGAATACCTATGGCTGGAGGACGAAGCATCAACGTGGATAGCGACGGGATATTGGTTGAAGGCCTGCTCACCGATCGAGCCGGAGTTGAAGGTGTCAGCGCCCTATTCGAGCGAGTTCAAGAGAAAGAAGAAGTCGACGATTTCCTGCCCGACGAAGCCGACGGGAGCAAGCCTCAGCCGGTGCCAGGGGACTATGAGGCAATCGACGACTCAACCCGTATGTACCTTCAGGAACTGGGCAGGGTCCCGCTGCTTACAGCTCACGAGGAAAAGGCGCTATCACGCAAGATAGAACTGGGTAGACACGTAGAAAAGCTTAAGGATAATCACGTCAGACAGTACCACAAGCCCCCCTCTGCAGTTGACATTGTCATTGAGGTGATCTCCCCTCTGTCCGATGCATACTCGGTCGTTCAGATTATCGAAGAGCACGTCGGCATTGGTCATTCCGGCAATGTCGTAGAGACGATCAGTAATCCCGACTTCCGCTCTGCCATCGATATCGTTATAGCCCCCTCGTTAATAGCTGCAAGCGCCAGCGGGATAGATACAGGCACCACTGAGGCCGAAGAGTCCCTGGTGGCTCTCTCAGTTAACAGCCAGCTTCTGTCCCCGCGATTGCTGGAGTTCCTGGCTGGACATGGAACTTCATGGTTAGAACTAGGGGCTCTGCTTGCTAACAAGATGTTCCTATCTCAACTCGATTCTCACAGCAGTGAGTTCAGTGCTTATTTTGAAGAGGTGAGAACCGAAGCGGAAGCGGCAGAAAAGCACCTCACCGAGGCAAACTTGCGCCTCGTGGTCAGCATAGCTAAGAAGCATATCGCACGTGGTACTCCCTTCCTTGATCTTATCCAGGAGGGGAACATCGGCCTCATGCGGGCTATAGATAAGTTTCAGTATAGAAGAGGCTACAAGTTCAGTACCTACGCCACCTGGTGGATCAGGCAGGGCATAAGTCGATCTATAGCTGACCAATCGCGCACCATTCGTATTCCGGTACACATGGTGGAAACAATGAACAAGCTATCACGCACAACGCGGCAGTTGGTTCAGGAACTCGGACGCGAACCGAGCCACGAAGAAATCGGCGGCCGCCTGGATATGTCCCCGGAGAAGGTAGAGGAGTGCATGGCTTTGTTCTCCCATCAGCCGCTGTCGCTAGACACCCCCATCGGCGAGGACGCCGATAGACGTCTGGGCGACTTCGTTGAAGATCGCTCGAGTCTTGCACCAACTGAAGCCACTTCACAGCAGCTGCTCAAGGAACAGATGGACAGAGTGCTCAGTGAACTCACCGAACGAGAGAAGAAGGTGCTGCAGCTTAGATTCGGACTGAGAGACGGATGTCCTCGAACTCTGGAAGAGGTGGGCAGAGAGTTCAATGTGACTCGAGAAAGAATACGACAGATCGAAGGCAAGGCTCTGCGCAGGTTACGTCATCCCTCCCGCAGTCGAAAACTCAAGGGATACCTGGAGTGATTCGCTGGATGGTATGTCAAGCATAATACTATAGGCTCTGCTTCTCTGCCGCTCGTCGAGGAGACTACCCCAGACTATCCTCCCGCCGGAGTACAGCCCGGCCCATGAAACTGCATTGCCTTCACAGCAATGCACGTTCAGATATCAGGATCACCTTGTCCGATTCGCCCTTGGCGCCTGACGGCATCATCAAGTGGCACAACCTCCACCCAAGCCGAGCCTCCCGATTCAGAGTTGACTCTGGCTCAGGGATTTCCCTGGACGCAAAGAATCCCAGTCCCTTCTGCGCCAGAGTAATCGTCTTGTATTCGTACCTCTGCGTGCCTGACTCCATCGGCACCCCTCCTTGTTCAGCGGCCGATGTTACCTCAAGCCCACGCCCACAACCGGTGCAGAACGCAGCGCCCTCTGGTGACTCCTTCCCACAAGTGCTACAGAACGGCACGGCTTAACCTCCTATGCTGTTGATTCGACAGATAAGATACACCGGTACAGATGCTCTGTCAATGCATCCGCCAATGGAGTCAGGTGCTGTTCGCCAACCCGTGATCGTGTGAAAAGCAGGCGGTAACGTGAATATGCCGGCAGACGCCTATCTCGACATCGAGACCACCGGCCTCTCCTGCGAGTGTGCCGGTATCACGGCTATGGGGATCTACCTGGTCCGCGGCGTCGATGACAGGCTCGTGCAACTGCTCGGCATGGATGTGACCGCCGGAAATCTCCTCGAGTCCCTGGCCGGGGTGCAGGCTATCTACACCTACAACGGCAGCGTTATTACTCTTTCGGGAGGAAGGACTCGATTCAGTTGCATTGCGCCGAGCATAAGGATTCCGTTCCGCAGTTGCCTGGAGGGAGACAGACTCTCTGCCAGCGACTCGTTCGTGGCGAATATGGCTCGTTGCTTGGCTTCATTTCTGTCGATCTTCCGCGTCATTCCTTCTAGCAAACGACCATAAGCCTCACACGCCGGATGACCAGTCTCTTCGGATTTTAGAATGGCTTTCACGGCCAACCGCCCACTTAGTGCGGCATTGTCCATACCTACACCACGGTACATGTCGACTAAACCGGCGGCATCGCCGGTCATCAGAATGTTTCCTGCGCCGGGGAAAACCACTCCCTTCACTTGTGAGTCGAAATTCTCCGTCCTTACTACTTCTCCCCGCAGTGAGAATCTCTCTTCAATATAGTTGAAGAAACGCTCTGCATACTCTAGAGGTTCCGGGTCGGCACCCGAACCGATCACCCATTGGTCGTCCTTCAGATACGCCCAGGCGAACATGAGGTTGGAGAACTCACGTTGGTAGAACATGTACAGCGTATTGGGATCCATGTTCGTCTCGCCTTTGAAGTAGAAGTTGATCGCCCCACTGGTGGCCTTTGCATAGAAGTCGTCCGGCCGCAGTTGCTTCCTTATCCACGAAGACAACCCGTCTGCAGCGACAAGGTAGCGGGTCTTTACTTCAAACTCGCTGTTCTGACCGGCACACTTGGCCGTTATGGATTGGCCGTCTTCATCAATCCCCGCCAATAGGACCTGATCACGGAATTCAACTCCGGCATTCACGGCAAGCGAGTTAAGCCAGCTATCGAACGTCGACCTCCAAAAGCTGAACATGCGCATCTTGCTTCTCATGACCTTGCCGGAAGGCGTCGTCATCTCTACCTTGGAGAGATCGTTGCTACATAGTGCTTCTCGAGGTATTTTCTCCCCGATCAGTTTGTCAAAATAGGAGAATTGTATCCCGGAGCATGGCTTGTCTCGCGGGGTCTTGTCTTTCTCAATGAGCAGTGTCTTCAGACCGTGTTTTGCAGCAACCTTTGCAGCTATAGAACCTGCTATCCCACCTCCGACTACGAGCACATCATATTCGTCCATATCGATCACTCCCTCAACTCATGATTCTCGAGACTCCTCGGATTCATACGCGGCGGTGGGGACACCATACCGATATCAGGAACCCCTGGCGATTCCCGATATACTACACGAATTTGGCCTGCCAGACCAGATGGCCTGCCTGCCCAATATACTCACCTGGTTCGTTTCAACATCGAGAAGCATGAAGATCAGATAACCCCGAGTCAGCTCGACGGCATCTCTTTGTGGTGCCCGGACAAGTGTCTTCAGTACAAGGATGGACCCTGTATATCGCCGGGAGTGGATTGCCGGTTGGCCGCGGTGGATGCAGACCGGCAACCCACACCGAGTAGTTAGGTGCACTTTCACTCAGATCGTTCAGTCCGAGCACAGGCAGGCGTTGATGCTACTAGGCTGTCTGATATGACATATAATGGAACATCAACCGGCATGCCCCGGTCGACACCCGGGAGCGTGATAGAGCCGTGTCCGCGGGTTTGACAGCGTAGAGGGGGGATGGTGTAGTATTAACCAGGGTCTGGAATGACCCGGATTCTACTCGGGAGGAAGGCAGTGCTCACGGATATTCAACTGGTTCGGGACCTGGTTATCATTGTCTCCGGGATTGTCGTTACCGTGGCAGCCATTATCGTGGCCGTTACGATGACATCGATCTACCGCAAGGCCAATGATATCCTGAAGTCTACAAAGGCAGCCGCGGTGAGGCTTGAAGCGCTGGCTATCATTGCCGGTGATGAGTTGTGTAAGCCGATGCTTGAGGTAGCTGGGTTCATGCAGGGCATAGCCGTGGGGATTCGCGAGATAGGCAAGCTATTCAAGAAAGGAGAATGAGATGTCGAAGGACAACAATGGATCTGGATTTGGCAAAGGGTTACTGGTAGGCGCCGCTATCGGTCTGGTGATTGGCATCCTCTATGCCCCAAAATCCGGAGCTGAGACGCGAGCGCAGCTAAAGCAGAAAGCAACGGAGGCGCAAGCCAAAGCAGACGAACTCATAGGGGAAGCCAAAGAGAGAGCAAAGAGAATCATCGAAGAGGCAAAGAGGACGGCAGCAGAAACCAAGGAACGAGCATAGGACGGCGGGTACCGCCTAACAGGCTCGATGATCGGCTTCTGCCGGTTCATCAGTTCCCTCAAGCGAGTGCAGACGGCGACCATCGGCTCATCTCCCCTGATCATCTCCGGCAGGATCGCCGTCTTCTCCCCGGTGGAGCCGATCTTCCTGTTCGGGAAACAGATTCCTTTTCCGTAGCCTGACTATGCCTTATCCACCCCTCCAGCCAGGACCGGAAGTGTTCAGCTTCTGTTCCCGATATGCCTGCTTCCCTGTTCAGCAGGCAGGGACTGAACACTGCTGCGGATCGTGCGATTACGGATGCTCCGGTGATGGACATTGACAGTTCTCACCGATTACCCTATCGTACTGATATCAGGACAGTTTCTGGCAAGAGGTTGCTCGATTCAGTTCTGCAGAGATTGGGCCACTCGTATTAGGCGGCATGAAGAGTTCTGTGAGTTGTCGGTCACTGGCTGTACCCGGCCGGCTGGCTGTTAGACGATGAAGCGTTCGACAGTTTCATCCTCGGGTAAGTGGAGACCTGAGCAGATGGCCGGGAGCTTTGACGCCTATCTCGACATCGAAACCACCGGCCTATCGTGCGAGCATGCCACTATCACGGTGATCGGGATCTACCTGGTCGACGGCGTCGATGACAGGCTCGTGCAACTGGTCGGCATGGATGTGACCGCCGGAAATCTCCTCAAGTCCCTGGCCAGGGTGAAGGAGATCTACACCTACAACGGCAGCCGCTTCGACCTCCCATTCATCTACAGCTCGCTGGATGTCGACCTGGAGCGGCTCTTCAGTCATCACGATTTGATGTTCGACTGCTGGCGAAGCAATCTCTACGGCGGTTTCAAGGCAGTTGAGCAGAAACTGGGCATCCCCCGGCAGCTTCAGGGCATCAACGGATGGGACGCTGTACGGCTGTGGTGGAGATACCTGGATGGTGGCGATCTGGAGGCCCTGGCTACGTTGCTTGAGTACAACCGGGAAGACGTTGTGAATCTCAAAGTGCTGCGGGAGAGGCTCCGATGACACTGCAGGTTGAAGCCGAGAACCCATACATACTGCCTTCTGCAATGTTCTCGCGGATTCTCAATCCGGTGCTGGCAGAGGCCTCCCGGCTAACACGTCGCGGAATCTGAAGTACCTCATCGGTTCGTCCATATCAATGACATCGTGAGTGCTGACCGCGTATTCGCATGCAGGTTAGTGCTCGATCCCTCTTATCTGCCCGCTGCGATCGATCCAGTCAAGTATCCTGACAATCCAGACCGACGAAGAGTGGAAGTAGCGGGCCATATAGCCGACCTGCGTGTCCTGATACAGCAGGGGCCTGATGAGGAGGAAGGATCTCCCGCACCGGGGCCACGTTAACAGATGTACCTTCCCGTTCAACTGTCGGGGGATTGAGCATTCCTGGCAGTTGTGGCGAGGGGCGCGAGTATCTACCACTAGAGGTCCCGCAGTCCAGCAAACCTATGGCAAGTCTGTGGCCGAACCGGATTGACTGTCTGTCGTGGCAGGTGCATAGCAGTCTGGCCGCCTGGCACCCAACAATGCTCGGAGTTGTTCAGCTCGGCGTTAACGGCGGATAACGCTGCTAACAGGTCCCTCATTCTTGTGCATACCACACATGCCGGTCTGTTGACAGGCGTTTCCCTACTGATACAATAAGACCTGGAGGCTCCCTGAGATGAAAAGAGTTAGCGCCTATCTGATTGTGGTAGCATTGATCGCGGGGATGATGGGATGTGGCCCTGCTCCTGGTTTTGACCTGGAGATACGGGATTGGTATGGCCTGGATGCCGTCAGACACAATCTTGCCGGCCGCCACCGTCTGATGAACGACCTCGATTCGACAAGTCCCGGCTATAACGAACTGGCAAGCCCGTCGGCCAATCAGGGCAGGGGATGGCTGCCAATAGGGGATACTGATAAGCGGTTTAGCGGGCGTTTCAGCGGTAACGGTCATGAGATAAGAGATCTGTTTATCGACCGCCCTGGCGAAGGGCCCGTGGGGCTCTTCGGTGTTGTCCATCTGGGCGTAATCCACGGCGTCGGTGCATCAAATGCCACCGTGACTGGCTGTCATTGGGTGGGTAGTCTGGCCGGATATGTTCAGCGCGGCACCGTGAGCTACTCCTATTTCAGCGGCAACTTGACTGGCAATAACCAGATCGGCGGCCTGGTGGGACAGTGTGATCGAGGCATCATTGAGAACTCCTATGCCGCCGGCAACGTGACTGGCGACTTGTTTGTTGGCGGCCTTGTGGGAGTAAGTGGCGGCAACGTGACCAACTCAGTTTCGACGGCCAGCGTGTCTGGCGACGAGGGCGTTGGTGGCCTGGTGGGATACAACTCCGCGGGCACTGTAGACAACTCCCGCTCTGATGGCACGGTGGTCGGCAGGCTGAGCATTGGCGGCCTGGTAGGTGTTACTGAAAATGACGGCATCCTAACTAACTCAAGTTCGACAGCCACGGTCACCGGCTCTCAGATGGTTGGCGGTCTCGTGGGAAGCAATCTCAGGAGTAATGTGAGTAAGTGCGCCTCCACAGGCATCGTCACCGGCGAGCAAGCTATCGGCGGACTGGTGGGGTTCAACACCGGCGCTGTAGCAAAGGCCCAATCCACAAGCAGCGTAAGCGGTGATATCTCTCTTGGCGGACTGGTGGGAATCAACGCAGGCAACGTGACCAACACATATGCCAGTGGCCCCCTGTTCGGTGAGCGGTTCATTGGTGGCCTCGTGGGACGGAACGAAGGAGGCAGTATAGATAACTCCTATGCCGTCGGCAATGTGACTGCAAATCAGGATCCCGGTGGGCTTGTGGGGGTGAATGACGAAGGGACGGTAAGCGATTCCTTCTGGGATGTGCAGACCTCGGGAATGGACGCGAGCGACGGAGGCACAAGCAAGACCACGGCCGAGATGATGGATATCGCCACCTTCACGGACACGGCGACGGAAGGCCTGGATGAACCGTGGGACATGGCCGCGGTCGAGCCCGGCAAAACGGATGATGCGTACACCTGGAGCATAGTTGACGGCCAGACCTATCCCTTCCTGAGCTGGCAGTCTGTCCCCTAGCAGAGCTCGCAGCTGGATTACTGGTCGGAAGTCGCGACACGCGCATGGGCAGAACTGCACGATTGGGCGAAAGGTTCACGCTCCGCTGTCACACTACCCTTTCTGACAGAGAACTGCAATCCTGTGATGAGAGCGGGTTCGGAGTCGAGCCGACACAGGTCGGCATCGCGGTAATGCCGCACCTGTTCAACCCTGAGACTGGCGGAGAGGGTGGGATTCGAACCCACGGTCGCCAAAGGCGACACACGCTCTCCAGGCGTGCCTGTTCAGCCACTCCAGCACCTCTCCGTCGCCAACCCGGGCTATGTCAATGCCCAACCATCGGATGATCCCGGCAAACATCCGCTCGATGCGGAGAGGGTGGGATTCGAACCCACGAGGCATTGCTGCCTACCGCTTTTCGAGAGCGGC
>PULQ01000039.1 GCA_003552465.1 Dehalococcoidia bacterium
CGCAGATACTTCGGTCTTGCCTTCACAGTTCTTGCCTCCTCCCGGGTCGGGATGTCGGGCGTGGCACTATCGGGTTCAAGCGCCCCGAGCATCCGGTGGGCTTCATCCAGGGTTATCTCCCTGTTTTCCAGCATCTCCAGTATTCTCTTCTGATTCTGAGCCATTTCAGTTTCCTCCTTTGCTGTTCCTTCGCTGTTCTATTCCTAGTTCTTGTGGGTCAGTATCACGTACCCGGTCGGGGTTAGTGCGTAAGCAACTCCGTGTCTGGCGGGTTGAGCGGCGTACCACGTCACTTCCGCCGAACCATTGTGGTTTCCGTTAGTCCGACCGGTCCTGTCCCTGCTCTGGATTTTGAGGATCTTCTTGATGTTTGCCATTCTGCGCTTCTCCTTTCTCTATGAACTCAAGCTGTGTATTGATTAATTTAAGGTATTATAAACCACCCCTTAAACTTTGTCAAGCCCCTGGAGGCCTATTTTTGAGAAAATTTCGGGAGAAAATAAAAATAATTAAGGTCCTCTGCGGACGGCACGATAAAGCGTATGGCTTGTCATCCCTGGCCGTGAATGTGTAAAATCAAGCGTTTGACGCTGCAGCCTGGCATCGGCCCGCCGCAAGCGTGAAGCACCGTCTATCGATGGCTGAGACAGGAAACTCCACGGTAACCCCCGACGGAACGGTTTACAGTAGACGAAAAGACTACTGCCCCTTCTCCGTTTCCTCACTTGAGGAGTACGCATCCATCCTGGGTGAGGAGCGGATCGAGCGCCTGCTGAAGATCGCTGAACCTGTCAAGGGTATGCGCAAACTGGTGCTCAATGCCACCGCACAGGGAGGAGGCGTGGCTGAGATGCTCTACAGTGCCGTGCCCTTTCTCAACGATTTGGGCATTGAGACCGACTGGAAGGTCATCCAGGGTTCCCGGGAGTACTTCGAGAGCACCAAGGAGCTTCATAATCTGCTTCAGGGCAAGAAGGGCGTCTTCACCCGCGAGCAGCAGCAGACCTATATAGCCACTATCGAGGAGTGCGCCAGGCAGAATCTCATCGACTACGAACCCGACATCGTCGAAGTTCATGACCCTCAGCCAGTCGGCCTGAGTCACTACCTCAGAGCGCCCGGCCAGACCTGGTTCTGGAGATGCCACATCCATATCGACGAAGCGACCATCGAGAGCAACTCCGAACTATGGGATTTCATCACTGGCTGGGCAAAGCAGTACGACGCCGCTGTATTCTCCGCCGCGCAGTACATCATCTCATGGTGGCCACTGCCCAAGTTCATAGTCCCGCCGTTCATCGACCCTCTCTCGGAGAAGAACAGGGACCTGACCGAGGACGAGATCGATCGCGTTCTCAGCAAGTACGGAATAGACAGCAGGGGGCCGATCATCGCCCAGATCGGACGGTTCGACCCCTGGAAAGGCATAGACAGGACGATATCGACCTACCGCCGGGTGAGGAAGGAAAGGAAGTGCCAGCTGGTATTGGCAGGCGGCTTCGCCTCGGACGACCCGGAGGGTGAAAGGGTCCTGGCACGGATTCATGAGCATACTAAGGACGATGATAACGTTCATGTTCTCAACCTTTCGCTGGAGGACCGCCTGGAGAACTGGAGGGAGGTCAATGCACTCCAGCGGGCCGCCAGGGTGATAATGCAGCCGTCAACCAGGGAGGGCTTCGGGCTGGTCATCACCGAGGCGCTGTGGAAGGGCAAGCCGGTTATAGGCGCCAACGTCGGGGCAATACCACTCCAGATTCGTGAGGGCGATACGGGACACTTCTATGAGACGCCTTACAAGACGGCACAGAAGGTTACCTACCTGCTGGACAGGGAAAGGGCCGCTAACGCGATAGGCAACAGGGGCAGGGAGTACGTCAGGCGGAACTTCCTCCTCCCCGATCGCATCGGCGACCATCTAATGGCCATCAATATGGTGATGAAGGGGGCCGTTAGCAGGGAGACCGTTCCCGAATGCATAGTGAGCTTTCACCCGTGGTTCAACCTGAGCAAGCGGCAGAGAGTGCAGTGCTTCTAATCAGCCGGGCTCGGCCGGTGTGACCCCTTGCCTGACCCGTCCGGAAGGATCGCCCTGAGAGCAGCAGAACCGTCAGGGATGATAGCTCAGCGACCTGAGGCCATCCCTGTTAGAAGGGAGATCGCGTCGCCGGGCGAGCTTATGTTGAACCTGGCTGCGGATGCTCCGACACCGACTCTTATCGACCAGGCGGTTGCCGGAAGCACTCTGAACGTGTCCTCATCCGTCGTATCATCCCCCATCGCCATTATGAAGCTCCAGTCAACGCCGGCAATCCACTGGAGGGCCGCGCGGCCCTTGTTGATGCCGGCGTTCTTGACCTCAACTACCTTGCTCCCCTCCAATACCTGGAGGTTGAGACCGGCGATCGCACTCGTCAGGCTGTTGATCAGCTCCCGTGCCCGCAGTTCACCCAGCCTGGCATCCGCCTTTCTGTAGTGCCAGACAAGCGAGAAATCCTTCTCTTCTATGAAGGAGCCCGGGGTGCGGTCCACCCATAGATCAAGCATGGGATGTATCTGCTCCTTCCAGTCACCCGATAGTATGTCGATCGTCTCCCACTGCCCACCCTTCTTCCTCACCCATACGCCGTGCTCGGCCACGAGCGCTACCTTGAGACTGCCAAACCGCCTCTCCAGGGTGCGTTTGTCACGTCCGCTGATGAGCACTACCTCGTTCCGGGGGTCTGCGGCCAGCTTCTTCAGCAGGCCCTTGAGCCTGGCCCCCGGCCTTGACTCTTCCGGCCTGGGCGAGAAGGACACGAGTGTGCCATCATAATCCAGCAGGAGCAGCGACTTATCGCTATCGCGGAAGTCGTTGACCAGCCGTCTCTGCATCTCGGCGGTCAGCGCCTTCTCCGCCAGGTCACGCTGGAGCTTCTTCGTGTGAGCCAGTCTGTCCATGAACTCATCGGCCCAGCGCACCACGTTGTAGCGACGCAGGCGTTTCTGCATTATGGTGTTCCGCCTTACCTGCTCTTGTTCCGGCATCTCCAGGGCCTGTTCCAGCGCCCGGATGATCTCCTCCTGGTTACTGGCGTTGATCATTATCGCCTCACCCATCTCCTGGGCCGCTCCCGCGGTCTCACTGAGTATCAGGACGCCTTTCCCGTCCGTCCTGGTGGTGACATACTCCTTGGCCACAAGGTTCATCCCGTCCCTGAGCGGCGTAATGAGAGCAACGTCGGCAAGGCTGTAGAGGGCAGTGAGTGAATGAAAGGGCAGCGAACGATAGAGGTACCAGATGGGCATCCAGCCTATCGTCCCGTGTCTTCCGTTTATCTCGCCGACAAGGCCGTCCAGTTGACTCTTCAACCGGACATAGTGCTCCACTCTTGTCCGTGACGGGACGACGAGCAGCACGAAGATGACATTTCCCCTGTACTTCGGGTTCCTGCTTAGAACCTCGCTGTAAGCCTCCAGCCGCTCGGGAATGCCCTTGGTGTAGTCCAGTCGGTCCACCGAAAGAACAACCCGGCAATCACCCAGCTTCTTCCGCATCCTCCGTCTTTCCGCCTGCGTCTTCACATCGCCGACAGCGCCGGAGAAGTGCTCATGGCTTATGCCCATGGGGAATGCATCTGCCCTCAACGTCCGGCCAGACACAACCACCTGCCCCATCGCCGAATCATACCCCAGCAGTCTGTGTACGCTGTCAAGGAAGTGCCCGGTGTAGTCATAAGTATGGAAACCTACCAGGTCGGCGCCCAGGAGTCCTTCCAAAACCTCCTCGCGCGATGGCAGCAGTCGGAAGATCTCGAAGGAAGGGAACGGGATGTGCAGGAAGAACCCGACCGTCGCCTTCGGTAGCCTCTCTCTCAACAGCCTGGGGAGGAGCATAAGGTGATAGTCGTGCACCCAGATCACGTCGTTGGGCCTGGCGATCCCGGCTACCACATTGGCGAAGGCTGTATTCACCCGCCGATAGGCCTGCCAGTCATCTTCGCTGTACTGAGCGTATAGAGGGAAGTAGTGAAACAGCGGCCATATCGTTCGGTTGCATATGCCGTTGTAGTAGGCATCGATATCCTGTTGCGAGATGGACACAGGGTGGCAGTTCTCGGAGAGCAGCCTGTCCATTATGTCCTTCTCCCTCTTCATCTTCTTCGGGGTTATGCCGGCCCATCCTATCCACATGCTGTTGCAGGACTTGTACCATGAGCTGAGACCGGTCGCCAGTCCTCCGACACTGGGTTCCACATGCAGCTCGCCCTTTCTCTCCTGCACTGTCAGGGGCAACCTGTTGGATACGATGAGCAATCTGTCCATTATCGTCTAGCTCAGATCAACTTCGCAGTCATCGCCAACGTACAGCCTCAGCATCTTCGGGCTCCCCCTCTGCCCGGTCAGAACAGCATTCCTCCCAACTATGCTATCGGTGAGAGAGCCGATCCCCGACAGCCGGCAGTTCTCGAGGATTAGTGATCCCTCGATGGTCGAATCCTCGATCGTCGTTCCTGCCCTGATGTTGGTGAACGGCTTGATAGTCGAGTTCGTTATCCGGCAACCGGCCGCGATTAGCGCCGGCCCCTGAACACGGCTGTTCTCCAGTTCTGCCTGCTCACCGATCTGCACCGAGCCTTCCAGTCTGGTCTGCCGGTCCACTTTCCCTCTTATGTCGGACTCAGCCGAGGCATCAAGAATCACACGATTTGCCTTCAAAAGCCCATCGTTGCTGCCGATGTCAAGCCACCAGCCTTTGAGAAGGTGGCTCTTGATCTGTCCTCCCATCTCCAGCAGCCTCTGAATGGCATCGGTTATCTCCAGTTCTCCCCGCCAGGACGGTTCTATCCCGGCTATAGCCCTGTGTATCTTGGGGGTAAAGATGTAGACACCGATTATCGCGAGGTTGCTCTTCGGCTCCTTTGGCTTCTCCACCATGTATATAACCTTGCCCGAGGAGTCAACCTCGGCCACGCCGAAGGCTCTTGGGTCCTCCACCTCCTTGAGGACGACGCTTGCGTCGAACCTTGAGGCACGAAAGTCGTCGAGGAAACCCGTGACGCCATCCTCGACCAGGGTGTCGCCGAGCAGCATCAGGAAAGGCGAGTCGCCCACAAAACCCTGCGCTACCTGGACGGCGTGTGCCAGTCCCTTCGGTTCGGCCTGGAGGATGAATGTCACCCTTGCCCGCGACTGCTGCCAGTTACCCAGTGCCTCCTCTATACAAGGGCCCGAGTCGGGAGAGACGACGATGCCGATCTCTTCGATGCCAGCGTCTATTATGTAGTCCAACACCCGGAACAGTATCGGCCTGTCGCCAACCGGAAGAAGGTGCTTGGGAACCGTGTTGGTCAGCGGCCTGAGTCTTGTCCCCTTGCCGGCAGCCAGAACCAGAGCTTTCATTACACCACCCCTCAATCGTGTTTGCAGACTTGCCTGAGGACCCCGTGAAGTGACGATGCTCCCTGCCGACTAACTGGCGGACGATTCGTGCCGGTCAAGGTACTGCTTGATGAAGTCTATCGCATCTATCGTTGTAGGGTCAACCTCGTTCAGCATCGCCAGGTATAAGCTGCAGTAGTCGCCCAGTAGAACCAGTCCCATGATCTGGGCCAGGACGCTCTCGCCTCTGCCCTCCACGGTCTCATTAGCGATGCCGGCGTTGGTGAGCAGTTCGGCGGTGGCCCGGTAGCGGAGTGCGTTCCGGGACCCGAGTGAGCGGGAGCTCAGCATGATCACGAACACCTTCTCCTTTGCCTCTGCCGGATGGGAGTAGCCGATGACCGCGTTATGGTTGAGTTCCGGAAAGGTCTCGCAGAAGGCCCAGTTCTTGCCGTTCTCGTTGAACTGCGCCTTCCAGCGCCGGGCTACCTCTGACAGTATCTCCGCTCCGTAAATTACCGCCACACGGCCCTGCAGCCTGGATGCCAGCTGCTTGGCGGGGTTCGACCTGTGGGGTGTCGTCTCAGCAATGTCGGCTGTCATCCCGGTCAGGATCTGCACGGCCTTCTGCAGATCGGCTGACCTGTCTTCGATCAAACCCAGCTTCTGGAAGATGCCGAGCAGGGGCACGAAGCTGTGGGAGAAGGCTGCCCTGGGTGGCGCCTTGTAGTCTATCGAATAGGCGGGGATTCCCTCGGCTTCGGCCAGGCGACTGAGCTCCCCGCCCGAGGTTATCACCAGTTTCCTGGCCGGCGTCTTCAGCGACTGCCTGAATGCCGATAGGGTCTCCTCGGTATTGCCCGAGTAGCTCGAGGCGATGACAAGTGTGCTCTCGTCGACGAAAGCAGGCAGGCCGTAGTCACGGTGCACCCATACGGGTACCCTGCTCTCCAGTAAGGCCAGACGCTGCAGGATATCCCCTCCGATGGCGGAACCTCCCATGCCCGGTATCACCACGCTGGATATCCCTGAGTAGTCGCCGGGCAGATCAAAGGCCATGACCTTCTGCCATGCCCTCATGCACTGCTCCGGAAACCCGTGCAGGTGACGTAGCATGCCCGACTTATCGAACCTGCTGTAGATTGAGGCGTCGTCCAGATCGACCATGATTGTCAGTTCTATGTGTCTGCCGCTGCCTGCGGTAACGTTAAGCTCGTGCCGGTTATCTCTGGAAGGATACTCCAAAAGGGCAGTCGCGGCAAGCCCGGGCGCTGTCTGACACGACTCTAACCCTGCGTTGACCGGAAGCGAGCTCGTCTGTTAGACTGCCGGTTGACCCCACTACTACAGAACTATTGGAGGTGAAATGGCAGATCCCCGAATCGAAGCAGTGGCAAAGATCCTGGTCGATTATTCAACCGAGGTCAAGCCCAACCAGCTTGTGCGGATAACAGGTGCACCGGAGGGTGCACCGCTGCTTCTGGCTGTGTATCAGCGCGTGTTGGAGCAGGGAGCCAACCCGTGGCTTCAGATCGGACTGGACGCGGCCCAGGAGTTGTTCTTCGCCTATGCGGGTGACGCACAACTCGACTATGTCCCCGCGTTTGTGAGAGATGTCATTGAGCAGGTCGATGTGAGCATCGGGATCTGGACGAATGTGAACACGAAGGGGCTCACCAGTGTCGATCCTGCCAAGCAGGCTCGAAGAGCGGTTGCGATGCGCCCGATTTCTGAGCGATTCCTGGAGAGGGCCGCCAGCAAAGAGGTGCGCTGGACCGCGACTCTTCACCCCACCAACGCCTTTGCCCAGGATGCCGAGATGTCGCTTCGCGAGTTCGAGGACTTCGTCTACAGTGCCAGCCTGGCCCATGAGCCCGATCCTATACGTGCCTGGCAGGCTGTCTCTAAGGAGCAACAAAGGATAGTTGACTGGTTGAACAATGCCCGCGCAGTCAAGGTGCTCGGGCCCGATACAGACCTCAGGCTCGAAGTTTCCGGCCGCAAGTGGCAGAACTGCGACGGACATGAGAATTTCCCCGACGGAGAGATCTTCACTGGTCCGATCGAGCAGAGCGTAAACGGGCACATCAGGTATACCTACCCTGCCTGTGCCTATGGTCGCGAGGTTGAGGATGTACGTCTTGAGTTCAAGGACGGCAAGGCGATCAAGGCCAGTGCTGCCAAGAACGAGCAGTTCCTGTTACAGATGATGGATACCGACGAAGGCGCACGCTACATAGGGGAGTTTGCCTTCGGCACCAACTCGGGCATTCAGCGGTTCACAAAGAACACTCTTTTCGACGAGAAGATCGGAGGAACGATCCACCTGGCGCTGGGCAAGGGCTACCCCGAGACGGGCAGCCAGAACAGTTCTGCTATCCACTGGGACATGGTATGCGACCTGCGGAAGGGCGGAGAGGTCTGGGTTGACGACACCCTGTTCATGAAGGATGGCAAGATACTGATCTAGAGTGCACCGCCGGGCCTGTCTGAAGCGTGGTCACCCGGCCCCGCTGTAACCCAACGCCCTGGACTCCTTGTCGAGGAGTTGAGCCAGCCTGTTCTGTCACGAGTAGCACGCAATGAGTGGCCACTGGACTGATGATCTGTTCATCAAGCACGCGGATCTCTATCAGCTATTGCTCGAAGGGATGTTCGCCCGGGCCGAAGACGAAGCGCGGGGTCTGGCGGGACTGCTCGATACAGCAGGGATTAAAGCCGACGCACTGATCCTGGATCTCAACTGCGGGATCGGGCGCCATGCCATACATCTTGCCAGGCTCGGCTACCGGGTGGTGGGGGTGGATATCTCGCCCCGCCTGGTCGAGCGGGCCCGCGAGCTGTCCGAAGAGCATTCTGTTGCCCGCCTGACCGAGTTTGTCGTGGGTGACTCGCGAAGGGTGGCAGATGCTCTGTCGGGGCGCGAGTTCGATGCCACAATCAGCATGTTCACATCGCTTGGATACTACGACGAAGAGACAGACCGCTCGATACTGCAACAGTGCCGTGAACTGACGCGGACCGGAGGGATCTTCATTGTGGAGACGGGCTTTCGTGACTCCATCGCCCGCAACTTTCAGCCGCATGGAGTCATCCGCTCCGGTTCTCTGCTCCTTCTCCACGAGCGGGAGTTCAGGCTTGAGACATCGAGAATGGAGGCTTTGTGGACCTTCCTGGAGAAAAAGGGCCCGAACTACCGGCTTCGTGCAGAGATCAGTGTAAGCCTTCGGTTCTACGGTCTGCACGAACTGATATCGTTACTCAACCAGGCAGGGTGGCAGTATCGCGTATCCTACCGCGACTTCGAACTCCGGGAGCCGTCGCTTGATGGTAACAGGCTGATCATCGTCGCTGAGCGCATATGACGCCTGGGATGAGAGGCCACCGTGTCAAACGTACAAAGCCTTCACGCACGCTCCATGTCTGTAGGCCTGTTCGGGTATCCTGACCTCCCAGTGGCAACCGGCCTCACCGGATCAGTTATCTGTCTTCACCCACAGCCTCTCGCCGTCTGTGACCAACTCGATCGTCCCATGTCTGTCGGTACGGTAGACATTATCGATGCCTACCCAATCCACCAGTCTCTGCACGACGTCAGGGCTGGGATGACCGAATGGGTTTTCCCGACCCACTGAGATCACCGCCACCTCGGGATCGGCTGCCGCCAGAAACTGAGGCAGGGTGGAAGTCATGCTGCCGTGATGGGCGACCTTAAGAACTGTGCTTCTCAGATTCGCCCGCTCCATGATCAGGTACAGCTCCGCTTCCTCCCTGATGTCGGCCGTGAAGAGGAAGCTGACCTCCCTCCAGGTCAACTTCAGGACTACATTGTTGTTATCCACATCGCAACTGGTTCCTTCAAATGACTCCTGCGGGGGATTGAGCACCTCTAGCACGATGCCGCTGCCCAGGTCGATCATCTGTCCTGACCGCGCAAGGTTGAACTCGATGCCCTTCTCCTCAACGAGCCTCATCCACTCTATGTATACAGATGAGTGGTACGGAACCCCGGAATCGAGGATCTGTTTGACGCTGTAACGCTGAACGACCTCTAAAAGGCAGGTGATATGATCGGCCTGGGGCTGGGTGCATACCACCAGATCTATCGTCCTATCCCAGAAGGGGAGCTTCTCTCCCAATGCCAGGCTGAGCCGTCTTGGGCAGGGGCCACCGTCAATCAGTATATTGTGGCCATCGGGCGTACGGATGAGTATGGCGTCTCCTTGACCAACATCAAGGAAGCTCACATGAAGGTTGTCACCGGGCTGTGTAAGCGCCAACGACCAGACCAGTACGGAGGCGATCAGGAGCGGCAGCACAAGCCACTTGGGGGAGAAGAGTCGGACTGCCCGGGAAGGTCGCTGAGCACCGTTCTTCATGTGCGAGGTCATCCTGGAGAAGACTTCAGCGAGTCGCTGGCGGTGGTTAACGAGTGCTACGACTCCGGCCAATATAGCATAGTACCCCCATACATGCCATGGAGACATGCCGGTCACTTCCAGCGAGGAATGAGGTAGAGCATCGAAACCGCGGACAACCGCGACGAGATACGTGAGGAACGGCCATGCCAGCCAGCCCAGCACCTGGGCCAGGAGCAGCGAGAACAGGCCTGCGAAGGCAATCAATGCTGATGTCACTATAATGAAGGGCAGGGCAGGCAGAGCAAAGAAGGTTGCCGGAAGTCCCACCAGCGACACAATGCCGAAGCTGTAAGCGATTATCGGCCACACGGCAGCAATGGCCGCCACGCTGGCAGAGAGAACATCGGTTATCGCAGTCCCCGGAGCTACAAGTGCCGGTCTCTCTCGGAATAGCCTGGTGACTGCACTTCTGCCCCACGCCTGCAGTCGCGGCAACAGGAGGACGAGCCCGGCCATGGCGGCAAAGCTGAGCTGAAAGGAGGCGCTCCACAGCAGGTTGGGCTGGATGCCGGCCATCACCGCCGCCGCAAAAGCCAGCGCGATAATGGCGCTGCGCTGCCTGCCGAACAGGTCGGACAGTAGAAACAGGCTTCCCATGATCGCAGCCCTGACAATGGGAGGTCGCACCCCGATGAGCAGTACGTAGAGCCATACGATAACCAGGGCCACCCATATATAGATGTACCGTTGTCTGCCGAAGACAATGATGCCCAAGCTGAGCAGCATGGCAACGATGATGCCCACATGCAGGCCGGATATGGCCAGCAGATGTGCCGTTCCTGTCCTGGAGAAGGCCCGATTCAGGGATTCAGGCACGTTGTCTCTCATGCCGAGAAGGATCCCCTGCGCAAGTGAAGCCTGCGGCTCAGGCAGAGCGCGGGCAAGCGAATCAGAGAGGCGTTGCCTGACGGAGTGCATCCACTGAAGCGGTTTCGAGCCCTGGCCCCGATCCAGGATCTCTACACCGGGATAGTACATGATGGAATGGATCCCGCGGTCGGCGAGGTAGCCGGCATAGTCGAAGTCCTCGAGCTCGGGAGGAGTCTCCAATCCTCCGGAGACTCGCAGTACGTCGCCGTAGTCGTATACTGGATACCTGGGCAGACGGATAAGGACCTTTCCCGACACCTGCCTGTATTCTCCTCCAACAGACACTTCCTCTGCGGCAAGGGTCAACAGGCAGAATCTGTCCCGTACATCCGGTTGCTCTGTGACCATGCCCTGGATCTCGACGGCCCCGCTGTCGTTGTAGAAGGCGAGGGTGTGCTCCCCCGGAGACGGGATATCTGATGGGACGCGAAGGATGCCCCCCACAAGGGCGAACAGGCATATCCCGGCAGTCATCAGAGCTGTCCTGCGGGCAGTGAGGAAGGGCACAAGAGCAAAGGGCACGAGCGCAAACGATAGAAGAAAGAACGGAGAGTCTATCCTGGAACCCAGGAGTATTCCGCCAACCCAGGCACAGCTAGCATAAAGGAGCCACATGGAGAGACCCAATCCACCAACCGGCGATGACGAAGTTTACCAGTTTCTGTTCCACCTGTGATAGGCATGATCACGTCGACATAGCCGGTTGATGAAGCTACCGTGCCAATACAATCGATGAACCAGAATCCCCAATGCTGCCCGGATTCAGAGATGTGGTATACTGACCGTGGAGCCAGCCTCGATAGACATGCCGACTCACACGAGATTGAAGGACTTCGTCCATAGCCATAGGTCAAACAGATCTCTGCGAGAGCCCCCTGCTCTCGGATCAACGCTAGTGAGAAAGGAGATTCCGGAATGCCGCAGCGAACGGCCGCCCCGTTCACTGTATTGCGGCGTGTGACATCATGAAGAAAGACATGCGACAGGTGAATCTACGGGTTGAGGATATGCCTGCCAGGTGGTACAACATTATCCCGGATCTGCCTGAACCTCTGCCTCCACCGGAAGGCGACATGACCGCCATGGGAAAGGGCATGATCAAGGAGTGCCTGGATCAGGAGTTCTCGCCGGACAACTGGATCGATATCCCGGAGGAGCTCCAGGAGACATACCGGCAGATCGGGAGGCCCCGGCCGGTCTTCCGCGCGACGAACCTGGAGAAGCGCCTCGATACACCGGCCGAGCTTTACTACAAGGCCGAAGGACTGTTCAGTCCCACCGGTTCCCACAAGATAAACACCGCTCTGGCGCAGGCATACTATGCCAGGAAGCAGGGGCTCGAGAGGCTTGTGACAGAGACCGGTGCCGGGCAGTGGGGAACCGCTCTCTCATGTGCGGCGAGGATAACCGGCCTTGCCGCTACCGTCTACTGGGTCAGAGCTGTGCACAGGTGGAAGGAGGCGCGACGCCTGTTCATGGAACTCTATGGTGCGGAGGTATTCGCCTCACCATCTGAGAATACCGAGACTGGCAGAGGGCTTCTCAAGAAGGATCCCGATCATCCGGGCTCGCTGGCCATAGCGATCTCGGAGGGCCTCGAGGATGCCCTGTCGGACGACAAAGCGGCCTACGTCCTGGGTTCGGTGCTCAACCACGTGCTGCTCCACCAGACGATCATTGGCCTCGAATGCAAGAAGCAGATGGAAGCCATCGACAGATACCCCGATGTTGTCGTGTCCTGCCTCGGGGGCGGCAGCAACTTCGGCGGGATCGCCTTGCCCTTTCTTGGAGATGCCCTGAAGAAGGGCACCAGGACCAGGTTCATCGCTGCCCAGACCCAGGCCGCTCCCAATCTCCAGGGGGAGTACAGGTATGACAATGCTGACTATTCGGGTATCACCCCCAGGCTCAAGATGTACACCCTGGGTCATCAGAAGGATATGCCTCCTGTATACGGCGACGGACTCAGATATCATGGCTGCTCCCCGATCTTGAGGCTGCTGAGGAACAAAGGGTACATAGATACGGTTGCCTACCCTACCGACGAGAAGTACGTCTTTGAATCTGCAAAGGTGTTTCTATCGGAGGAGGGATTCTTGCCCGCTCCCGAGTCTGCATATTCGATTGCCGCCGCCATCGATCAGGCAGACGAGTGCCGGAAATCAGGGGAGAAGAAGGTCATCCTCTTCAACGTGTCCGGCCACGGCTTCATGGACATGGAGGGCTACAGGCAGGTTCTGCAGGTATAAGTGAGAAGGAAGTACACCGTAGAAGACCAGCAGGGAAGTCTGCGTTTGAACATCGTGCGAAGGAGGACAGTTCATGACCGATGACTCTGGCAGAAATCTGGACAAGATGGAGGAGCTAAAGCAGAGACGGGAGCGCATTCTGCAGATGGGCGGGACGAAGGCCATCGAGGAGCGCCGCAAGAAAGGACAGATGTCGGCGAGGGAGCGCGTGGAACACTTCTTCGACCCCGGCACTTTCACTGAGATAGGCATGCATATCAGACACAGAACGACCGCGTTTGGCATGGATCGCAGGGAGGTGCCTGCCGAAGGTGTAATCACGGGTTTTGGAAAGGTGGATGGGAGGAATGTAGTGGTTGCTGCCGAGGATTTTACCGCTATGGCCGGAACGTTCGGCGAGTACCATGGCAAGAAGTTCGTTCGAGCCGTGGACTTCGCCAAGGAAAACGGCTGGCCGTTCGTGAGCATGAATGACTCCGGAGGAGCCAGATTGCAGGAAGGGATGGATACGCTGGAGAGCTATGGCTGGCTGTTCAGGTCGCAGATCCTCGCATCGGGCATCATACCTCAGATAGCCCTTCTCATGGGTCCCTGCCTGGGAGGGCAGGCCTACCATCCGGTGATGCAGGACTTCCTGATCCAGACCAGGCACACCGGGTTTATGGGCATTGCCGGCCCTGCCTTCGTCAAGACCCAGACCGGCGAGGAGATTAGCCTCGAGGACCTCTCTGGCTATAAGGCCCATGCCGTCAAATCGGGACAGACACACATCGTGGCCGAAGACGATGCGGATTGCCTGGACAGGTGCCGGGAACTGCTATCGTTTCTGCCGTCCAACAATCGTGACAAAGCTCCCCGGATCAGCACGGATGATGATCCGGAGAGACAAGAGGACCTGATGAGCCTGATGCCGCAGCATCCCCATCAACCATTCGATATGTACGACGTGATCAGTAGGATCGTCGATAACGGTCGATTTTTCGAAACCATGGGACTACACGCCAGGAACATCATCACCGGGTTCGGCCGTTTTAGCGGACGCACAGTGGGAGTAGTGGCCACTCAACCGAAGTGGATGGGAGGCTGCATCGACATCGACGCCGCCGACAAGGGAGCCAGATTCGTGAGGTTCTGCGATCTGTTCGGTATCCCCCTGATCACGCTTCACGATTCGCCCGGCTACCTCATAGGTTCGCAACAGGACTGGGGCGGAATCCTTCGCCATGGCGCAAAGCTGCTCTTCGCCTGGGCCGACGCAACTGTGCCTCTGATCGGGGTCATACTCAGAAAGTCCTATGCGGGCGCCCACTACGGCATGCTCGACAAGGCGATCGGGGCCGACTTCGTCTACGCCTGGCCCACGGCACGGATCACCATCGTTGGGGCCGAGACCGCTGCCAGCGTCATCTTTGCCCGGGAGATAAGAGAGGCAGGTCAACCGGAGGAGGTGCGGGCACAGAGGATACAGGAGGACTCCGACACCTACGAGAATCCCTACTGTGCTGCCGAAAGAGGCTATGTCGATGATGTCATAGACCCGGCGGACACCAGGAAGACGATTAACCGGGCACTGGATGCTCTTGAGGGAAAGACTGTAGCCCGGCCGTGGAGGAAGTACTCAAACATCAATCTCTGAGAAAGGAGCAAGGTCATGGATTTTGGCTTCACAGAGGAACAGAACCGGTTCAGGGAAGAGGTTCGAAGTTTTCTGGAAGAGGAGATAAGGGAGGGGCATTGGCAGCCGGCCTGCGATGCATGGATACAGGGTTTTGATCCTGCATTCACCAGGCGGGTCTCCGAGAGGGGCTGGATCGGCATGATCTGGCCCAGAGAGTACGGCGGGCAGGGGCGCAGCCATATCGACCGGCTCATCCTAACCGAGGAGATGCTGCGCTACGGCGCGCCGGCAGCCTGTCATTGGTTCGCAGACCGCCAGGTGGGAGGGGCTATCCTGTCCTTCGGGTCGGAGGAACTCAAAAGGGAGTTTCTGCCCAGGATCGCCAGGGGTGAGGCCTATTTTGGCCTGGGCATGAGCGAACCCGGTGCCGGGTCCGACCTGGCTTCGCTCCAGACGAGGGCGGTCGAGGATGGCGATTACTACGTCCTGGACGGGCAGAAGACCTGGACCAGTTGTGCCTACTTCGCCCACTACTTCGACGTGTATGCGCGAACCGACCCCGATGCACCGAAGCACAGGGGTATCAGTGAGTTCATAGTCGATGCAACGTTGCCCGGTCTCAGCCGCATCCCCATGACCGATATCACAGGCACAGAGGCCTGGAGTGACCTCTTCTTCGACAGCGTACGTGTACACAAGAAGTACTTGATAGGTGAGAAGAATCGAGGCTTCTACCAGGTGTTACACCAGCTTGACTATGAGAGGAGCGGGCTGGAGCGCATCATGGGCAACTACCCGCTCTTCGAGGCCATTGTTCAGTTCACTAAGGAAAATGGCTTGTCCGGTGATCCACTAGTTCGCAGTAAGCTGGCGCAACTGCAGGTTGAGTTTGAGGTGGGACGCCTGCTCGGTTACCGGGTCACATCGGTCATGGAGGAGGGAAGAACACCCAACTGGGAGTCCGCCATGTCTAAGGCCTACTCCACTGAGTTCGAGAAACGCCTGGCCAACGTGGCCATGGAGATACTGGGGCCGTACGGTCAGCTTATGCCCGAGTCCCGGCTTGTCCCGCTGCGCGGAATGGCGCCCCACTCGTACCTCGGCTCGAAGGGCTACAGCCTTCAGGCAGGTACGACGGAGATCCTTAGAAACGTGCTTGCTGCAAGAGGCCTGGGATTGCCCGGCTCATGATGCATTACACCGGGATAGGCAGCAGATCGTGAAGTTCATGGAGAGTGCGCTGCACCGCCCTCATCAGGGCCTGCAGTGTCTGATATAGGAGGCCAACGATGAAGTTCAGTCTTACCGAAGAACAGGAGATGCTGAAGAAGACCGCTCGCGACTTCCTGTCTGAGAAGTGCCCCAGAGCTTTCGTAAGGCAGACAGAGGAGAGCGAGGTGGGTTACTCCAGGGACCTCTGGCAGGAGATGGCGGAGTTGGGCTGGATGGGACTGGCGTTTCCCGAGGAGTATGGCGGCGGCGGAATGAGTTTTCTTGACCTCGCGGTTCTGCTCGAGGAGATGGGGCGTGCCTGTCTGCCCGGTCCTTTCTTCTCGACCGTGGTTCTCGGGGGGCTTACCATTCAAGATGCCGGCAGTATGGAGCAGAGACAGCGATATCTGCCGCCGGCCATCCGTGGCGAAAGCATTCTCAGCATGGCCCTGTACGAACCCGATGTCCGGCATTACGATGCGCCGCCCATTACCGTCGAGGCCACTCCTGACGGAGAGGGATACAGGTTGAGCGGCACAACGGTCTTTGTGCCCGATGCTCACCTGTCTGACCATCTGCTGTGCGTGACCAGCACGGGGCCGGAGGACGGGATCGCCATATTCGCGGTCGATGCCGGCAGCGCCGGCATAAGCTACTCCCCTTTGAGCACCATCGGCGGCGATAAGCTGTTCGAGGTGAGTCTCGACCGGGTGTCGGTGCCTCGTAGTAACATGCTGGCAGGGCCCGACCGGGGTCGTAGGACCGTGCAGAAGGCGCTCGAGCGGGCCGCAGTTGCCAGATGCTGTGAGGTGGTTGGAAACATGCAACGGGTACTGGACATGACCGTCGATTATGCCAGGGAAAGGAAGCAGTTCGATCGTCCCATAGGCAGCTTTCAGGTCATACAACACTATTGTGCCGAGATGGCAACCGATGTCGATGGGGCCAGATTCTGTAGTTACCGGGCGGCATGGATGTTGAGCAAGGGGCTACCCTGTTCCAGCGAAGTGGCCATAGCCAAGGTGTGGACCGGCGAGGCTTCACGACGCGTTCTCGATAGGGCGCACCAGATCCACGGAGCGATCGGGGTCACCATGGAACATGACCTGCATTTCTACACCAGACGCGCCAAGGCGGCAGAGCTCGTATTCGGCGGTGCCGATTATCATCGGGAGACGGTAGCCAGGGAGATGAGGCTATGACCGGGTCAGCCACCAAGCACGGAAGGGGTGATGCTGGTATGAGGATCGAAAAGGTGGGGGTCGTCGGCTGCGGCTTCATGGGAGCCGGCATCGCTCAGGTCTGTGCAAGGTCCGGTTACGACGTGGTTGTGGTAGAAGACAACGAGAAGATGCTCGGCAAGGGCATGGCGGTGATCGAGTACTACCTGGGCCGCGATGTGGAGAAAGGGAGGATCTCTCAGCAGGAGAGAGACCTCGCCTGGGCTCGCATAAGGGGTAGCATCCTTCTCGAAGAATTGGATGATCGTGACCTCGTCATAGAAGCCATCCCCGAGGACCTGGAACTCAAGAAGACCGTCTTCTCCGAGCTTGATCAACTCTGTTCCGACCGGACCATCCTGTGCTCTAACACTTCGTGTTTGTCGGTTACTGAGCTCGCCGGAGCGACCGGACGCCCGGGCAAGGTGATCGGGACACACTTCCTTTCCCCGGTGCCACGGAGCAAGCTGCTGGAGATCGTGAGAGCAGACACGACTGACGATGACACTCTAGAGACAGTTCAGCGGTTCGGCCGCTCGCTGGGAATGGAGACACTTGTCGCGAGCGATACCCCCGGGTTCGTCTTCAACTATCTGCTCTGTGCCTTGATAGGAGCCGCTGTGCGTCTCGTAGAGAGCGGGGTCGCCAGCGCCGAGGACGTCGACAGGAGCTGGACGCTGGGAATGGGGCATCACATAGGGCCCCTCGCTCTGGCTGACTTCAACGGCCTCGATGTTGGCTATATGGTAGCCCGTGCCATGCATGAGCGGAGCGGGGACCCTTGCCTTGCTCCCTCGGCTCTGCTCAAGGAAATGGTGGAGTCGGGCCGCTTGGGACGCAAGACCGGCGAAGGGTTCTACAAGTACAACGCCGAAAGGTAGTCCCCGGTTCGCAGTGTGCATGGAGGTTCCCGCTACCTTATATCTTCGAGCCGGGCTTCAAGAGCCTTCTGTCTCAGTGATACCGTCAGATCGCCACGCGTTCTTTCGATTATCGCCCGCATGCTGTCCGTGGTTCGTCTCAGACCGTGAGCCAGGAGCTCCGGGAAGTCCATGGACATCAACACTCCGTGAATCTCCTCCATTATTCCCAGCAGTTCCTCGCAGCGGGAGAGGTCATCCCGCCTCAGGCTATCCAGTATGTACCGTCGAAGCTCGCCTACCGACTCCCCCAGGCCGTCGAGATAAGCAGCGTTGCTCACTCCAAGTTCCCCAGGCCCGGGCAGTTTCTCGCCAGCGATCAACGAGAGTGTTATGTAGCTCTCGGCCAACTCCTTCTGCGCATCGTATACGAAGCCCGAATGGAGTAGCCTTCCGTGTCCCGCCAGGTCGTTAAGCAACTCCCGAAGCAGATCATGGGCCGAACTGAGTAACTGCCTTGCCGTATCCCGATCCTGCCGGTGCACGGCACGTATGGCTTCACCGCTGTGGCGGATGACCTGGCGACTGGCCCGCAGAGCACGCTCTCGCGCCTCATCGTCGGCCGCGAAATCCGGTCTGAGGTCTGCGGAGATCTTCTTGAGTTCGTCTAATGCTCCGGACATGTCTCCTTCCCCGGGCCCATAGCTGCAACCAGTGTCTGCACCGCTCCACATACATCCTCCTGACCCAGTACAGCGCTGATAACGGCTACCGCATCGGCACCTGCAGCGACCACTTCCCCGATGTTGCTCCGGTCGATGCCGCCTATGGCTACCACCGGAGCTGACACTGCGCCTCTAATCTCCCTCAGCATATCAGGCCCCACTACCGTGGCTCCCGTTTTCGTTGTCGTCGGAAACATCGACCCTACGGCGATGTAGTCTGCTCCCTCATCCAGTGCCGTCCTGGCTTGAACCAGCGTCCTGACAGAGCAACCGACTATCTTGTCTATCGATAGCTCCCTGCGCACCAGGTGGAGGGGCAGGTCGCCCTGGCCGATGTGCAGACCGTCGGCGTCAACAACCATTGCCAGGTCCACATAGTCGTTCACTATGAACAGGACCCCGGACTGCCTGCATAGCGCGCTGACATCCTGCGCAACACGCAGCACGTCGCCCTTGCTGTCCGCATGGAATCTGGACTTGTCCCGAAGCTGAATCACGCTGGCCCCGCCATCGATCATCTGCTCGGCAACAGCCAGTTCATCCCTGCCTGCGAGGAACTGCCTATCCAGGATCGCGTACAGTCCGTGCAAGCTGTCCGTCTTGTCGCGTCGGCACACTCGCGAGGTCAGCTCCTTCTCCATAGTGTAGAGCTCGAACCTGGCCCTGGCCAATCCGGTTGAGTTCAGAACCGTGCTCACTTCCGGTAGCCTCGCCAGTTCTTCCATCACCCGAAGGGCCTCTTCCGCCCTCCTGGCGTTTGCCGTCACCACCTCGGCAAGTCCTGTCCGGGGGCCCATCCCTGCAATGGTCTCTCCCTCGCCCGAAGCGGACGGAGTTAGGCCCGGGCTGCCGACGTCGCCTTCCGAGTCTCTTCCTGATAGGAGCCCGGTGCGAATCCCGACCGCCTGTTCGGCGAGGTCGTGGCGAAGGATCCGCAGGCGCTGGCTCAGATGGGTGTCGTTGAGGACAAATCGAGCGACGTCCTCCATAACCCGCAGCCCTTCGCTGCAGCGGTTGAGGTTGGCGTCAATCATACGCAGTAGTTGGCGAGACACTCTCCATGTCCTTCAGCGGCTCAGGCAGGACGCCTTCTCTGGCCGCCTGTATCTTGTCCTGGAGTTGAGTCGGCATCTCCTGTCCCATATCCTGGAATCTCTTCTCTGCCCAGCGGCCGATATTGCGAGGATCCTTGTAGTAGTCATCGCCGGCGCGTGTCGTGGGTTCGCCGCTCTCCTCCCAGACCGTGCTCAGCGACTTATGATATGCGAAGGCTGACACCGCACGGGATAGGTCGCCACTGCCACAGAACGAGCATCGGGGAGTGAAGGTAAGGGACGTGTTCCTTACCAGGAAGCTCTGCTTCCTGTTGCAGTCATGACACACGAACTCATAGATGGGCACTGCTCTATCCTGCCGGGCCGCTGGCGGGCCCGGAGTCGCTCACTCAACCATCTGCCTTCTCTTATGCTCGATCTGGTCAGCCGGCCACTCGCCCCTCTCCATCCTCTCCGTCATCTCCTCGTACTCCGGCGCGCACTTCTCACCGCTGCTCATCTTCTTGCTCCACTCGGCCAGCGCACGGGGGTCGTTCCGCATCATGCCCTGTGTCAGTTGACGATCGGACAGTATGTCCTGATACGTGTCCCTGTACGTCCTCTGAACGGAGAACGTGGAGAAGACCCGCCGCACCCCGGTGTTGCTACAGTGGTGACAGGGCGGCAGGGACGATGAGAATCCGGGTCGGTATGAACTGAAGGCCCGTCTGCAGTCTTCACACCAGTACTCATATATGGGCATGTCCCCTCGTGGGAGATTCTAGCACAGTTGCGTAAACGGCCAAAACCATGTGACGACGTTCACCGGGCGCAACTGGAGTGAAGCTCTCCTCCCGCCTGCTCCCACCGGATGTCCGAAGCACTCTGGGCCGCCGTCGCTGTTAACGGGCAGGGCTCCGTACTGACTACTCGGAGCAGAGTATTCTGTTACAGCTGCCGCACTGGACTATGTTGCCGGCCTTGGACTTCTGCCACTGACTGGTGGGCACGGTGATGTGGCAGCCCTGGCATCTTCCGCGCTCAACTTTGGCCACCGCCAGTTCCCTGGTCATCCTGATTCGCTCGTACAGAGTGAGGGCCTGGGAGTCGATCTGCCCGGCCAGCCCCGAACGCGTCTGAACAAGCCCCTCCAGCTCCGCCTCGATCTCTCCCTTCTTCTGTCCCAGAGTCTGCTGTCGTACGTCCCACTCCTCCTTCAGGCACCTGTGCTCCTCTGTGATGGCCTCCAGTCTCGCTTCCAACTCCTCGACCTCGTCCATCAACCCGAGCAGGGAGTCTTCCTTCCGGCCTATCTGGCCCTTCAGCATCACGGCTTCTTTCTCCAGGTTGACAAGCTCCTTGGGGTTCCTCGTGGTGCCGCCGAACAGCTTAGCGTTGGTCTGCCTTGCCTTTTCGTTAAGGTCCTGGAGTTCCCATTCCAGCGTCTTCTGTCTTCCCCTCAACTCCTCCATCTGTGCTCTGGTTGACTGAAGTTCAGATTCGGCGGTGGCAAGTGCCCTGTCATCGGCCAGCCGGCCCACTACTTCATCCAGTTCCTGCTGCCTCTTGCGGATGTCGCAGTCGATCTGCTGAAGCCTGTGAAGCTGCTCAGGCAAGCTCATATCAAGGGCTATTGTAGAAGCGGACCCGGAGCATTGTCAACGAGACCCCTACCTGTCGACCCGGTCGTGCTGGAGTTTCACCACTCGCTGTTGGACGCGGCATTTCTCGGCGGTGATTATGGCATCGATCTGTGATACGGCGTCATCCAGCCTGTTACGGTGGTTCACCACGATATAGTCGAAGAACGAAAGACTCTCTGCTTCCTTCCGGGCCGTCTGTAGCCTCACCGCCAGGTCGTCGCCTGATTCGCTGAGCCGGCTCGTCAGCCTCTTTTCAAGCTCCTCCATCGAGGGAGGCGTCAGGAAGATGAACACCGCCTGGGGCACCATCCCCTTGATGGTAGCGGCACCCTGAACATCCACCTTGACCACGACGTCGACTCCTCTGGACAGTGCCCAGGCTATCTCTTGCTTCGGCACACCGTAGTAGTTGCCGTACACCACGGCCCACTCTAGGAACGCGTCTTCGCCCAGCATCTGCTCGAACCTGTCGCGGGACAAGAAGTGATAGTCAACCCCTTCCTCTTCGTCCGGGCGTATGGGACGTGTAGTAACCGTGACGACACGGTGGAAGCGATGTCCCGACTGCTTCATCCTGGACAGGACCGCGTCTTTGCCCACTCCCGAGGGCCCGGAAAGCACGATCAGGAGCGGGTTACGCTGCCTGCTTTCATGGCTTGCCTCGATGCTCACCTCTCTAACCGTGTCAGGCGTTGCACAGTTCTATCTTCTCCTCACACGATGGGGACAGGGTGGCTAGCCTGTTTGTGATCGTCTCCGCAGTTACGTGGGCCAGTATTATGTGACCCGTATCGAAAAGCATCGCAGTCTTGGCTTTCCGCCCTCGCGTGGCGTCGATGAGGAGTCCCGTGTCCTTCGCCTCCCGCAGGAGGCGCTTCGTCGGCTGCTGGTCTACGGCGAGAAGAGCGACGACTCTATTCACTGCGATGACATTGCCAAAACCTATGTGAACCAATTCTGTAGCCATATTGCCTCCTAACCGAATCCCGAAGGATCCTCCCCTTATGATGACAGTTGTCCCATATGCTGCCAGAACGAAGGATACGACACCCGTGCTACAGTGGCGTGCTTGATCGTCGTCTTCCCTTTGGCAATCAGGGCGGCCACTCCCAGGCTCATTGCCAGCCGGTGATCGAGATGACTGCTCACCTCTGTTCCCGAAAGCCTCCTGCCGCCGTGGATTTCCATGCCGTCCGGCAGCGGCTCAACCACAGCGCCCAGGCGTGTTAGCTCGGTTGACACCGTCGCGATCCTGTCTGATTCCTTCACCCGCAGCTCCGTGGCGTTCCTGATCACCGTCCTTCCCCTGGCATAGCAGGCGGCTACTGCCAGCACGGGAAGCTCATCAACTAGGCGGGGGATGAGCTCGCCACCGATTTCCACTCCCTTCAGGTCGCTAGATTCTACCACAATATCTGCCAGGGGTTCACCGGCCTCCACACGCCGGTTTAGTATCTCCAGTCGGGCTCCCATAGCCCGCAGAACATCGATGATCCCCGTTCGGGTTGGATTGACTCCGCAGTCCCTGATCACTATCCTGGCATTGTCGTGGACGGCTCCCGCCACCAGGAAGTAGGCCGCTGAACTGATATCGCCAGGAACGCGAAGGCTCGCAGGAGACAGGTGTCCGCTCAGCGGGCGCAAAGAGACAAGATTCGCCTCGTCTTCCAGCTTCGCTCCCATCAGTTTGAGGAGCCTCTCGGTATGGTCTCGAGATGGAGATGGTTGGCGCAAGACTGTGCCGCCACTGGCGAAGAGACCGGCAAGCAGGAGTGCCGACTTGATCTGGGCGCTGGGCACGGGCAAATCGAACTCAACACCCGTAAGTGGCCGGCCTTTGATCACCAGCGGAGCACGTGAATCTCCCGCTCTACCCGAGATATCGGCTCCCATCAGTCTCAATGGATCGATCAGCCTGTCCATCGGGCGTGAACGAAGGGAGGCATCACCGGTGATGATCGTCAGAAAAGGCCGCCCCGCCAGAAGACCCCAGAGAAGCCGCATCGCAGTTGCGCTGTCCCGGGCATCCAGCACATCAGTCGCTTCTCTTAGACCATCCGCTCCGTTACCGTGTATGGATACGGTGGGCCGGCCACCTGGCCCTGTCCTGCGGATGGGTACTCCCAAGGCTCTGAGACAGGAAATCGTTGCCAGGCAGTCCCCACCCGGGGCGAAGTTCGATATTGTGGCCCTGCCGCTGGCGATGCTATTGAGAATGGCAGCGCGGTGGGAGATCGACTTGTCGCCCGGCGGAGTTATCTCGCCCTGCAGCGAGCGGGACTCTGCGATCGTGATAGTTGCCTGTGCCTGTATCATCATGCAGATCGCTGTGCCGGAAGTGCTGCTCGGAATACCGTGGCCATCCACCCGGCCGTCACAACACGCTCTCTTATTATAGCACGCTCGACCCGTCGCTTAGACCTGTCTCGTGACGAGGCTTGATCGGCAAAAAACCTGCCAGAATTTGACCAGAGCCGCCGGATCTTAACAGGTTTTTAACAATCAACTGCTATACTCGTAGGTGAGCTATAAGTTCACGAGTGTGACTGTATAGCAGAAGGGAAGAAGCTAGACCAGCTTTTTCACTTAACCTCCGTCCTGATGGTCGACTCCGGGGGGACCGACACCCTCCTTGGAGCCGACCATCAGGAATATTGTCGCTGCTCGCTTTCTGTGCCACTCTGCCGGTGTACCACTTGCAGCTGTGCCTGGCCGACCCAATCTGTCTGCACGGAGTTCAGGCTTGAATCCGAGGTAGCTGTAGGCCGGCCATTGTCATCCCGATCGGCGCTGTGCTAGATTACGTTCGCCCATGGGAACCCTCCGCAATGATACACGAATCAGAGCGCCCTTACGTATCACCCTTTCCGTGCTGCTAGTTCTGGCTCTGATAAAGGTCGCGGCTGCTCCACTGGCCGTGGAAGGCGGGGATTCAGACGACCGGGCGGGTCTGACCATCACCATGACGGGTGATACCGAGTTGATGGAGTTTGAGCTGTCGATAAGCAGTGGTGAGGGTGGAGCGGTCGAGGTTCCCGGTGAAGGGGTCTTCACCTACGATGCCGGCACTGTAGTCGAGCTTGAGGCCGTCCCCGATGATGACTTTCGCTTTGCCGGATGGGTCGGCGATGTCGACTCCATATCCGATGTCCACGGTGCCCGGACAACCATCACCATGGATGATGATTACTCCATAACCGCTACCTTTGACGAGGAGCCATTCTCACCTCCACCCCCGGTTCCCCCTCCGGCTCAGCATGTCCTTGTGGTTACCAGCACAGCAGGGGGTGATGTCACCGTTCCCGGCGAGGGCACTTTCGAGTATGACCGGGGAACAGAGGTTGATCTGGTGGCTGAGCCGATTGCCGGACACTTCTTTGTGGAATGGACGGGTGATGTGGTAACCATTGCCGATGTCACGTCTGGTCTGACCAGCATCGTCATGGACGGCGACTACCAGATCGAGGCCACCTTCGATTCAGCGGCTCTGCCTGCTCGGCCGGCCTTCCCCTGGTGGTGGGTACTGATCGGGATGGTCATCGCCTGGCTGTTGGCCTACCTCCTCTGGTGGCGAAGGCGGAGAACAACCACCGACTCCGCGGACAGCAGTGACGGCGCCGGGAGCCAGGGATAGCGGCGGCTGTGTGGATGAGTTGCCTACTGGCTACAATCCCCGGCCGCGACCTTCCTCAATGAGCCATCCATCTCTCTTACGATCAGTGAGCCCGTATCGTCTATGTCGACTGCTCTGCCAACGATGACCTCGTCTGCAGCCGCTATCTTCACGTCATTGCTCAGAGTTGAGGAGAGACCTCTCCACTCGTTCAACACGTCCGCATCCAACAGCGAATTCCGGCGCCTCTCTATCTCCAGTATCAGAGCTCTCAGAAACTTTTGCCTGGAGATATCTCTTCCCAGCACCTCCTTCAACGACGTCGCAGTTTCCGAGAACCCGGGAACCGCCGTGTTGGCGTTTATCCCTATCCCGACGTTGATGAACTTCACGGCATCCGTCCCTGACTCCATCTCGGCCAGAATGCCACAGACCTTCCTGCCGCGAACCAGGACGTCGTTGGGCCACTTCACCGCAGCCTTCAGCCCGTAGAGCCTTCGAATCGTAACTGCCACCGCAACAGATGCCATCAGGTTTGCCAGGGGCGCATACGCCGGTTCGACCTCCGGTCGCAGAATAACGGTGAAGTAAATCCCTCCCTTCGGTGAGAGCCACTCCCTGCTCAGCCTCCCCCGTCCATGCGTCTGAGCCTCGGCGACCACGATCGTTCCCTGCTCTGCGCCCCTCCTGGCCAGCTCCCTCGCGGGATCCATCGTCGAGCCGATCTCCGGGTAATAGTGAATCCTGTGCTCCATGTCGGGAAACTCGAACGGAAGCAGCAGATCGGGAGAACACACCAGCCTGTATCCTCCGCACGACGACTCGATCATGTAGCCATGCTTCCGCAGGGCAAGTATGTGCTGAGAAACAGAGGCCCGGGAAGCGCCCACCTGCCTGCCGAGTTCCTCGCCCGACACGGAGTTGCTCCTCTCCCGCAGGACCTGCAGTATTCTTCCCTTCATCCTGTCGATCTCCCGTTGTTGAATGCTAGCGACTGCGCCATTCCCTGTCAATCGCTCCATGTGGACCGATTCGCCGGGTCGGCCGATGATCTGCTGACCGTGACATCAGCGGCTCGGAACGTACGCCTATCGACAAAGAGGCGAAAAAAGGGTATGCTTTGGGGTCAGATGGATATCAAGTGGCTGGGGCATTCCTGCTTCCTCCTCAAGGGAAAAGAGAAGACGGTTATCACCGATCCCTGCCATCCCGACACGGGGTACCGTATGGATGAACCCGGAGTCGATATAGTGACCGTCAGCCATCCGCACCCCGGTCACAGCTACACAGAGGGAGTTGCCGACTCTCCCCGGCTGATCAAGAGCCCCGGCGAATACGAAATCGGTGGCACATTCATCACCGGAGTCGCCGTCTTCCACGACGCCAACAAGGGAGCTACGCTGGGGAAGAACACCATATTCGTCATCGAGATGGATGATGTGACCTTGTGTCACCTGGGTGACCTGGGACACCCCCTGGGGCCACAGTCGGTGGAAGAGATCGGGGATATCGATGTGCTCTTCGTACCGGTCGGGGAGGGCTCGACCGTTTCCGTCGAGGCGGCCGTGGAGATAGTCAGGCAGCTGGGACCATCGATCGTCATTCCCATGCACTACAAGACCGAGGCGTCAACTCGCCAGCTGAGTCCGGTTGACGGGTTCCTGGAGAAGATGCGGGTCAAGGAGATCGAGGAGCAACCGGGGCTCTCCGTTACCTCGTCGACCCTCCCCGCAGGCACGCAGGTCGTCGTGCTGGTACCGGGCAGATAACCGCTGAGCGCTGCCGTCCGCCGCTGGCAGGACTACGACAGGCTTCTTTCCAGGTGTTGCTTCTCCCTGGCCCTCATTCCGGCTTCTTCCTCCGGGGCTTCATGGTCGTAGCCCAGCAGGTGCAGCACCCCGTGGATGACAAGCAGGGTCAGCTCTCTTTCCGCTGAATGCCCCTGTTCTCTGGCCTGCTCCTCGGCTGTGGGGCAGGAGATGACCACCTCTCCCGGGCGGGTTATGCCGTCGGGCGGGTGCGCAAAGACCTGGTCGTCTTCCTTCGCCGGGAGCATGTGGAAGGCGAGAACATCGGTCGCCTCGTCCAGCCCCCGGTAGTCCCGGTTGAGCTCCCTGACCGTATCGGAGTCGGTGAAGACCACCCCCACCTGGTAGGGCGGGGGCACCCCCTCAGCCTTGAGGACGGACTGAACCAGCTTCCGTATCCGCCTCTCGTCCACCATCTCGCGGAACTCTTCATCGACCGAAATCGCAACTTCTTCTTGCATAGCCTGGTTCGCTCTGAAACAGCGAGCGAATCATAACAGCCTGTTCAACTCGTTTCAACGAATGTAGTAAAATGGCCGGGATGGCTGTAACCCCCCTCCGGAAGCAGTATCTCAAGGTCAAGCAGAGGTACCCCGAAGCTATCGTCTTCTTCCGCCTGGGCGACTTCTACGAGACCTTTGACGACGATGCACGGGTCGCCTCGCGAGAACTGGACGTGGTCCTGACTTCCCGCGAGATGGGCAAGGGACAGAGGGTGCCCATGGCCGGCATCCCCCACCATGCCCTGGACAACTACCTGGCCAGGCTCATCAACCGGGGCCACAAGGTCGCCATCTGCGAGCAACTGAGCCCGCCCGGCAAGGGACTCGTCGATAGGGACGTTGTCCGTGTCGTCACTCCCGGCACCGTGCTCGAGCCCAACCTGCTTGAGAGCAAGCGAAACAACTACCTGGCCGCTCTGGTCATCGATCCCGACCGGGCCGGCATCGCCTACGTCGACATCACCACCGGTGAGTTTGCCACTACCCAGCTATCGGCCGACGCTGTAATGCCGGAACTAGAGCGGCTTCAGCCCAGCGAGATCGTCCTGCCGGACGACCTTGAAGATGACAGTCCGTTACCGTTCACCGTCAGCCGTCTGGACAGCTACTGGTTTGATCTCGAGATCGCCCGGGAGACATTGCTGCAGCATTTCGCGGTTGCCGGCTTAGAAGGCTATGGCTGCTCCGGTCTCCCCCTGGCCATACGCGCTGCAGGTGCCCTGGTGCATTATGTCCAAGAGACGCAGAAGGATACTCTGCCCCAGCTAAGCAGGCTCACTACGTACTCCATGGACTCGTTCATGACTCTCGACGGCCAGACCATACGCAACCTTGAACTGTTCCAGGGCGGCCGGTGGGGCGAGAGCGGCCACTCGCTGCTCTCCGTCATCGACCTCACCCGTACGCCAATGGGTGGCAGATTGCTGAAGAACTGGCTGGGACATCCTCTGCTCGACCTGGAGACACTGAACGGTCGGCTGGAGGCAGTGGGCTGGTTTCACCGGGAGGCCGCCGCCAGGCAGGACGTTAACTCCCGCCTGTCGGATGTCGCCGACCTGGAGAGGCTGATCAACCGCGTCGGCAGCGGCCGCGTCATCCCGCGCGAGTTGATCACCCTTCGCTGCGGCCTCGAGATGGTGCCCGCGCTGCAGGAAACGCTGGCTCAGGATCATGCTGTCGGCCGCCTGTGCCATGAACTCAAGCCGTGTCCCGACATCGTAGACCTGATCGGTCGGGCGATCGCCGATGAACCGGGCGAACTGGAGCAGGGCGGCGTTTTAAGGGAGGGGTTCTCCCCCGAACTGGACGAGATCCGTCGCGACTCCCGGCAGGCGACGGAATACCTGGCCGGACTGGAGCAGAGGGAGAGGGAGCGCACCGGCATCCGGTCGCTGAAGGTCGGCTACAACCGGGTCTTCGGCTACTACATCGAGGTCTCCCGGGCCAACCTGGGCTCTGTGCCGGAGGACTACGTTCGCAAGCAGACACTGGCCGAAGCCGAGAGGTTTTTCACTCCCGAACTGAAAGAGTACGAGTCGC
The DNA here is from genome assembly GCA_003552465.1 of Dehalococcoidia bacterium. Classification (GTDB taxonomy): domain Bacteria; phylum Chloroflexota; class Dehalococcoidia; order GIF9; family AB-539-J10; genus RBG-13-51-36. Next base: position 28,677 of record PULQ01000039.1, read on the forward strand.
TGATCCTGAACTCCCGGGAGAAGATCGCCGACCTTGAGACTACCATCTTCCGGCAGCTATGCCAGCAGATATCCGCCCGGGGTGAACGGATCCTCGGCACCGCAAGGGCCATAGCCGAGATCGATGCACTTGCCGCCCTTGCCGAGGTGGCAGCCCGACATAACTACGTACAGCCGGTGCTGACCGACGACGATGTCATCGACATCAAGGGTGGACGCCACCCCGTCGTGGAACAGAGCATCGGCCGCGACAACTTCGTGCCCAACGATGCCGCCCTGTGCAACAGGGAGAATCAACTGATCATACTGACCGGCCCCAACATGTCGGGTAAGTCCACCTACCTCCGGCAGGTGGCCCTGATCATCCTCATGGCCCAGGTGGGCAGCTTCGTCCCCGCCGCCTCGGCACGCATCGGAGTGGTCGATCGCATCTTCACCCGCATAGGTGCTCAGGAGGACCTGGCCGCCGGAAAGTCTACCTTCATGGTCGAGATGACCGAGGCGGCCAACATCCTCAACAACGCTACCTCTCGCTCCTTCATTATCCTGGACGAGATCGGTCGGGGTACATCCACCTACGACGGGCTGTCCATCGCCTGGGCGGTCGTCGAGTTCATCCACAACCGGCCCGACTTCGGGGCCAGGCCCCTCTTCGCCACCCACTATCACGAACTGGTGGACCTGGCCGATATCCTGCCCAGGGTCAAGAACTTCAATGTGGCCGTAGCCGAGGAAGGGGACAGGGTCGTGTTCCTGCACAGGATAGTCCCCGGAAGCACGGACAGGAGCTACGGCATCCATGTCGCTCAGCTTGCCGGCCTGCCCAGGACGGTCATCGCCCGTGCCCGTCAGGTGCTGACCGAACTGGAGGGCCGTGCCCCAGCTAAGGGTGAGTCGAGGCACAGGAAGCCATCGCTCCAGATCCCCCTCTTTGCACAGGACTCCCGGCTGGCAGAGGAGATCAGGCGGCTCGACCCCGACTCCATGTCACCTCTCGAAGCCATCACCCGGCTATACGAACTGAAGAGGATCGCCGGGGAAGAAGGTGAGCAGCATCTGACTTCGTGATCCCGGCCTGCCGGACCGGCACCCGCCTGGAGACGAACACCTGGCCAATCGATTCTCTGCCTATCAACCTGCCGTGAACCGCTGCCCGTCCTGCTGCTCGGCACCGGTTCGAGCGAGAAACTCCATGCATTCCGCGGCTATCCCCGGGGCGTCGAGATGATAGAGCGAACGCAGGATGTCCTGAGTTCCGTGTGTCACGAACTCGTCGGGGATGCCCAGGCGCTTGACTCTGACATCTGTCTCGTCCGCTCTCTGCAGCAGATCAAGGACCATGGCGCCGAAGCCGCCGCTCAGCACGTTCTCCTCGACAATCACCATCTTCCTCGTGCTTCTCGCTGCGCTCAGTATCAGGTCGTCATCCAGGGGCTTCGCGAAGCGCGCGTTCACCACCATGGCCTCGATGCCCTCTCTGGTCAATCGCTCCGCAGCTTCAAGACAGGGCACGACCGTAGACCCGATGCCGATTATGGCCAGGTCGGCGCCCTGCCTTACTATCTCACCCTTGCCTATCGGGAGCTCCCGGAGCTCGCCCGCCTGCGTCGCACCCGTCGCCCTTCCCCGCGGATAGCGAATAGCGACCGGGTGCCCGGTCTTCATCGCTGTGTACAGCAGGTTCTGAAGCTCGTGTTCGTCGCTGGGCGCACAGATTACCATGTTGGGCATCAGGCCGAGATACGATAGATCGAAGATACCCTGGTGTGTCTTGCCGTCGTCTCCCACGATTCCGGCACGGTCCATCGCGAAGACCACGGGCAGGTCGGGAAGGCAGACATCGTGCAGAACCTGGTCGAAGGCACGCTGTAGAAACGTGGAGTATATGGCGACGACCGGTACGTACCCCTGCGTAGCCAGGCCGGCCGCCAGGGTAACCGCGTGCTGCTCGGAAATCCCCACATCGTAGACTCGGTGCGGGAACTCCTCAACCAGGCGGGACAGGCTGTTGCCTTCGATCATGGCGGCGCTGATCACGACCATCTTGTCGTTATCCATGAGCAGTCTGCGGGCAGTCTGAGAGAAGACCTGGCTGTAGGTGGGTGCTGTGCTCAGGCCCCCGTCCCTGGCCGATACCCCATGAAAGCGAATCGGGTCATCCTCCGCCGGTTTGTGCCCCTTCCCTTTCGTGGTCAGCGCATGGATGATCACCGGCTTGTGGTAGTTCCGGGCCCGGGTCAAAGCCTTCTCCACTTCCGCGATGTTATGACCGTCCACAGGCCCCATGTAGGTGAAGCCGAGCTCCTCCCACATCATCGTGGGCATCACCACTGCCTTTGCACCTTCCGTCAGACGATGCAGCGCCCATCGCAGTCTCTTCCCTCCCGGCAGCACCGAGAGCAGACGCCCCGTGCCTCTCTTCGCCTGTAGATAAGGGCTGGTCGTTCGCACCTTGTTCAGCCGCCTGGCCAGTCCTCCCACTGTCGGCGAGATCGACATGCCGTTGTCATTGAGTACCACGATAAGACGGGTGTTCACGTGGCCAGCATGGTTCAACGCCTCGTAGACCATTCCGCATGTCAGGCACCCATCGCCGATGACGGCCACCACATGCTCGTCACGACCGGAAAGATCGCGTGTCAGAGCCATGCCCAGGGCCGCCGAGATCGACGTACCCCCATGTCCCACGGTGAAGGCATCGTGCGGGCTCTCGTCTCTGTCGGGAAAGCCCGACAGTCCCCGGTACCGCCGCAGGGTACAGAACTGCCCTCTTCGCCCGGTCAGCAGCTTGTGAACGTAGCTCTGGTGCCCAACGTCCCAGACGATCTTGTCCTTCGGGCTATCGAATACCCGGTGCAGGGCGATGGCGAGTTCCACCGCTCCCAGGCTCGATGCGAGGTGTCCTCCGTTTTCGCCGACCGTGCTGACCAGCAATGTCCTGATCTCGGCGCATAACTCATCGAGTTCGTCCGGGCTCAGCCATTTCACGTCGTCGGGACAGTTGATTCTCTCCAGTACCACGGCGAAGCGATCTCATGTTCAGATTATAGCAAATCCTTCTCCTTGTACGTCCGTTGCACTCGGAGATGTAACCGGGGCTTCGCATCTGCTTCGGCCCGCCCTCTCCACTCATCTTCCTCCAAGCCCCACCATACAGTGTGCACTCTTCCCTGCAGAAAATCATCATTAGGTCATCCGGGGTATTGACATATCTCTTCCCACTGGACTATACTGGAACGTGTGACGGAAGTCACGAATAGAGCACGATGCGCTGCCCGCCGGCGCGAGCCGAGCGGGGTCGATCGGGGCAGAACGAAATACTAGAAATAAGGAGGATAAAGTATGAAGAAAGCAGTATTCCACTCGATTATGGCGCTGGTGATGGTGCTGGGCCTCACGATTGCCATGGCGGTGCCGGTAGCTGGCAAGGTGCCGCCGGCTTTTCCGGTAACTGAGAAGGAGGTGGTGTGGGACGCCACAGACGGGCACCCCGAGGGCGTGTACCTCGAGCACCAGAACGTCGAATACCTCCTGAAGGTGACGAACGACACCGATCATGATCTGGAAGTTGAATTCATCAGGGACGTGTTCGCTTACGGCACTGCTGCCGAAGAGGACAGTGTGTGGGACAACGTACTCGGTGATTGGGTCGATCATGATCCCGAGGATCTGCCAACGACTTTTTCGATCCCATCAGGGGACGAATGGAGTAGCAATGTTACACATCAGATCCCCTCGAAGGACGTCGTCGGTGACACAGTGGAGAACCGGATCCTGGTGCTAGGCGAGGCTGAAGAGGAGTACACCGGTAACATCCCCAAGACGGTTCAGGTCATCAAACCTGAAATCGAACTGGAAAAGACTGTGACTCCTACAGTGGCCGGGGTCGGCGATCCGGTCGAATACACATTCACCATAACCAACACCGGTGACTGGCCACTGGAGAACATCGTTCTTGTTGATCCTTTTCTCGAGCTGTCGTATGACGTTCCAGAAGTCCTGGGTCCAGGAGAGGATTATGAACTTGATCCCATCCCCTACACTATCCAGGAGGGAGACCTGCCGCTGACCAACGAGGCAACCGTCACAGCCATTGCCCAGGGCTTTGATGAGGACACGTTTGGTCCGGAGGCTAGCCCGACAGCTGTGGTGGAGAACAGCGACACCGCCACGGTGAGGTCCCCACTGCTTCCCGTTGGAGGCAGCGGCAATCTGGTGAGCAGGCTTGCGCTTCTGGCGCCGTGGATAGTCCTCGCAGGCCTTATAGCCGGTGCTGCCGTGTTCTTCTGGAGCCGCAGGGCCCACGGCCGGGTCTAAGAGCAACTACCGCTTAGGATACGCGCGGCCCGATAAGCGAGTGCATGGATCCGCGATGAGGAGACATCAGGGTGCGGAGACCTTCTCCGCACCCTCTCTATTCGGACCTTTCTGCACCGACTCCGCCGGTTGCTTTCGCACAGCGTTCTCACTCCGGGGCCTTAAGACAACAAGAGCATCCGGCTGTATTGTCGCGACTCAGAGCTTGACAATCTGACGTGTGATGATACAATAGTAATCTGTAAGGGGTAGATCGGAAGGGCAGCAATCTACGGGAAACACGCTGACTGGCCGATATCGTAGGCTGAGAGGAGGTAGGTGATCAAGATAAGACGCGGTCTGAAGAGTCGCCGTTATCTCGCAAGAGTCAGTCTTTTATTGATATCGGCGGCACTGATCACCGGGATGACGGGTTGTGCCGTCGCCGGCACCGATCCCGGCCCTCCTGTGAGGTACAGTCTGACCATCGCCAGCACGGCCGGAGGGACGGTAGCGCAACCGGGGGAGGATAGCTTCACATACGATTCCGGAAGCTCGGTCAACCTGGAGGCCACCCCCGACACAGGCTACCGGTTCGACAGGTGGACCGGCGCTACCGGCACAATCGCCGATGTCAATTCCGCCTCAACCACCATCATCATGAACGGCAACTACTCCATCACCGCCAGCTTTGTCGAAGATCCAACCGAGGTTGAGTATGACCTCACCGTATCCAGCACCGCCGGAGGGTCGGTAACCGTCACCGTTGACGGACAAACGACCACGGTGGGAGCGAATCAGACACAGACCATTTCTGATATCACGGAGGCCACGGTGGTCGATCTAGTGGCCAGCCCTGATACGGGATACCGCTTCATGTACTGGGCTGGTGAACCCATACAGGGCTCCAGTAATCCGGTAACCACCATTACTATGAACGACGACTACGAAGTCACCGCCAACTTCGCCGACGATACGGCGCCAGATGAGTATGACCTCACCGTATCCAGCACCGCCGGAGGGTCGGTAACCGTCACCGTTGACGGACAAACGACCACGGTGGGAGCGGGCCAGACGAAGATCATAGCTGATATCATGGAGGGCACCCCCGTCGATCTCGTCGCAGACCCTGACACGGGATACAGCTTTGTATCCTGGGCCGGTGCCCCTATAGACGGCTCCAGCAATCCCGATACCTCCATCACCATGAACGACGACTACTCCATCACCGCCAACTTCGCGC
>PULQ01000138.1 GCA_003552465.1 Dehalococcoidia bacterium
AGATGTAACTCAAGGGACGGGACATACCAAGTGCGGCTGAGTCGCAGTATCAAAGAGGCTTTATATACACCCCATTCAATGCTACTTCTAGACCACAAGTGGCATGATATTGTCTATGATGACCTTAAGGGATGGGTGAAGAGCAATAGGAAAGAACTGGATTCCGGCGTGGAACTCCAGGGAAAGATGTTCAACTACCGTTACAACCATGCAACCGGCAAGTACCAAGTAAGGTTGAAAGGGCATGTCAAGGAAGCACTATACGCCGGGGATCCGCCAGTGAGCTCGGGCGGTTGACCATCGGTGTGAGACAGGGCTGTGCGACGAGACGTCACGTCTTGCGAGTGCGATAGTGACAAAGTTGAACACAAGCCCAGATTGTGCAGCCCTGGTAGCTGAAGACTGTTAGATGTGGCCGGGCCAGACAGAAGAGCTGGACATCCCAACAGGGGGAGTGCTCAGCGTCCTTGATTTCTGCGCGAGTATCCCGTAGCTCCAGCTCTTGCCGAACCTAAACGTTCTCGCGCGCGCCGGGTCCGTGAAATCGCCGCCCTAAGGAGCGAACTCACGATGATGGCAGTGTTGGTGGCTGTGTCGTGAGACCTTGCGTGTTCATGCAGAGGCAGCCTTCACGCGGTGCCTGCGGCGGCACGCCCGCTGACCTGAAGAGGTCGAGAGAACGAAACGGGCACGGGAACGAGAACGGTAAGAAACGGGGAGAAGTGGAGGAGAGGAAGGGCGGAGTTAGGAAAGCGGGCACAGTGGTGCCCGCACCGAGCGAGAGCGCACCCTCTTCCCGAGCGCCGTAGCCTGCGTCCAAGCCCCCAGTCGGGCGGCGTCGAACGGCGCGTTGCGCAGGCCTTGCGTGGCGAGCGCGTACACCCCCATATCCCGTGGCGCGCGCGCATGCGGCGTAACCCGGTCGGGGCCCTCGGCCGTGGGGAGGGGTCTTGGCAACCGGGCTGACCGGGTGAACTAGGGCGACTCGGTGAACGGGAGCAAGGTATTGACAATTCAGTCTATGGCGAGGGAAAATGGTGGTAGAGGATCTGGATGAGGCAGACGGCAGGGCTTGGTAGGCGTTGGTTGCGAGCAGGCCCAAGCTATGCGTTAGCTTGCGCTGACAGCCGTCTGGGTGCAGGAATCGGCTGTGGGTTCCCCGACTTTTGCAGATCAAAGAGCAAGGAGGTTCTGTAATGTTGAGAATCGTGGGCGTATTCACATGTTTGGCGTTAGTCGCTGCGATCATCCCGGCAGGCTGCGATGAGCCAGAGTTTCCTGACATGGAGGTGCCAGAGCCCAGAGATCGATTGGTCGAGATCCTACAACTCACGGACAACCAGGTTGAACAGCTGGAGGCAGGCACAGGCACGCTAAAGCTAAGAGAGGACCAGGTGGATACGCTTAGGAATCGCGGTGCCACTCTATTGGATGACCTTGAGCCATGGATCGATGAATCGCGATGGCAGGAGGTGAAGGGGATTCTGGAGTCGATGCTGACAGAGGGAGAGGTGGATTTTGAGGCACTTGATCCCGTTGCAGAGGCAATACATGGGTGCCTAATGGCCATGGTTGAATCTGATACGGGCGTTGAGACCTACACGAGCTTGAGGAAGCTGTCAGCGGACTCTGTGAGTTGGGCGGGGGTATGCGGCCAGCTTGCGGAAGAGTCAGATCTTTCGACTGCTGTCATCATATACACGCCTGTATGCATTGACGCTGGCCACATGGATTTCTACGCAGGTGTCACGACTGAACATACTATCAGTGTTGGCGGTACGGTGGTTCCCTTTTCCAACCACTGGTCTGGTGTGGTGGGAGTACACACCGACGTTGAACTCGATGGGGGTGCTATAGGATATGCTGGCCAAAGCATAGTCATTCATGTACCCGCTGACAACACTGACATGACCGTCAAAGCGACAGTGCTACATGCGGGCGGAGCGTTGACGTATCCCTGGCCTGCTCCTGCTGCGAGGGCGACGACAGAGATACTCGCGATGGCGCCTTATCGGGACCCGAACCGCCGAGAGGTTGCAGTGCAGCGATGGATAGAGCGACCGTTTGGATGGGGGGATGCTCTTTCCCTTGCGTTGATGATCGTAGGCCCGATAGCGGGTGGAGTCCAATCCTGGTTGGCCACGGGCGCTGAGTCACTGCTGACTCTCAATGACGTTCTAGACTACGAACTGGCACTGAGGCAACATGGCAAGCAGGAGGTGGTTGTTCATACTGCCAGGTCACTGTCTGAAGGTTTGTATATCTTCGAGGTCGGTGTTCAGGCGACGGCGATAGCAACGCTGGGCGTTGCGAGTGCCTTCATATTCGGCATGGTGCCTGAGATTGAGGTCACCCTGGAGATTCCTCCCGTGACTCTGGATATCACCAGCACAGAAGGAGGCGCAGTGACGGAGCCTGGAGAGGGTAGGTTCACCTATCCGTTTGGGGAACCAGTCATACTGTTGGTCGAAGCTGACGAAGACTACCAGTTTACGAACTGGACTGGAGATGTGGAGACACTCGGAGACATGCTACCCCCGATGGCGGTGATCTTGATGCACGGCAATTACTCCATCAAGGCCAACTTCGAGCAGGACGTGGGGGAAAAGCCCGCCTACTTCGCGTGTCCCAATCTTGAGGAGGCGATAAGGGAGGCGATCGCCAAGCCGACGGGGGATATCTATCCTGCAGATCTGAAGGGGCTTACCGAGCTTGATGCTTCGAGAAGGGATATTGTTGATCTGACCGGGCTGGAGTATTGTACAGACCTGACTCTGCTGTATCTATATGGTAATGAGATAAGCGACATATCTCCTTTGGCCGGTCTCATTGATCTGACGAAGCTCTCTCTTACTACCAATCATATAGTCAATATCTCACCTTTGGCTGACCTCACGAACCTGAGAGAGCTCTACCTTTCGGACAACCAGATAAGCAGCATTTCGGCATTGGCGAATCTTGCTGGCCTGACAGACCTCTGCCTAGGTTACAACAGGGTGGTCCACGTTTCGCCTCTTGCTAGCCTCACTAACTTGGTGAGACTCGGTCTTTGCTGCAACCAGATAAGCGATATGTCCTCGTTATCTAGTCTCACCACTCTGGAGATGCTGAGCATTGAGGAAAACCAGATAAGGGATGCATCCACAGTAGTTAGTCTCACCAATCTGGATACTCTGTGGCTTGCGGATAACCCGATAGGTGGTATCTCCTACCTAGCAAATCTAACCAAGCTGGCATATCTCGGCCTTGGCAACACTCAGATCAGTGACATATCGGCGCTCACTCATTTGGTCAACCTCGAGTATGTGGAGCTTCAAGATAACCAGATAAGCGACATATCCCCGCTGGTGGATAACCCAGGGCTGGGTGGAGGAGACTATGTGGAATTGAGGGACAATCCGTTGAGCGCTGCTTCGCGCAACACCTATATACCAGAGCTCGAGGCGAGGGGTGTGTGGGTTAACTACTAGAACCGGACTGTTGACAACTGCACATGGGCGGGGCGGTGAGCTCATGGTAGGCCCAGGGTGGGGTGAGACGGTGGGATGGGGTTGTTGATGGCCTGGTCTGCCTTCTTGGCCTCATGGGCCATGTGGCGTGTCCAGGGTGACCGGTTGGCTAGCATCGTGCCTCTGCCAGAGTGTAGGCAATAGCACCCGCGGGCAACCTGTCTAGGTAGCCCTCATCAAGGACGAACCATACCGTGTCGCCCAGGTACTCGGCCTGGAAGCAGTCGGGGTTGCGAGGCAACCGTTCAGCTGGTGTTCCATCGGACTGGATGTCTTCGGCGGCCTTTCCGGCGGCCCGTTCAGAGAACGGGTCGATTGAATCGAAGACCGTTTCTATGGCGGCGTTTCGGTTGACACCTGGACGGTTGTGACCATCATCGAACATGATCGTTTGACGCCCCTCAAATTCCTTTAGGGTGGTGAGAGCTTTAGCAGCGCCGTGATAGCCCGGGGGCTGTGGTAGTTCGGAGACGAACTCGGCGCAGTCGAGGCAGAGCGTCCCGACGCGCACCCACCGCCGCCAGATCCGGACGTAGCAGGCTTTGACGTCGCCCTTGCCGACCCGGGGCGGACGCGCGCGCGGGCCGGCGCCTGCGGCATAGAGCCTGGCAGAGCACCCAGGGTTGCCGTTAGACAACCACCGTGGCCTGGAAACCCCTCCCGGGGCCCTCGGCCGTGGGGAGGGGGCTTACCCGCAAGGATGGCCACGGTAACTATGGTGAAGCGGTGGGTCCAGGCGAGGTCTTGACAACTCAGTCGGCATTGATAGAAAATGAAGTTTGAGGATTCAGATGGGGCAGAGGGCGGGCAGTGGTAGGCGTTGGGTGCGAGCAGGCGCACGCTGTGGTGTAGTTCGCTCTAATGGTCGCCGGGGTGGAAGGATCAGTTGTCAGAGTCCCCGCCAGCTGACGTCGGAGATCAAGGAGGTATTACCATGGTGAGACTCGGGCGTATTTTGGTTGCTATTGTTCTGATCTTGTCGTTTGCGCTCCCCGGTTGTAGTCCAGAACGAGAGCCCGACCCGGACCCGCGGGAAGCATTTGTGTCGGAGGCTGCGTCTGTGTTCGCGGAGACTAGCACCCATATTGGAATCGTTTTGGCAGATATTGAACATGCAGTCGAGTTAGCTGACCTGGAGGAGCCTTATTCGGCGACTGCCGGAAAGCTCGCTAACTTTGCCGGGGAGTTGCAGACGTTGGGCGATGATAGCGGGGTGGATGCTGAAATGCTGGCAGATCTTGTGGACGACTTTATGCAACGGGCTGACCTATTCGGGGATGCGGCGGCTAGCATGGCACAGGAAGATCTCAGCGCACTGCGCGAGAGCATGCAAACGACGCACGCCAGTTGGCTCGGCTTTGATGATCCAGCAATGGAGGAAGTACCCGGGGTATATGAAGCGACGCAAGACCTGGTGTCGGCATTCGGGAGGCTGAAGGGGAGCTCTAGCATTCTTGCCGCACCAGTTCCTATCCTTGACAACCTTGACGCGATCCGCGAGTTCTACTTCGAGCACACACATCTCGAGCTACAGCAAGAGGCAGACACTTTTGTGCAAGCAGTTGGCGACATGGAATTGGTTGAGTTGTTTGGGTTGGATGACCCTAACCTGATCAGCATTCTGGATAATCTCGTCGAAGTGTTAGATGAACCCAAGGTTCAGGAATGGGTAGGAATCCCCGACGAGGACCTCCCCTCGTGGCTGCACGCTGCGGCACAGGAGGCGTTTATCGAGCAGTCTATCGCGCTTGGTGAGGCCTTTAGCAGTCTGGGAGTTGCTATGGGTGATAATGTGTCAGCCTATTTGGCGGCGATGGAGGCACAATGTAAGCCGGCGGTACCTGAAGATATGCGCAACGTGTCGAGCTTCTTCGAGGCCATGCAAACACAAGGGAATCCTCTAGTATCTGGTGCCATACGCAACGTTACAGTCGAAGTCACGGTCACCCCCTCAACAGACATTAATCCTGACGACTTGAGGAGCAAGGAAACCGTGATCGGGAAGCTTACTCGCTTGCCGGAGGACCCTTTGGGTATCGGACCTGCGGTAGCAGATGCCGCCAGCGGCCTCATAAGAATCTTGGAGGGTAGATGGTTTGCTGCCTGGCTAAAGGTAAGCTGGGAGGAATACGGCGAGGGTCGCTGTTATCTTTTCTTGAAGTGCGATCAATGGAATGAAGACGAGGCCGAGTGGCAGATTGTACCGGCGCCTTCCGGGGAGGGCCCGTATCCTAATACGTGGTGGGGGCCCGCAAGCAGCCTCTTGGATAAGTATCAGCTTGAACAAGCCATATATGAAGCGACTGAGAATAAGCTGGAGCAACTGGGCATATATGATCTAACCAGTGGCAGCACTGCTGGTGGCTGCGTAACCAGCCCTGGCGAGGGGAGTTTCACGTATAGGCAGGGAACGGTGGTTGGGCTGGTTGCAGAGGCTGAGGATGGCTATGAGTTCGTGAACTGGACTGGAGATGTGGGCACCGTCGGCAATGTCAACACGGCATCGACAACAATCACCATGGAGGGGAACCACTCCATCACTGCCAACTTCGAGGAAGAAGGTGAGGAACGATCAGTTCACTTCCCCGACCCCAATCTTGAGGCGGCAATAAGAGAGGCGATCGGCAAGGCGACGGGGGATATCTACGCGTCAGATCTGCAGAGGCTTACCCATCTAGATGCTCGGGAAAGGGGCATTGCCGCCCTCACTGGGTTGGAGTACTGCACCAACCTTACGCATCTCTACCTATTGCAAAACGAGATAAGCGATGTTTCGCCGCTGTCCAACCTGGTCAGCTTGAGAGTGCTTTGGCTTGATCATAACCAGATAGCGGATGTCTCTGCATTGGCCAATCTCACCGGCCTCACATCCCTCCAGATTGGGTTCAACCAGATCATCGATATCTCGCCTCTTGCTAACCTCACTAACCTGGTGAGCCTTGGTCCCTGCTGCAACCAGATAAGCGACATATCGCCCCTGGCCGGCCTGACCAACCTTACCTCGCTCTCGCTTGGGGAGAACCAGGTAAGCGACATATCGCCTCTGGCGGGCCTCACCAACCTGTCGGAGCTCGGGTTGGATGATAACAAGATAAGCGACATATCGCCTCTGGCGGGCCTGACCAGCCTGACCAGACTCTACCTTTGGGACAACCAGATAAGCGATATCAAGCCACTTGTGGACAACCCCGGACTGGGAGAGGGAGATATTGTGGCGCTATGGGACAATCCGTTGAGCACCGCTTCCCGCAACACGCATATACCTGCGCTCCGGGCGAGGGGGGTGGACGTTGGTTACTAAAGCCGGAGTTGTTGAGAAGAGCGGAGCATCGAGCGGGGCGGTGAGCTCATGGCAGACCCAGGGTAGGCTGAGAGGACGGCAAGGGGTTAGTGATAGCCTGGTCTGCCTTCTTAGCCTCATGGGCCATGCGGCGTGTCCAGGGTGAGCGGTTAGCAAGGATGCGGGCCTCATCCAGGGTGTAGGCTATCGCGCCGGGAGGCAGCCTGTCCAGGTATTCCTCATCGCGGACGAACCATACTGTGGCGCCCAGGTACTCGGCCTTGAAGCAGTCAGGATTGCGAGGCGACCGTTCGAGTGGTGTTCCATCGGACTGGATGTCGTCGGCGGCCTTTCCGGCGGCTTGTTCAGCGGACGCATCGAGTGAATCGGAGACCGTTTCTGTGTCGGCGTCTTGGTTGAGACCTTGACGGTTGCGACCATCATCGACCATGATCGTTTGACTCCCCTGAAATCCCTTTAGGGTGGTAAGAGCTTGAGCAGCAGCGTTATCCCCCCGGGGGCTGTGGTAATTCGGAGACGAATTCGGCGCAGTCGAGGCAGAGCGTCCCGACGCGCACCCACCGCCGCCGGATGCGGACGTAGCAGGCCTTGACGTCGCCCTGGCGGATCCGCGGGGGGGCCGCCTGTTGCCCCAGGGGCATTCAGGGTTGCCGTTGGGCGACCACCGTCATGGCCTGGCGACATTGCACGATAACTCGTTTGTGACGCCCCTTGCTTGATCCTGTTGGTCTTGATATGATTGGTGGTGACTGAACCGCCATCATTGCAGACCGGCAGACCTGAGACACGGGCACACTGAGTTGAGTGTGAGACACGAGTGAGTTCAGGAGAGATCGGGGAGAGGCTCAACGAACTGCTTGCAGCGGCAACGGCCCGGGTTCGCCCGTCGGCTCCAATGGTCGGGTTCTACAACTCCGTGGGACGTATCCCCCTGAGAATGGGCGTAGCCATCTTTCTCCTGACCGGTATTGATCCGGTTAAGGTTGTGACAAGGGCCGTTCAGGGGCATACCGACGGTGCTATGCAGGTGCTCTATGAGTACCGGTTCAGGCCGTGGAGGCTGTTATGGGGGCTGGGGGACCATCTGTGGCAGATGTCATACAACTGCCGCTCTGTTCGATCCCGAGGAACGCTCACCCAATCCGCGATCAGTCTTCTGTTACAGATTATCACAGATACGCCTGGACCTCGAGAGAAGCTAACGATCCTCAGTCTGGGAAGTGGTTCAGCGCGCCAGATGCTTCATGCAGTTGCGGCCAACAACGTCCATGGTGACGCCATCAACCTGATTCTGGTTGACAATGACCTGCAGGCACTGGAAAGAGGACGCAAGAATGCCCGCCTACTGGGAATCGAGGATGTCGTGGACCTCCGCGAGACAACGGTGGGCAGGTTTCTTGAGGAGGTCGAACCGGCGTCCGTGAAGCTCTGTGAGATGGTTGGACTGACAGACTACTTCGATGATGAGAAGCTTCATCGTTACCTGGATGGCATACACCACGCCCTTGCGGTAGACGGATTCTTCTTAGGAGCTAACATAAGCAGCAGGGAAGAGGCCTCATACGCACACGGCGTTGCCTGCTGGCCGAAGATGTTCTACCGACCCAAGGAAGAGATACTGGAGCGCATCGAGAGAGCAGGTTTTAAGAGTGAGATAATCTGGGCAGGAGATTGCGGCCTGTACACATACTGGGTGGCCCGGAAAGGCGCTTAGTCCGTTATGGCCCGAGGTGACTGCCTCGCCTGCTGCACGATCACTTGTAATGTTCAACAGGTTACAGGAGCCTATTTGGTCAGCTGCTGCATCAGCCAACAATGGCTATGCGTGCCGTGGGCCACGACCCACATAAGCAGTCTGCCGAGGGAATGGGTGCAGATGGGTAGATAACCAAGCCGTTCACTCGCGAAGCCCTGCTGGAGGAAATCAGACGGCTATTGCCGCAAAACCTAGCGATAGTGCCCAACAAACCCCGAGAAGCTACCCGGCACAATATTGGTTTGTGACTTGGTAATCCCCGAGAGTGTGCCTTCAAGATTTGCTTGTCTGACCTCTGCTTTCTGCTTCTGCTTTCTGCTTCTGCTTTCTGCTCTGCTTTCTGCTCTGCTTTTGTGCTCTGCTTTCTGCTCTGCCTCTCGCGCGCGCGCGTAGGGCCTCGTTCTTTCAGCGGAAGGTAGCCCAGCGAGAAGGACAAAGGAGCAGGACACTGGAAAGGAGATCATCAGGGGAGATGAATCGATGGACCCATCTGCACCCACCATGGGGTGAGCCTATCTCAGGCCTATCGCTGGGAGGAGCCATTCCTGGCTGGGGGACGCGGCTGCCCTGGTAGGCAGGCGAGGCAGGAAGGGTCATCATCCTGTAGCGGATGAAAACCGCCGCCTAAAGGAGCTGGTGGGCCAGCAGGCGCTGGTCATCGAGGCTCAAAAAAGCTGGCCGGGGTGCTACCACGACGATGAAGAGGAAGCTGGTGGATACTTCGACTACTGAAGGAACACCTCGCACAGCCGCTATGAAGACGGCAGACCTGGCCAGTTCAAGCTAACACTACCGCCCGGCCTCCAAGCAGAAACCGCGAGCCCTTGACACTGGGCTGGTAATGGCCATCAACGAGGTTCGCCAGGGTCACGGCGAGGTCTATGGCTACCGCAAGGTCACGGAGGCCGTGAGGGCGATGGATATCCAGGTCAATGGCAAGAAGGTGCTGCGTCGCCTGCGCTCGTTGGGACTGACCCAGCCAAGGAAGGTGAAAGGCTTAGCGTGGAGACGTCCAGCAGTGGCTATGGGAAGTAGCCATCTCCAATGTCCATACACATCAACGGCCACCTGGATATATCGGCTAAGTAACTGTTAAATTCAACCTTCTTACTGTCATGTAGATAAGTATCCAAGTTTGCTCTAATCTGCTCTATGTTGAGTTGGCTTAGCTGCGGTACTTCCCTCACAATGCGATCTTGCCAATCATCGAAGCGCTCTGGTGCGTAGGAGTTAAGCCTTTCCTTATCTTCGGGTTTCAGGCTGAGTATTTCGATCAGTCTGACCTTCACGCAGTCTCTGGCTATTACTGCTATAGAGTTAGGGCAAAGGTAAGCGTGAAAGTTCTGTCTATTGTCACCTTAGCTCCATTTCCGCTCCGCCAGCTACCAGACGGAGTACCCGACCGCATCATGCCTTGACAACGGGCGTAACCGTGGCTCCGGGATCGGGGGCATAGTCCACTGATGCGCCGGTCCGACCGG
>PULQ01000065.1 GCA_003552465.1 Dehalococcoidia bacterium
CGGCCCCAGCTGACGCTTTACCCACAGTTCACGCCGGGCTACTTCGCCCAGAAGAACATGGAGCGCAGAAAGAACCCGTTGACGGTGAAAAGGGCAAGATGAGACAAGACTGGAGCCATACAGGACTGCTGGCCTCCAACAAGCGTGAACCGACCAAAGTGGTTCGGATTGCCCTGGGACAGTATGAGAGATTGAAAGAGTTAAGCAGTCGGTTTGATATCACTATCGGTGAGGCCCTGGACAAGGCTCTTGGTCAGGAGTTTACTCGAACAAGGCTCCAATGCAATCGATGTGGACATCGGTGGTTGCCACGACAAGATGATCTGCCAATAGTCTGTCCTCGCTGCAAGAGTCCCTGGTGGGACAAAACCTAGTCTGTCCTCGGCCTGTCCTCGGTTCACACTCGGCCTAACCCGGCCTATCCTCGATCTACACTCGAGCAAATACTCTCCCTGGCGGGTTCGACCGATCTAGCAGGGTGCTTGCGCAGGCACACGATTACAGCTCGGATCATAGATAGTATTAGTGACTCAACAAAGCTGACATATGTGTGAACACGCTGGGTCATGGAAAGGCGAAGAGTAGCACTCATCTATACGATATGCCTCTTGCCCTGTAACCGCGGACCGCGGCAGCAGCTCCTATAGCTCTTTATGGCTATTGACTTATGCCGGTAACCAAGATACATTTGTCGCAGTCAACAGGTTCGGCGGAACGCCCAGATGAATAATCGAGGACGAGCCCAGACACGTATGCTCCACATACGTCTCCCCGCGGAACTGCATAAGCGACTGCGTATCCGTGCAGCCGAAGACGATTCCACGCTGCAAGATTGGGTATTGCGGACCATCCAGGGTGAGTTAGATCGCAAGAAAAAGCGCAGCTCAGACAGGTGTAACAGCGTGAGTAAGGCAGGCCAGCATGCTGCTTAACGAAGACCAGGAGATACATGGAGTCTACCGAGTTGACCGTTTTCTCGGCGAAGGTGCATTTGCAGAGGTATACCGCGTAAAGCACAGATTCCTGGGACGACAAGCCATGAAGGTTTTCAAGGCTCAGAGCCCCGATTTGGAGCAGGTTGAACGAGATCTAGCTGAAGCCATGCTGCTCTCGAAGATAGGGCATCCCAATATCATCCGAGTGTTCGATGCTGGTATCCTGGCTACTGATGCAGGACGGCGAGGCTACTTCACGATGGAGTATATGCCAGCTGGTACTCTGGAAGGTCTCATAGACTCCTACAACGACAGCTTCGTTTCGATCGCAGTCACCATGGATATCATCGGGCAGGTATGCCTGGGAATGGCCGCTGCGCACAGTAAGCAGCCACCCATAATCCATCGCGATATAAAGCCGCAGAATATCCTCATTGGTTATGATGACGAGGGAATGCGGATCAGGCTAAGTGACTTTGGGCTGGCCAAGGCGGTCAACCCCCTTACCCTTCTGGCGAGTTCAAAAGGGACTCCCGTGTTCAAGCCACCGGAATGCCTGTATGACATGGACTCCTGCGCTGCAGATGTGTGGGCCATTGGTGTCACACTCTATCTGCTCTTGACGAACTGTCTGCCCTTTCGGGTTGAGAGCAGAGTGGATCTGTCAACTGGCAAGTGCTGGGAGCGCGAAGTCACTCCAGCCACCGATATCAACCCGAGAGTAGACGATTATCTGGAGACCATTGTCTCACGATGCCTGAAGCGCAAGTCCAGTGAACGCTATCGTAATGCGGGGGAGATGCTGGAAGACGTCAAGAAATGGCCGCCACGGAAAGGTTTGGTAGCGGCTGAAAAACCTATAGAGAGAACCGACAATCCTGGCATGGTTTCGAGAACTCCTGACAAGAACTCAGAGACAATGGCATTAGAGGCTATCAGGATCTCTCGACACCTGGCCAGGCTTCCGGAAGCGGCTGACCTTCTTGAGAAAGCTATAGCAGGACGATCTGATCTGCGTGACAAATACGAGTACCGACTCAAGCTATGGCGGCGCGGAATCGTCATATGATACTATAACAGCGGATACGAGCGGGAGTACCGCGACGATTGTTTCAGACAATGGAGACAGATTACTCAGCGGTGTGGGATTACACGCTACTCAAGATGGCGCGCCCTGACATCTATCGAATTAACGCCTTCCGCATATTGGGCATCCCGGTGACCGCCTCTCCGAAGCAGATATCGTCTCACATGCGAAAGCTAGACCTGGCAGAACGATACGGGGACATCCAACATGTCAAAGGCAGTATTCTGCCGCTCGACACTTCCCACAACGGAGATGCAAGACGCCAGGCGCAGCAACGACTCCTTGATCCGGAACTGAGGTTCATTGATGAGCTGTTTTGGATCTGGCCACTGTCCCTGGAAGACCCGGACGACGGGGCTCTTGCGGCGTTAGTGCGCAACGACCCTTCACATGCCCTGTCCCTCTGGGAACGTCATGAGGCACAGGGCAGTGAGGCCAGTGTCTCTACGCACAATCTGGCTGTTCTGTATCATGCCATGGCCCTCGATATGGAACAGATGGATTCTGGAGCTAACCTAGCCTCCAAGCAGGAGGTTGAACGCAAGCGATCCTACTGGCAACAAGCCTTTGCTAGATGGAGGATACTGCTGAACTCAGAAGGCTTCTGGCAGAGAGTAGAACAGCGGATTCGCGAGCTCGATGACCCCCGCCTAACAGGAGAAACAGCTGACCGCATGCGTGAAGAACTGCCCAAGGCGCTGCTCCTAATCAACGCGATGCTTGCCGTGGAAGCCGCTGACAGTGATGATCACAAGGATTCGGCTTTTCACCTCGAGGTGATAGGAAATGCCGGTTTCGATGATCGTATCGCCCAGGCTGCGATTAGACGGGCGATAGCACCGACGCTCCAGAGAGTGAGAACCATGTGCGTGCACACCATGGAGGAGGTTAACGAGTCGCCGGAGCGTGGCAACGAACTGGCTCGCGATCTGATCGCACACGCGGGGCCGCTGCTTAGGACGCTTGACCGCTTTTTGACAGAAGGAGATTCCACACGCGAGTCCATTCATGACGAAGTCGCGCTGCAAGTCAGGTCATGCCTGATAGCATTTGCGAACCATACTGAAGAGTGGCGAGAGGCTCTTGCAATAGCTGAACAGTCGCACAGTATAGCGGAGAGCCAGTTCGTCCAGCAGAGAATCAGCGACGATATCGAGACGATAGGCGCGAATGCACAGTATCTGTCATGCTGGTTCTGCGGTCAAGACCCGGATGCTGATTGCGCCATTACTGTGATGATGTACGGCAATGTGCAGCGTGATAAGGGATTCTTGCAGACTCAGGTTAGATGGCAATACCTCCCAGTAACAGTGCCAAGGTGCACGAGGTGTCGATCGGCCCACAGAGGGAGCAAGGGCTGGAGAGTGGGAGGGACGATCGCCGCATTCTTTCTTGCGTTTGTCATCGGATTTGCGGCAAACAGCTTCTGGGCGGGGCTTGCCGTTCTCGGTGCCATCATCGCTGCAGCTCACGGACTCGCCGCTGCGACGTTCCCGAGTGGTGTGAAACCTGAATCCCACAAGAATGGCTTCGGGCTTGTGGAGGATATGCTTGCAAAGGGATGGACAATCGGGCAGAGGCCTTCAGATGTCTCGTAGCAGTATACTGGCTACGATAGCGGACAGTCTGAGGCAGTGGCTCTTCTATCCTCGGGAGTTTCGGATAGGCGAGTCGGAGTATATCGAACTGTCTGAATCCTTGGAGGCGCTGGCTAAGTGGTCCGAATGCACTGCATCTGATTCTCAAACGACATCCCGGAACGAACAGGAACTGCTTGACATGGCAGCGGATGTGGGAACCTTGGTGTGGCGGGTCCAGCAAAGGCTGGCGACGACAGGCGAACACACTAAGCAACTGCAGAGGCTGTCCCGAGATATCGAACGAACTCAGGATGCCCTTACACAGGGAGGCATTGAGATTAAGGACCACACTGGTGGAGACTACGATGGCGGGATGGCGCTGCGAGTGATAACGTCGCAGCCAGTTCCCAGCCTGGCCCGGCGACAGATAATAGAGACACTAAGACCTACCATTTACTATAGAGATAGAATCATACAGATGGGAGAAGTTGTCGTAGGAGTCCCGGAGGAGGCTGAAACGTGACAACAATCACAGCAACCCAGGAGGTGAGTTTATGGAACGTCAGACTATAGACTTCGGCATTGATCTTGGTACCACCAACAGTGCTATAGCGGTGCTAGACGGTACCGGTGCTCGCATCATAAGGACGAATGAGAACGCTGAGTACACTCCGTCTGCTGTCTCGTTTAACAGAAAGGGAGCGCTGAGAGTCGGGCAGACAGCAAAGGACCAGCATCTCAGCGACGATACAACAGAACTCTCCGATGTACGCAGGAGGTTCAAGTTACAGATGGGGCACCCCGAACCTCTGGAACCTTTCGGCATCAATGGCCGGCGCATGACTCCTGAGGAGCTCTCTGCAGAGGTGTTGACAAAGCTTCGCGCAGACGTCCAACGGCGGCATGGAGAAAAGGTCTCGGCCGCTGCCATCAGCGTGCCAGCGGCCTTTGAACTGCCACAATGTGCCGCCACGAACAGGGCAGCATCTTTGGCAGGACTCTCATATAGTCCGCTGGTTCAGGAGCCGGTTGCGGCTGCCCTAACATACGGTTTTCAGACCACCAGCGACCGTGTGTTCTGGATGGTCTATGACTTCGGAGGTGGAACCTTCGATGCAGCGATCCTGCGGGTGCGGGACGAGCAGATACAGGTGGTAAACCACGGAGGGGACAATCATCTGGGAGGTGGACTTGTGGACTCGCAGATCGTGGAGTCTCTTCTGGTCCCCGCCGTCATCAAGGAGTTTGGTCTATCACCCGATGACGGGCTATGGAGAACCATTCGCTCCAAACTCGAATACCACGCTGAGAATGCAAAGATCATGCTTTCCATGGAAGACAAAGTCGAAATCGAAATAGCCAGCCTCTTCAAGTCCCGGGATGGGACAGCCACGCCGTTTGAGTACGAACTGAAGCGAGGCGACGTTGAGCGGTTGGCAGAGCCTCTCGTTGAGAGGTCAATCAACCTGTGCAGGTCAGTGTTGCAAGAAGCGCGCCTTTCGCCCTCCGATATTGAGAGGCTGATTCTCGTTGGCGGTCCTACTCTGACCCCATTGTTCCGTGACATGTTGACCAGTAAGCTGGAGATTGCGCTCGAGTTGAGGGAGAATCCGCTCACGGTAGTGGCGTGCGGTGCTGCAATATTCGCTGGAACTCAGGTGTTACCTGAGGCAGTCACAGGATATGCCGCAGTTCCCGCCGGGCACTTCAAGATGGAACTCGACTACAAGCCTATTGGCGATGATACAGAGCCTGCAATAGGAGGAAAGGTGATAGCTCCTCAGGGTGAGTCTCTACACGGGTACACTGTTGAGATCGTGGAAGATAAGACCGGGTGGCGCTCCGGCAAGATCGCTGTGGGGACAAACGGAGCATTCGTTGCCACTATCTACGCGGAGCGCGATCGCAAGAATGAGTTCTCGATTGAGCTTAGAGACGCTGAGGGAAACCGTTGTCAGACGACCCCAGACCGATTCTCTTATACAGTAGGGATCACCATCTCGGCACAGACTCTAGTGAACAGTGTTGGTATCGGGCTTGCAAACGGTGACGTCTTGTGGTTTCTTGAGAAAGGTGTATCACTGCCCCTGAAGAAGCGAGACCATAGGCTTAACACCACGGAGGCTGTCAAGAGTGGTGACTCTGGCACATTCCTCCGGATTCCGGTTGTAGAAGGTAAGAACAAGCGCGCTGATCGGAACTCGCTGATTGGGCGTCTGGAGGTGTCGGGAGAGAATATGCGTCGCGATATCCCGGTCAACAGCCCTATCGAAGTGACGATTGCCATGGATGAGTCCCGCATAATAAGCGTCTCCGCCTATGTACCCATATTGGATGATGAGTTTGAAGAGGTGTTTGATCCGAAGTACCAGCGAATCGAGCAGCAAGATCTGGAGGACCATTCAGATAAGGCAAAGGCCCGCCTGGAGAAGATCAGTGAACAGGCTAAGCTAGCGGGTACTGATCAAGCCACCGCGCTTCTGCGGCAGATTGAAGACGAGCAACTGGTTCACCAGATTGACATTGCACTGGCGGCAACTAAGAGGGGTGACCAAGAGGCTCCGGATACATGTGAGCGACGGCGCATCGAGCTTGATGAGAAGCTTGATGAGGTCGAGGCATTGATTACCTGGCCTGTTCTAGTTGCGGAGGCTGAGGGACAGATCGCCAGTGGACGCGAGGCCGTAGAGCAGTACGGTAACGCTGATGATGGTGACGGATTTTCCCGCCTTGAGGCGGACACAAGGAAGGCTCTAGCATCAAGGGACCCTGACGCAGTTCAGCAGAAGCTTGGCAACATGGGGCAACTAGTAGTGCAAGTGCTGATGAGACATCCGGGCTGGTGGGTGGCACAGCTTGAATACCTCGAAACTGAGTGCAAAGGTAGCATGAGCGATCAATCGGAAGCGGAGAGCCTCTTCACACAAGCCCGTATGGCTATCGCGAATCAGGATCTGGATGGTCTTAGATCTGCCGTCCAGCGACTCTACGCCCTTCTTCCTAGTGCTATGGCAGAGCAGTTACGCGGCTATCGGAGCACTGTTATGAAGGGTGGTTTCTAACCGACACATAGGAGCACTCAATACTCGAAAGTGGAAGACGCCGAGCATTGTCGACGAGGTCAGGGAGAGAAGCCTGTTGTACAAGAAGATGCACTCGAAGGGCAGGCTGTGGTCACTGACATCCTGAGTCGTGCCAGAATGCTGGCACGGGCCGGCAACCTTCTCCAAGCCGAGCACCTGCTGGGAACTCTTCCTGAGACTGACAGCTCCAGAATAGAGGTGGTTGGCCTCCTCGCCAAGGTGTATGCGCAACAAGGCAGGATCGATGAAGCTCAAGCCTTGTGGCTCAAGGCACTGGAGCGGGATCCCTCTAACATATACGTTCTCTCAGCTCTTACACTCTGCGCGTATCATAGGAAACCAAGACTGGAGCAATTCGTCTGGAGATACACGTGGCTATTGATTGCGGTCGTGCTATGGTTCCTACTTGCGATAGCGGCAATGGTGAGCACAATGCTGTAGACTGTGATACATCAGATGAGGATACAATGAGTAGGGGCGACCTAACAGGAATCATCGTGGGTTGTAGCATAGCCGTCATCGGTGTAATAGGGTTGACAGTGACAGGTACACCCGCAGCGTCTACTCCGACCTATACGCTTAGTGTAAGTGTCAACCCAGCGGGAGGTGGGTCTGTCTCGACATCAGGCGGCGAGTACAGATCTGGGGCACAGGTGTTGCTGACCGCAAGCCCGGCTACTGGTTACGCTTTTGATCGCTGGAGCGGTAGTGCATCGGGCACCACACCTATCATTATGATCACGATGAGTTCGGATAAGAGCGTAACCGCGCACTTCCGAACGACTCAGACGGCGTCCCAGATATTGTTCTCCGATGATTTCACCGATGAAGCTAGTGGTTGGGACACATACTCTGCCGAATATGGTTCAGTTTTCTACAGGGATGGCTGGCTTCACCTGATTAACAACAATCCCGCGGACTTCGCTACCGGCACATGGGCTGGCAAGCACTTCACTGACTTCGTACTAGAGGTCGAGACTAAGCTTGTTGCGGGTACTGATAACAACTGGCACATCGTGGCATGCCGGTATCAAGACAGCCACAACTCCTATCGATTTGGTATCAGTGCTGACGGATACTACTTCGTGTATAAGGTCGACAAGGGAGACTGGATACGTCTTGCGTCAACAACCTACTCATCGTCCATAAACCAGGGTGTGGGTGCCATCAACCTAATCCGCATTGAGTGCGTTGGCAGCAACCTGGGGCTATCGGTCAACGGACATATGCTATGGCAGGGAACAGACACTACCTTCACTGGTGGCGACATAGTATTGGTTGCCAATGCGGTCGGTGGTACTTTTACTGAGATCGCCTTTGACAATCTCGTGATAAGTCGGCCATAGCAGGCGTGTCGGGGTTGGTCCTAGTCGTGCCAACCCGTGGTGCAACAAGGCTGTGAGCAGGAGTGGAAGTGTGCCTGAGAGCCAACAACATGCACATTAGATCAAAGCGTCCAGTGAATCGTCCAACGCTCCAGCCCAAAACAGGTGCTTTGCTTGCCGTTATGATAGTCTTTCGCATAACACTACGATGGAACAGAGCTGGATGTAGCACCGGCAGGCGCACACAGTAGCGCGAGCCTGGTAGTTATTGAAGGAGAAGCTGTTATGTGGCCACTGGTCTTGGCGTTAGTGATGCTGGTTGTGTCTGCATTCGAGCTGGCGTTTATATGGCATTGTCAGAGCAGCTATCGTGAAAGGTGGGAGCGTCCTCCTTTCTACAATAGACATGAGGTAAGTCTGTTCTTTAGCTGGCTTGGTCTCTTCATAGTTGGTATTGTGTTGGTGTTCATTGTTGCTGGTTGGAAATGGGGGCTTGGTGGTATAGCCATATACTGGGTGGTCACGGGTCTGGTACTGCAACCGCTTGTGGGGCGGATTATCAGCGGACATTAGAGGGGTTGGGATCTGCAGGAATAGTTAGACAGCCCCGTTACAGGTTACGGATGTCCGGATTGTGCCATGATTGCCCGATATGCCTGCCCCATGTGATCAGCCACCACAAGCTCCTGACTCAGAGGTCTGATAATGGGTAAGATCGTGGTTCAGACAGATAAGAAGAGAAGATCAGCGAGTCTTGCTGCAAGGGGGAGTCTATGAAGACAAAATGCCCACACTGCGGAAAAACCCTTCACCCCAGCGCGTTCAAATGCACCAGATGTAAGAGATGGATTCCCAATGACCTATTCGATAGACTCACTGAGGATGATGCCGCACTCATTAGAGACAGAGACCTGACTCCTTACACGCCATCTCTAATGGCCCTTATGGTAAACGCTCTGCTGGAAGATGGTGTTAAGAAGAACCGGAAGCAGTGGCAGAAGACACTAGGGAGGAAGCTCACCGGGAAAGAGGAGTTCACACTTCTCCTATTCCGCTCGTTCTGCTACTTCGCTGCTATTCGTCTAGCGGCGGGCAAAAAAGAAGGGCGTGAAGGCCCGATCATTCAACAACTTAGGGATGCTCTGCTGAACAGAGTCATCGAATCAAGCGGCGTAAGACTGTCGGGAA
The DNA here is from genome assembly GCA_003552465.1 of Dehalococcoidia bacterium. Lineage (GTDB taxonomy): Bacteria > Chloroflexota > Dehalococcoidia > GIF9 > AB-539-J10 > RBG-13-51-36. The sequence goes on from PULQ01000065.1 coordinate 9,199, forward strand.
TGGAGTATGAAGAGTCGACACGTCGTCTTGTGGCAGCGGGAGATGAACTCTATGCGAAGCTTGACGGCATTTGGAACGCTCCAGGAACTGATGCGCCTTCACAGCTAAGAAAGGCAGATGCCCTGGCATCCGTAGTGTTTGGCGATCCGCAGGCCACCATGCTACATGGCCTGGCTCTCTATAACTATCTCATGGGGATGGTCTGGCATGTACGAACGACTTTGGCAAACATGTTTTTGGTCGAGGAAGACGACTTTGACTGGCAGTCAGCTGTTCCGAAGGGATGGATACCTGGCAAATAGGTTGGTAGGTTCCATCTGAGAGACGACAGATCCCGGAGTGGGAGATGATGCAGCAGGATTGTCTTCTGTCTCATTGGTTGATACCTAGCCAGCCGGCCTGGAGTTAGGCCACTACCAGAATCGTTGACGGGTGAGGTTCGGCTGCGGTGGAAATGCCACCTCTGCACACCAGTATTGAGGAACTGGAGCAGCGTGTGGGGAGCCCTACCCTGGAGAATGAACTGCTCAGAAAAGGAAAGGACAGCTCCGCTTGACAGGATCCCACATTGCGTGGTAGCCTTAATGCGGCACGTTGACAACTGAATACGCAGCTTAGAGCTATCGAGAGCGGCGGTTAGGGAACTGGCCCGATGACCCGCCCGGCAACCTTTGAATCTTCTTGAAGGTGCCAAAGCCAGCCCCAAAGGGGTTCGATA